>DATMLK010000104.1:0-28122 GCA_035570215.1 Acidobacteriaceae bacterium
AGCTTGACGAACCAGGAGATCACGCTTACCGTAATCGCAGCGATCCTCACGCTGATCGGCTACTCGATGAACGACACGATCGTCGTCTTCGACCGCATCCGTGAGAATCTGCGGACCATGCGGCGCGAGTCACTGTCGGTCGTCGTCAATCACAGCATCAACCAGACCTTGAGCAGGACAATTCTCACCTCGGGACTAACCTTCCTGACGGTGCTCAGTCTCTATCTCTTTGGCGGGGAAGTGCTGCACGGCTTCTCGTTCGCGCTGGTGGTGGGCATTCTGATCGGAACGTACTCTTCGATCGCAGTGGCCGCCCCCATGCTGGTGGCATATCAGGACTGGCGGACAGGCCGCGGCAAAGCCGCTACCCTGCCGGCAGGTAAGAAGTCCCGGGCCTAAACATCTCTCTTTGTGAGATGGCCGGGAGCAAAATCGTACGTTGCGGTGTCTATACTTGGCAGCATCCAGAGGTCGCCCTATGTTTGAAGATTCCCTCGTCGAATCCAGTGGCAAGATCAAGACGAAGTCCAAGTACTGGACGATTGTCACGTTTCTTTTTGTCAGTAGCATCTTCGGCATCATGATCCTGATTCCGCTGATCTACCCCGAGGCTTTGCCCAAGACCGCCATGATGGCCGGACTCGTCGCACCGCCGCCACCCCCGCCGCCCCCGCCGCCACCCCCGCCGCCGGTCAAAATGACTGCAGTGAAAATTGTGCAATTGGACAACTCCTTCCATGCGCCGACAAAGATTCCCCACGAGATCAAGGAAGTACAGGAACAGGCTCCGCCCTCTGACGCCGGCGTTGCCGGCATGGGTATGGGCATGGGCGGAGGTGCCGGTGGCGTGATTGGCGCGCTTGGAACGGGCCCCGCGATCATCGTCAAGAAGGCTGTGACTGGTCCCCTGCGTGTATCGAGTGGCGTTGCAGCCGGTAACCGCATCAGCGGAGGCGACCCTGTCTACCCGCCCATCGCCAGGGCCGCGCACATATCGGGAATCGTGGTGATTCACGCCATTATCTCCAAGACCGGCACCATTGAGAACCTGCAGGTAATGTCCGGTCCAGTGATGTTGCGTCAGGCCGCGGTCGATGCCATTTCGCGCTGGCGCTACAAGCCGTTTCTCCTGAATGGTGAGCCGACAGAGGTCGATACCACCGTTACCGTCAACTTCAGCCCCAGCAGCGATTAGTTCTTACGCTGCTTGTGTATCATCGTTCTTGTGGACAAAAGCCCGCAGGGGCGTCTCGAAGCAAGTTCTTTTGAAGGTTTTTGAAACAACATCCGCTCTTCAGCAACAGATTTAGTAATCAGGAGGAAAGATCCAAGTGATTCTCGCTCAACTCGCACCCCAAATCGCCCACGTTCCCGCCACCCTCGGTATGTATTTTGAAGATGCCCAGGTCGGGTTTGACGTTCTCTCGCTCTGGCACAACATGGGCAATCTTGCCCGCGCTGTCGTCGTGCTGCTCTTCATCATGTCCATCTGGTCGCTGGCTGTGATCATTGATCGCGCACTCTACTTCTCGGCTGCCCGCAAGCAGTCGCGTGAGTTCGCGCCCAAGGTTGCCGGTGCTCTCAAGGACGGCAAGCTCGATGAGGCCATCAAGGTCGGCGACCGCAGCAAGAAGTCGCACCTTGCCGAGGTAGTCACCTCCGGCCTGCAGGAGTTCCGCAGCTACGGCTCCGGCGGCAGCATCACCGAGGAGCAGATCGAATCCTCCAAGCGCGCACTCGAGCGCTCGGAGTCGATCGTGCACGCCAAGCTGAAGCGCGGTCTCGGCGGTCTGGCCACCATTGGTTCCACCGCACCGTTCATCGGACTCTTCGGCACCGTCGTCGGCATCCTGAACGCCTTCCAGCAGATCGCAACCCAGAAGACCGCCGGTATCGGCGCCATCGCGGGCGGCATCTCTGAGGCGCTCGTCACCACCGCCTTCGGCCTCATCGTCGCCATCCCCGCCGTTATGTGCTTCAACTACTTTACGAATAAAGTTGAGGCGTTCGACGTCGAGATGGACAACAGCTCTTCCGAGCTGCTGGACTACTTCATCAAGCGTAGCCAGGTCGGACGCTAAGAACACCAAGCACTGCACTGGATCTCTCCTGCTCTAGCAAAGCCCGGATGTCGCAAGCGAGCGGCATCCGGGCAGCAGAGCCAAACGGAGCAAGACAGACGCAAGTTCTACTTTGAGCAGCACGTGCAGCTTCTTGAAAGAAGCGCGCAGATCGACTAACGGAGTCAGATTATGGCACTCGCGACACGCAATGAAGGCGGCAAGGTCAACTCCAACATCAACGTGACACCCATGGTGGACGTGATGCTGGTGCTTTTGATCATCTTCATGGTCATCACCCCGATGGTGCAGAACAAGGTCGCCGTCACCCTTCCGCAGACCCTCACGCCGGAAGTGATGCCTGATGCCGACAAGGAAGATGCCATCGTCGTCGCTGTCACCCGCGACGGTCACACCTATCTCGGCGCCGAGCAGATCTCGCTCGATGACATCGGCCCCCAGATCACGGACAAGCTCGCCAACAAGACGAGCAAGGAAGTTTATATGCGTGCCGATGCGCGCGCGCCCTACGGCAGGGTGATGGATGCAATTGACGCCATCCGCACCGCCGGCGTGGAGCAGCTCGGCCTGCTGTCGGACAAGAAGCAGTAAAGATCTTTGCAACAAATGGTTTTCAGTTTTCGGATTTAGCCAGCATTTGGTTTTTCAAGATTTAGCTTCAAGGAGATTGCATCATGGGAATGGGCGGCGGCAGTACAGGTGGTCTCAACTCTGACATCAACGTCACACCGATGATCGACATTTTGCTGGTGCTGCTGATCACCTTCATGGCGATCACGCCGGTGTCGCCCAAGGGTCTGAACGCCCTTGTGCCCCAGCCGCCGAAGAATCCGGACACCGCTCCGCCGCCGGACGACACCATCGTGGTCCAGATTTTGAACCGGCCCGGTACCACTCCGGCCTATAAGATTAATGACGATGACTTCGCCCACGATGCTCTCGAGCCCAAGCTGGCGGAGATCTTCGCTATCCGCGCCAACAAGGTCTTCTTCATCAAGGGTGATCCCGCCATCGATTACGGCTATGTCGCCGATGTTATTGACATGGGGCATCAGGCAGGCGTCGACAACATTGGCCTGATCACACCGAAGATTGAAGCCGGCCAGTAGTCTGCAAATTGGCCCGCTTTTGGTTGTTTGGTGCCGCCGGATTAGACATCGGGCGGCACGTTTAGTTAGATTGGAATTCGCGAAGGTTTTGGTTGCCGGCACGGATTTAAGTTCAGAAAGGCTGCAATGCCCATAGTTTCAACTACGGCAGTCCCGCCTGCGGCAACCTTAGGAGACTTGAAGCACATGAAATGGAACGCCCGTATCCCCGTCCTGGCTGTAGCAGCCTTCGCCCTGTTGAGTTCTAGCGGCTGCAAAAAGCTTGAGGCTCGCGACCAGTTGAATAAAGGCGTGCAGGCCTACAAGAGCGCGCAGTATGAAGAGGCGATCGACCACTTCCAGAACTCCATTGATCTGGATCCTAACTATCCGATGGCGCGTCTCTATCTCGCCACAGCCTATGCGCAGCAGGTGGTTCCCAACGTTGATACACCGGACAATCTGCAGGTCGCGCAGTCTGCCATCCAGAACTTTCAGGCCGTGCTGCAGAATGACCCGAATGACACTACCTCGCTCAAGCAGATCGCCGCTATCAATTTCAACATCAAGAACTTCGATGTAGCCAAGCAGTATCAGCAGAAGGTCATCGCCGTCGATCCCAAGGATGCCGAGGCAAACTACACCATCGGCGTCATCGACTGGACGCAGGCTTACCAGAACGCCGTCAAGACCCTCGCCGACGCCGGCATCAAGGACGATGGCGAAGGCAATGCCAAGAAGGACAAGGCAACCTGCGCCAAGCTTCAGACGGCGAATGGTGCGCTCGTCAACGAAGGGCTCCAGTATCTTCTGCAGGCCGTGAACATCCGTCCCAACTATGAGGACGCCATGTCCTACATCAACCTTATGTATCGCCGTAAAGCCGATCTTGAGTGTGGCGATGACGCAGCCCGCAAGGCCGATGTCGCCTCCGCTCAGGATTGGGTGACCCGTGCCATGGGCGCGCGCAAGGCGAATGAAGAAAAGCTCAACAACGCTGCTCCGGCTGGCGTGGAGATGCCTTCGCAGTAACCACGGCTCATTTTGCATTTCAGGAAAGGTCTCCCGCGCGGGAGACCTTTTCTTCTTGAGCTGCTACCTTCGCCGCATCGGATAGAATCGCATTTTGCCCCCTGTGCCGATAAAGTCCACTCAATCCGCAGTCAAGGTACGCCCCATCCGCAAGGTGCTGATCGCCAATCGTGGGGAGATCGCCCTGCGCATCCTCCGCGCCTGCCGCGAGAAGGGGATTGCCACCGTCGCTGTCTACTCTGACGCGGACCGCGCCGCTCTGCATGTTCTGCACGCCGATGAGGCCTACCGCCTCGGCCCCGCGCCCGCGCGCGAGTCTTACCTGCGCGGCGGCCTCATCCTCGAGATCGCCCGCAAGACCGGCACAGACGCCATTCACCCCGGTTACGGCTTTCTCTCCGAGAACGCAGACTTTGCCGAGGCCTGCGAGAAGGCAGGCGTCATCTTTATCGGCCCACCGGCTTCGGCCATGCGCAAGCTCGGTTCAAAGACCATGGCTCGTCAGGCTGCCGATGCCGCCGGCATGCCGCGCGTACCGGGCTCGGTAAAAGGCCTTGCCTCCATCGAAGAGGCGCACACCGTCGCCCGCCAGATCGGCTATCCCGTCATGCTGAAGGCAGCTGCCGGCGGTGGCGGCAAGGGTATGCGCGCCGTTACCGCGGACTCCGAGCTTGCCGAGGCCTACACCAGCGCCAGCAGTGAGGCCGAGCGCGCCTTCGGCTCCGGCGAGATCTATCTCGAAAAATTAATTCTCCAGCCGCGCCACATCGAGATACAGCTCATCGCCGACCATCATGGCCACTGTCTCTACCTCGGCGAACGCGAGTGCTCCGTGCAGCGCCGCCACCAGAAGGTCATTGAGGAGGCGCCCTCCGCCGTCGTCGGCGAAGAGCTTCGCCGCCGCATGGGTGAGGCTGCGGTCAAGCTCGCGCTCGGCGCAGGCTACACCAACGCCGGCACCATCGAGTTTCTCCTCGACGCGGAAGAGAACTTCTACTTCCTCGAGATGAACACCCGTCTGCAGGTCGAGCATCCCGTCACTGAACTCATCACCGGCCTTGACCTTGTGCATCTGCAACTGGCCATCGCCGAAGGCAGACCGCTGCCCATCGCGCAGAAGGATGTTCATCTCCGCGGCCACGCCATCGAATGCCGCATCTACGCCGAAGACCCGGACAACAACTTCTTCCCGTCGCCCGGCCTGATCACCAAGCTCATTCAGCCCGGCGGCCCCGGCCTGCGCGAAGATTGCGCCGTGTATGAGGGCTGGCGCGTCCCGCTCGACTACGACCCCATGCTCTCCAAGCTCATCGCATATGCCCCCACACGCGAGATGGCTATCGATCGCATGCTGTGCGCGCTGGAGGAGTATGTCATCGGCGGCATCGCAACCAACATCAACTTCTTCCGCCGCATCCTCACTGACCCGGACTTCCGCTCGGCGAAGATCGACACCGGCTATCTCGATCGCCTGCTCGCGAAGCCACAGGCCACCGAAGCCGGCGCAGAGGCAGTACCCATCGCCGCGCTCGCGGCCGCGCTCTTTGAGGCTGCTGCCGCACCCGCAACCTCTACATCCGTCGTATCCGCATATGGCAGCGAATGGAAGACCGCGGCGCGGAAGGAGTCACTGCGCGAGTGATACTCCATATTCAAATGAACGGCCGTACCCGCCGCATTGAGCTTCCGGCCGATCTCTCCGGCCCAGTGCACTGCAGCATCGATGGGGAACTGAAGCAGATCGATGTGCATCTGCTCGAACCCGGCGTACTCTCGCTCGTGATCAACGGTCACGCCTACCGCTGCATTCTCGATGAAGGTCCGGCCGGCCGTGCCGTACTGCTCGACGGCAAGCGCTTCGTCTACGCGCTCGATGACCCGCGCTCGCTGCGCTCGCGCCGTGGCGCCGCGGCCGATGCTGGCGGCCCCAGGCCGATCAAAGCGCCGATGCCCGGCCGCGTTGTCCGCATCCTCGCATCCGCGGGCGATGTAGTGGAGGCGCAGCAGGGGATCCTGGTGATTGAAGCGATGAAGATGCAGAACGAGATGAAGTCGCCGAAGACCGGCCGCGTTGTCCGCATCGCGGTGGCCGTGGGTGATACCGTGCAGGCTGGTCAGGTGCTCGCCGTGATCGATTAGCCTCCGCGCAAAAATGTGTTAAAAGCAAAAGACCCGCCGTCAAGCGGGCCTTCTACGGAAGCAAGCCTTTAGTTAGTGCGCGTCGTTCTTGAAGATATCCTCCGCGAGGAAGTTCTCTACTCGCGCCTGATCGCGCAGCATCTCAAAGTACGCGTTCTTCAGCAGCTGCGAACGTCCGTCGCGCAGCTCCTGCCGGATCGCCGCCTGCACCCGCGGATCGTCCAGGTCGCGCTGCCCCGCGGGCTCGCGTGAGATGAGCTTGAAGATGGCATAGCCCATCACTTTATTCGTCTGCGGATCGAATATCGGCTGGATCTCCGAGATATCGCCTGCTTTCAATTTCAGAATGCTGTTGTAGACGTTCGGGTCCCTTTGCAGCTGCGACTCGCCGATAAAGCCCATGTCGCCGCCGTTACTCGCCGTCTGCGAATCCTCGGAGAAATTCATCGCCAGCGCGCCGAAGTCCTCGCCGCTCTCCAGCCGGTTGTGCAGTGCCTGTATCTTCTTCTTCGCGTCGGCGTCATTGGTCGCCTTGCTGTTCTGCAGATTGCCGGCATCTTCCGCGGCCTGGGAGGTGACCACGATCTGCGCCAGGTGATACTCGGTCTCCACCAGGTTGAACTCAGACTTGTGATCGGCGTAGTAGTTAGTGATGTCCGCGTCGGTGATGTTGATCTTGGAGTTGATCTCCTTGTTCAGCACCTTGTCGCTGGTGAGCGTACGGCGCAGGTCATGCTTCAGGTCGTCGATGGTGATGTTCTTCGCCTTCAGCCGCTCGTCGAACTCCTCCTCCGTATACGGAGCTTTCAGCTCAGCCAGCTTCGCATCCACTTCCTCATCGGTCGCCTGCAGCCCCAGCTTGGCGGCGCGCTGCTGCATGATCTCATCGTCGATCAGTTGATGCAGAATATTCAGCCGCAGATTGTCCGCCTGCTCCGGCGAAGGCTGCTGCTGCGCGTCTCCGAGCGAGTTCTGGTAGTACTTCTCCAGGTCGGCCCGCATCAGCGGATGGCCATTCACCGTCGCCACTACATCGGCATTGGGCGCGCGCTTGCAGCCCGTCATCAGGGGAAGGCAAACGGCCGCTGCCAGCAGCGCCGTTCCCGTCACGATCGATCTTCGATTGCGCTGATTGCGCATGTGATACCTCTTCCTGCTACTTCGCCGGTGGTGGTGATGGCGGTGGTGCTATGCCTTGTGCCACCAGCGCACGGTCAATTACCTGCCAGAGTTGATCTTCCGGTACCGCGCCCTCCAGCTTTTCGCCGTTGATAAAGAGCGTCGGTGTCGGTTCTACCTTCATTGCATGGCCCTGGTCGATGGAGGCTAGAACGGCCGTCGCATCCTGCTTGGCCACGCACGCCTTCAACACATCCAAGTTTACCTTTTGCAGGGTTCCTTCGTCAGTTGCCCGCTTATCCAGCGCGGCGAAGGCGGTCTCCGGCTTGTTGTCCCCGGTAATGTCTGCTCCATGCGTATGCGCATAGTCTACGTAGTCCCAGTACCCAGGCACGCTCTGAGCCAACAGGCAGTTCGCATCCACGGCCGCATGCATCGCCCAGGGATGGATCGGCTGCAGGGGAAAGTCCCTGTAGATGATGCGGATTTTGTCTTTATAGCGCTCCGTGGCGTCCGGAAAGAGCTGATGGTACATCTGGGAGCAGTAGGGGCACTCCAGATCGTCGAAGACCACGATGGTCACCGGCGCATCTGCCGGTCCGCGCACCGGCCGGCCAGTGGTCGGCACGGCGTCGCTGGGATCCTTGGTCAGGTCGTACCGCTCCATGTGGGCAAAGACCAAGCCATCGTCCGACAGCTCGAAGGGAAAGGCCTCGCTGGTCGTGGTGCCCTGCGTCAGCGTAATGGTGACGATGTGAAAGCCGGGCAGGTCGCGCTTGTCTGATCGCTCAATGTGGACGATCACGTCTGGCGGCAGATTGAACTGCGCGCGCACGATGACCTCAATACGCCGGTCGAGCTGGACCTCTGTCAGGGGTTTGCCGGCTGGCGGAGTCTGTGCGCGGCAGCCGAGGCCGCCAACCGCCGCAAGACACATCAAAAGCCCGCTAAAAGAGCGGTTTAGAAGGGAGAAGCGCACAGCCCATTATCGCACGATGCCCAGGCTCCTGCAGGGCTCTCACCGTGGGCTTTGGGCTTGCTGCTACTGGTCTAAAAGATCTCTGCCGCGCGTCGCAGATTTCCGGCCGTGCCCACGCCCGCCAGCGTGAAGTTGAAGCGGTAGTCGTTCTCGTTGCGCACCGTACCCAGGTCAAACTTGTTGTATTCGATGTTCAGACCGCAGCAGTTCCAGTTGTAGGAGGCCTGGACCGTTGCGTACTGTAACTGCCCGCCCAGCAGGTCCAGGCCGGCGCTGGTCGCCGCGCTCAGTCCGGTCTTCTCCGGACGTCCATAGCCGACCAGAAAGCGGAACTGGTTGAAGTTCGATACCGGCTGCGAGTCGATCTCGCCCGGAGCATCCAGCCGCGCATGGCTTATACCGCCGAACCAGTTGCCCTCATGCAGGTCGGTATAGACATTGCTTGCCGCAATACGTCCGCCCGTGGGGTCGTAGTCCAGGTCCCACTCCATATCCAGGTGTTGCGTGGTGCGCATGCGGATGCGTGATATCACCGGCGACACATAGCGCGGCCCGGTCACAAAGGCGACGCCGGAGAAGTCCAGCGTCGACTCGAATATATTGCGTTCGCCGGCCACCGCGGCGTTGCCGAAGGTTGGATCGAAGAAGTACTTCTGAGCGATGCGCCAGTTGATCCACTCGCTGGTGCCGCCGCCGCACTCGGTCGCGCCCGGATCCGGCGTCTCATCCTTGCCGCAGGCATGCATCTTCAGTGCGCGCAGAAAGAGCCGCTGCGTCAGCCCATACTCCAGTTCGTTCGTGTTGCTCGCAATGTCGGTCGCGTCGAAGCGCAGTACGTTCAAAAAGTTGTCGATGCCGCTCACATAGCGGTATTCAATGCTCGGCTCGATCGTGTGGCGCAGATCGCGCTTCAGGAGCGACTCGACCCACGGCGTGCTGAAGTCGCGCTCGATCACCGGCAAGTGGATCTCCATACCGGCTTCGATATCGCTGCGATTCAATCCCGTGCCGGCCTCAACTGGCAGGCCATCGGAGCCCACGGCCGGTAGCTGGCTCTGCGAGTAGTACGTCTCGCGCACTCCACCGTGCGGCTCGAACGTCCATCCACCAAGGTGCATCGGGTAGCTCAGCTCCGGATGGAAGTCGATGCGGCTCACCACGCCGTTGGTGCGGAATGTATCCAGTTGATTGACGATGATCGGATCAGGCTGACCCTCCACGCGACGCAGCAGTGCGGCGGAGCTGCTTGCCTTCCAGAGAAAGCCGCTGTGCCCAATCCTGTGCTCGGCGGCGTCGAACTCAACCTCCGGCGCATGGAAGTTGCGGATCTCATTGCCGGCGGTGGTGCTCTCAAAGCTCTGGTAGCGATCCGCCATCGCGTTGACCGCCACGCCGTTCCATGCGTGCGTTACGAAGAGGATGGACTTCACATCCGAAGAGACCGCCTGGTTGAAGTTCTCCGTGAACGCTTCGCGGTAGACATAGCTGCTCAGGTACTCCACATCCGCAATGGCGCGTGTGTTATCGCCGAAGTCGCGGCGCGTGTCGAGCGTTACATCCTCGCCGCCCTGGTTGATGGGTGGCGCACCCGACTGCTGCAGGCCGCGGTCCAGCAGGCCGTTATACGTTGCTGTAAGAAAATTATTATCGAACCCGCGATAGTGGAACTCCGCGCTCTGCGCCCAGCCGCGGCGGGAGTAGTACTGCACACCCACCTTCATGTCGGCGCTGCGGTTGATGACCAGGTAAAACTCTTCGCCGATGATCAAGCCCTTCGTCGAAGACTCGCCCAGCACCGGAATTAAAAATCCACTCTGTCTGCCGGTCGCATCCACCGGATGCGTCATGTACGGCATATAGAAGAGCGGAACGCCGCGCAGACGGAAGAGGCTGTTGGCAGCGTGTGCCTTGTCATCCTCGATCGTCATCTTCGTCGCCGAGATCTGCCAATCCGGGTGCGGCAGACCGCAAGACGTGATGCTGCCCCCGTAGACCTCATAGTGCTCCGGCCCAAGCTTCACCACCTCGCGACCGTAGAAGAGAAACGAATTCGCCGTGGTGGAGGCCAACCTGCTGCTTGCCTCTTTTACGCCGGCCGAACCCACCACGTCATGGAAGTCTCCGGTCTCCGTCTGCATATTCAATTCGCCGTGACTGGCGTGGATGTCTTCGTTGTCCGCGCCGCCCGTCAGCTCGAGATGTCCCTCTGCCGTCGTATGCCCGGTGGCTGCATCGTAGGTGATCTTGTCCGCGTGCAGCACGTAGTTCTTGTACGTCAGCACGGCATTGCCCGCGACGGTATAGAGTGTGCCGGTCTTCGTCTGCGTGTCGGAGACGATGTTCACCGTATCGTCCGTCGCTTCGGGCTCCACTGGTTCAGCCGTGGGATAGACGATGCCGCTGGGAACAGGAGCCTCGGGAAGGTCCTGCGTGTTCGCAGAATCAAAGTATGTAACACCGTGTGCCTCAGGCGATAACACCTGCGCATGCATCAGTTGCTGACACAGCAGTATGCCCGTGATACACAAGGAGATGTAGGCATGATTCTTCGCACCAAACAGCGATTTTGGCAACAAAGCCGCCAGAAGATTCCGCCTCCGGCGCTCACGAGCTCCGCGTCTTTTCAGCCGACCCTGCACTCCGGCTGGCGTATTGGCCCTGCCTTGCTTCACTCTTTGAGGCTAAACGATTTTCACGAAGAGCGAGTCCGGATTTGAGCACCCAGCCCTCACCGCACCTTAACTTTGAACCAGCAGAAGCACTTACCGGCGCGTCCAACGGGCCTGAGAGCCCGCTTCGTGAGCAGGTTGCCGCCCGCCTGGCCGCCCACCGCGAACGCCGTGGAACGCATGGCACGCATAGCGGGCCCCGGCAGAGTGCGCCCGTTCCCCAGCCCAAAGCCGTCACCGGCAAGGCTGCAGGCGTTGCTGCCGCTGTGGCTGCACGCTATGCCCAGGCCCAGAGCTATCGTGACTTTCTCGCCGCCGAAGCCGAAGCCGCCCTGCGCCGCGCCGAAGCTGCCGCCGAGATCGCCGCGCGCAACGCCGAAGCCATCGCCGCCGCGCAGCAGGAGCTGCTCCGCGATATCGCCCAGTGGAACGCCGCATCTTCCACTGCAGAGGAACCAGACCCCGTCGATGCGGAGCTGGTGCAGGCTTCCGAAGAAGCTCATGAGCCTGCCGTGGCTATTCCAGAAGCCGTGGCCATCCCGGACGCTGTGGCCATCATGGTCAGGCACTTCACCGAGACGCAGATAGGCTCCTCCACCGACTTTCTGCCCATGCCGGAGCCTGAGGCCGCGGAGATCTTCGCATTTGAGCCGTATGAGCCGGTAGAACCCACGCCGCTGCCCGCCAACCTGATCCAGTTCCCGCGCGTTCTGGTGGCCCCGCGCAAGGCGCGCCCGCGGCTCGCGGAAGGCCCGCTGCGCGAGGAGGCGGACCTCAACGCGCAGCTCCGCATCTTTGAGGTCGATTCCCTCTCGCTCTCGCCGCAGCCTGCGCCGCCCACTGCCGTCACGGAGTGGTCCTCCATCCGGCTGGACGCCGCCGTCCCGTCCCATGCCGTCGAGCATCCGCAGATGCCTGGCACCCACGCCACACCCATCCAGACGGCAGCCCTGCGCTCACGCGTGGCTGCCTTCACGGCCGATACCGCGCTTGCCGCCGCCGCCACCGCTCTCTTTGCCGGGGTCTTTCTCGCGATCGCCCGGCACGCCGGTGCGATGCCCGAGAAGAAGACCGCCATCGTGGCCGGCATCGCCGTCTTCTTTGCGCTCAAGCTTGTCTACCAGATACTCTTCTTCACGCTGAACGAGTACACCCCCGGCATGCGCATGGCGCGCATCGCGCTCTGCACCTTCGGCGACGAGAACCCGACCCGCAAGGAGCTGCGCCGCCGCATCGGGGCCACCGTGCTGGCGACCTGCCCGATGGGACTCGGCCTGATCTGGGGATGGTTTGACGACGACCGCCTCGGCTGGCATGATCGCATGACGCGGACGTATCAGCGCAGCTACTAATTGCAGCGAACCAAGCTCTAATTTTTGTTTGTCATTCCAGCGAATCGGGGTCCCGGCCGATCTTTGATCGGTGGGGTGATGAACGCCGGAATCTGCTTTTACGTCTGCGGCAATACGAGCTCACGCGCGATAGCGCGTCTAAGAAGAAACCTCTGCCGTCACGCCTGCGCCGATCACGGCGATCTCGGCCATTTTTTCATCGGCCGCAATAATCTCCAGCGAGTAGCTCTGCAGCGGACTCATCGTCACCATCTGGCGTACGTAGTCCTTCAGCATCGGCAGATCGACAAAGTGAACGTTCAGCCCGGTCAGGTAGACCTTGCTCGGCCCGGCCATGTGGAAGGTCGTCGCCGTCGCCGCGGCCAGCGCCTTGTGCCACAGCTTTTTGAACTCCAGGCAGCGCGGGTCGCCGCGCTTGGCGGCTTCAAAGACCTCGTCTGGTTCCATATCCAGAAAGCGCAGCCGCATGGCGCGGTGGCCCATGATGCCTTCCAGATGCCCGCGCCCGCCGCAGCCGCAGAAGTTCTCCTTCTCTTCCAGCGTGACCACGCTGTGGCCGCCCTCCCAGACACCTTCGACGAGCGGATAGCGCCCGTAGCCGATGCCGATGCCCAGCGTCCATACGCGGGTAAGCTTATCGAGCTGGCCGCGCGTCGCAGCCAAGCCGCTGGCAACGGCATCTGCGTCATTCATGATCACGACCTTCGGGTTCAAGCCGTGGTTCTTCAGCTGCTGCGTGAGCAGCTCCTGCATGCGCGTACCCTTCAGCTGCGGAAGGTTCGGAGCCTCTTCCACCACACCCTGGCGGATAAGTCCGGGCAGGGCGACACCGACTGCGCCGATGTCCTTTGAGTCCTGCGCCGCGGCGAGTATCTGCTCGCAGATCTTTTCCACCACGCCATCGGACGGCAGCTCCACGATCGCGTCATCGTCGGGGTCTTCGGGGAAGTAGTGCAGCGGGCCGGAGAGCTTGTGGTCCACGATCAGGCCCGCCACCACGCGGCCGGACATCGTTACGCCGATTGTCTTTGTGGTCTGTGCCGCTGCTGTGCTCATGGTTGCCTCACTGCCGATCTCGCCGCCGTCACTGCATCCGGGCAGTTCTTTGGATGCAACTTGTGCCATTTCCGATCTTCGTCGAGAACACTACTAGAACTTACTCAACCTGTTCAAGCCATTGAACGCGGCCGCCTTGTAACACTCGGCCAGCGTGGGGTAGTTGAAGACGGTGTCCACGAAGTACTCCAGCTTGCCGCCCAGCGCCATCACCGCCTGCCCGATGTGCACCAGTTCGCTGGCGCCTTCGCCGATGATGTGCACGCCCAGGATCGCATGGGTATCGCGATGGAAGATCAGTTTGAGCCGGCCGGTCGTGTCGCCGCGGATCTGCCCGCGCGCGATCTCGCGATAGTAGGCCACGCCCACCTCGTACGGCGCGTCCTCTTCGGTCAGCTGCTCCTCGGTCTTGCCGATGAACGAGATCTCCGGAATGGTGTAGATGCCGTAAGGGTAGAAGCTCGGGTTCGAGGTCATCTCCATGTCGCCGAAGGCACGTGCCGCGGCGATGCGTCCCTGCTCCATCGAAACCGAGGCGAGGCTGGGGAAGCCGATGACGTCGCCGACCGCGAAGATATTCGGTGTCTTGGTGCGGAAGTCTTTGTCCACCATGATGCGGCCGCGCGCGTCGGACTCGATGCCTGCGTTCTTCAGGTTCAGATCATCCACATTGCCCTGGCGGCCGACGGCGTAGAGCAGGGCATCGCCGGAGACCTTCTTCTTGCTCTCGAGGTTGGCCACCACGGTACCGTCCGGCATCTCTTCGACCGACTCCACCTCTTCGTTCAGGCGCATGGTCACGCGGGAGTCGCGCAGGTGATAGCTCAACGCCTCCACGATCTCCTGGTCGGCAAACTCCAGCAGCTTCGGCCGCCGCTCGATCAGCGTTACGCGCACGCCCAGCGCGGAGAACATGCAGGTGTACTCCACGCCGATGACGCCGCCGCCCACCACGATCAGCGTCTTCGGCAGCGTGCCCAGGTCCATGATCATGTCGGAGTTGATGATGCTGTGCCCGTTCAGCGGGACTTTAGGCGAGCTCGCGGGTTTGGTGCCCGTCGCGATGAGAATGTTCGTGGCTTCGTAGATATTCGCGCCCTTGGAGTTGGTCACGCGGATGTGTGTCGGATCGTCGAAGCTGGCCACGCCGACCAGCATCTCGATGTTATTGCGCGAGAGCTGCGCGTTGGTCACATCGATCTCGGTCTTGATCACGTGCTGCACGCGGAAGGCGAGGTCCGCCATCGTGATGCGTTCCTTCACGCGATAGTTCATGCCGTAGATGGACTTGTAGTTGTAGCCGGAGAGGTGCAGCACGGCCTCGCGCATGGTCTTGGAGGGGATGGTGCCGGTGTTGATACAGGCGCCGCCCACCACCTCGCGCATCTCCACCAGCGCTACCTTCTTGCCCATCTTGGCGGCATAGATGGCCGCCCGCTGGCCCGCCGGGCCGGAACCGATGACGATAAGGTCGTAGACACTACTCATGCAGGCGTTTCACCGAATCACGTGCGTCAAACACAAATAGGGGTACAGCAACCCTCCAGGGCCGCCGCAGAAGCATGTACTGCCTAAAAACTAACACAGCGGAATCCCCGCGCACGCCCTCTAGACTGTTACAGAATGATCCGCTATGCCATCACCGACCGCAGCCAGCTTCCGCCTCAAAATGCGAATGCAGAGGCTGAACGGCGCATTAGCCTCTTTGCTCTCGCCAGGCAGTGGGCGGAGCAGCAGATTGACTACATCCAGCTACGCGAGAAAGACCTTTCAGACGGCGAAATGGAGCAGATTGCCTGTGCGATAACCGCCGTCATCCATAGCTTGAAGAATGAGGGCCTGAAGAGCAGGACGAAGCTGCTCCTCAACTCCCGCGCCGATGTTGCCCTCGCCGCCGGTGCGGATGGCGTGCATCTGACTGCGGCCCCCGGTCGGCTCACGCCAGCGCAGGTCCGCACGCTCTTTGCCCAGGCCGGGCGGCTAATGCCGGTCGTCAGTATCTCCTGCCACACGCTGGAGCAGGTCGTCCGCGCCCACCGCGAGCAGGCAGACCTCATCCTCTTCGGCCCCGTCTTCGGTAAAACGCTGGCTGGAGCTGAAGTCACGCCCGCCGCCGGTCTCGAAGCCCTACGCTCTGCCTGCAATGCGGCCGGCGACACTCCTGTCCTCGCACTCGGCGGCGTGACGGAATCGAACGCCCAGAGCTGTCTGGAAGCCGGAGCAAAGGGGATTGCAGCTATCCGCTTCTTTGCAGACCGCATTCATGGGAAAATAGGTTAGAAAGCCATGCTGATCACCCCCACCCAGCTTCTCGACGAATCCCTCCAGATCGACCAGACCTTCCCCCCCGGAGTGATCGATTTCGGTGAGATTGTCGACCAGATCGGCCCGCTGCCGGTCAAAGGCGAGGCCGACCTCATCACCGAGCACCGCGGCCCCCGCGAGGTCGTCTATGACATTCGCCTCCGCGCCGGGTATATCGGCACATTCGAGACCCCCTGCGCCCGCTGCGTCGAGCCCGTCCAGCAGCCCCTGAATCAGCAGTTTGACCTCATCTTCCGCCCCGTGGATGCCGATGCAGTGACCGGGGAGCGCGCTATTACGCCGGATGACACCGAAATCGGGTATTATGAAAAGAGTGGTCTGTTGCTGGAAGATGTGCTGCGGGAGCAGGTGCTTTTGTCCCTCCCGGATCGCGTTCTCTGTAAGCCGGACTGCAAAGGACTTTGCCCGCGCTGCGGCCAGAATCTGAATCAGGAGGCCTGCTCCTGCGATGCTGCTCCAGCGGATAGCCGCTGGAATGCGCTCGCGGACCTGGCCGACAGGATAAAAAAGTAAAGTGGACCGCTTTGCCTTCCGTCGTTTGTTTCGTTGACGGTGCTTTTTAGCGGTCACTATTGAGAGGAAACTGCAATGCCTAATCCGAAACGGCGCCACTCCAAGCAGCGCACCGCAAAGCGCCGCTCCCACGACTTCCTGACCCCCACCGGCACCTCCGAGTGCCCGAACTGCCACGAGCGCAAGCTGCCGCATCGCGCCTGCCGCAAGTGCGGTACGTACAAGGGTCGCGACGTTCTCGCAGTCAAAGAAACCAACTAGCTCTATCGCCGGGCGCTCATGAACCAACGTACGGGCACCAAGCATAAAACGGTTCGCTCGCGTCTTGCTGAGCTGGGTCCTCAACTCAGTGCACAGCTCGGGGTGCAGCCCTCCACCAGTGCGCCTATCGCCAGCCCCGAGCGCATCGCCATCGTTCTCGATGCCATGGGCTCGGACAAGTCTCCCGCTCCCGAGATTGCAGGCGCGATCCTCGCCTGCAAACTTCTCTCTGTCCGCGTTCTTCTCACCGGCCCGGAGGATGTTCTGCGTCCCGCGCTCGACACTGCGCTGAACGGTGAAGAAGCTCCTATTGAGATCGTCCACGCCAGCGAGTGGATCAGCATGGACGACAAGGCCGCCGCCTCTGTCCGCACCAAGCGCGACTCGTCGATGCGTGTCGGCCTGAAGCTGGTGCGCGAGAAGAAGGCCGCAGGATTCTTCTCCGCCGGCAACACCGGCGCGGCCATGGCCACGGCCAAGATGGTGCTCGGCGCGCTGAGCGGTGTCGATCGCCCCGCGCTCGCCGCCGTGCTACCCACCGTCACCGGTACGCCGTGCATACTGCTGGACGTCGGCGCGAACGTGGATTGCAACGCGCAAAACCTGCAGCAGTTCGCCGTGATGGGCAACATGTACGCGAGCAGCGTGCTCAGGATATCCAAGCCGCGCCTCGGCCTGCTCTCCATCGGCGAAGAAGAGACCAAGGGCAATGCGCTCACGCACGAGACCTTCCCGCTCTTCAAGGACATCGGCGTCACCTTTGTCGGCAACGTCGAAGGCCGCGATCTCTTCAATGGGACTACACAGGTAGTCGTATGTGACGGCTTTGTCGGCAACGTGGCGCTTAAGACATCGGAGGGTCTGGCGAAGCTGGTGCGCGAGCTGCTGCGCGAGTCGCTCACCTCCACGGTCACGGCGAAGGTCGGCGCCATGCTCTCCAGGCAGGCATTCAACGACTTCAAGAAGCGGCTCGATTATTCCGAGTACGGTGGCGCGCCCCTGCTCGGCGTGCGCGGCGTCTGCATCGTCGGCCATGGGTCGTCCAACGAGCGCGCGATCATGAACGGCATCCGCGTGGCAGCAGAGTTCGCGCAAGCAGATATCAACACGCAGATCGAAGAGCAGCTCGCAACCATCGCCGCCAAGCGCCTGCGGAACGAAGCTAATCTTGCCGCGGACCACAACGCGCCGCTAAACTAATTCCGCTTAATCAATTATTGTCATTCCGTAGCGCAGCGGAGGAATCTGCTTCTGTTTTTGCTTTGTCATTCTGACCCTGAGCTTGCGAAGGGGAAGAATCTGCTTTTACTGTTGCCACCAAGTTCAAGGATCACCGCATGTCCAAGAAAATCGCACTCCTCTTTCCCGGTCAGGGCTCGCAGACCGTCGGCATGGGCCGCGAACTCAGCGAAAAATTTCCCGCTGCCCGCGCCGTCTTTGAAGAGGCTGACGCTGCGCTGGGTTTCCCGCTCTCGCAGCTCTGCTTCGAAGGCCCGGAAGATCAGCTCAAGCTCACCGAGCACACACAGCCCGCGATCCTCACCGTCTCTGTCGCCGCATCGCGCGTTCTGGTCGGGCACGGAATCACCGCCGCCTTCGCGGCCGGGCACTCACTGGGCGAATACTCCGCGCACGTCGCCGCCGGCACGCTCTCCTTTAGCGACGCGGTCAAGACCGTGCGTAACCGCGGCCGCTACATGCAGGAGGCCGTTCCCGCGGGACAGGGCGCGATGGCCGCCATCCTCTCGCTGCCCGCCGACAAGATCGCCGCGTTATGTGCGCAGGCCGCGCGGGAGACCGGCGGAGTCGTCTCCGCCGCGAACCTCAACTCGCCCGATCAGACCGTCATCTCAGGCACCGTCGCCGGTGTCGAACGCGCCGCCGAGCTCTGCAAAGAGGCCGGCGCCCGTAAGACCGTCATGCTGTCCGTCAGCGCGCCCTTCCACTGCGCGTTAATGCAAAAAGCGCAAGACAGACTTGCGCTGGACTTGCACGCGCTCAGCTTCAACGCGCCGAAGATCCCCGTCGCTGTCAACGTGGATGCCGTTCTCGTGCAGAATGCCGATGCAGCGCGCGACGCGCTCATTCGCCAGGTCACCGGCGCCGTCCGCTGGGTAGAGTGCATGCAGCTGCTCATCGCGCAGGGCGTCACGCACTATATCGAAGTGGGTCCGGGGAAGGTTCTCTGCGGCCTGATGCGCCAGATCTGTAAAGATCAACCAGAACGCGCACAGACGTGCCTCAACGTGGAAGACGCAGCAAGTTTAGAGAAAACTCTCGCCGCATTGGCTGGCGCGGAGTAACTTCCGGATTGCCGTTAATCGGGTGGGATGGTCGGATGGCCGGACTCACAGCGATGCTGAATTACTTCGAGAATGCTCTGTTGAAGACTGCGCATCGAGGCATCTGTCCACAAGCCGGCATACCAATTGAAGTCAGTTGAAATGCGCTCATTGCTTACGAGGTGCAAAACCACGCTGCTGTCAGTGCGCGGTTCAATTGTGTAACGGCCATTAAGGACATCGAAATACTTTCCGCCGACTGTGACGTGTTCATCAAGGGTAGACGGTGGTATTTCGTTTGTGTCGGCTTTGATTGAAAAGGCAATAGTTTTATCAGGTTGCCAGTCAGTAATTGTTTCGGTGAACAAGACGCCGCCCTCAAAGCTGGCTTTGCGAACGCCGCCGATACCATCACGGTCCAATGTTGCCTCAATTGGCCTAGGAAATCCGATACGATGTGTCCAAGTTGGTCGCAACTCAGCAGGAGAGATTGCGCGAACGCTTTTAATGTTCTGCCAGATTGTCGAGACCGGTGCATGAATAACTATGCTGGTTTCCACAGAGCGTATATCTTGGGGTGCCGATAACCGTGATTCCGTAAGCGTGACAATAAGCGGGAGCATTACGAGACATATTGTTGTGGCCCGCTTATTTCGGAGCCGCCGACTGTAGAGGCCTGCGGATATTCCACCCACGCTTGCAAAGAAAAAAGTTATTGGCAGGGCGTAGAGGATACATATCGCGCCTTCCCAGCACAGCAGAAGCAACACTAAATCCGAAACAATAACCGGCAGCCAAGGGAAAAATATCCATGTAACCCAATTGTTGGATCGGCTCTCAGCTAGTGGTCGAATGGATATCCAGCCAAGTGCGAACGGAACACACACAAGAAAGCCGATGCTCATTACAGACAGACTTCCCCCAACCAAACTATCGTTTATTGTTAGATCCAGGTTGGGGAAAATTTTGCCGAGATAGTAGAAGGAAAAAATAAATGCCGCATAGATGAGGGCGGATGCTGCACCGATTAGATATGTCTTTCTCTGGTGCTTAATCATGGCTGGATGATACAAAGCATTCCACCATGTTGCAAAGAAAAGAAATTCCCTGAGTTCATATCCCAGATCCGGTATGGTCGGTCATTAGGAGGTTGCTAGCTAATACGCCAGCTTCACCGGCGAGTAGCTCAGCGTGTCATGCTTGGTTTCGTAGAGCATCCAATCCCGCGACAGCATACATATTCCCATCGCCGAACCTCTAAAAACTACGCCAACATTTCCAACTTTATTTTCGTGCCGCCGCATGAAGGACACATAGTTCCACGTGGAACATTTCACCGTGCGCTCACCATCGCAACACCGCAAAACCACCGTGCCGAAACAACGAGATCTCCGCATTAATACGCCAGCTTCACCGGCGAGTAGCTCAGCGTTCCATGCTTCGTTTCGTAGAGCAGGAAGAACAGGTCCGGACTGCCGTTAATCTGCACGCCGATGATGATGCTGTTGCCGTCGCGGTGCGACATCTTTACGCTGTGGCTGTGGACGATGCCGTAGTCGCTCTTCGTCGACCAGTCTTCCTTGAAGCGGTCGAAGGTGTAGTCGTACTGCTGCGGATGCTGCTGCCAGTTGTCGTCGTTCATCCAGATGCCGTACGCCTTCTGAAAATCTCCAGCCTCCACTGTGTTCAGAAATCTGCTCACACGATATTCGGCCGGAACATTCATAAAGAACCAGCCGTGGCCCATGAAGAAGCCGCTCAGCGCGATCACGATGAGCAGCACGGCCGCAACCAGCGCGCCGATCAACAGATGCTTCTTGCGCTCCTCTTTTTTCTCGTCGTAGGGTGGTGCATCCATGAGCGGCATCATTGCCTCCTGAGTCAATCCCGTTTAAAGCTAGTCCCGGCTAAAAATCTTTAAACTAATCTTTACTAAAACTTGTCTGCTGCTTCTCCGCGTGGCGTTCGCGCGCCAGCTCGATCAATTTGTCGATCAACTTTACGTACGGCACTCCGCTCGCCGTCCACAGCTTGGGATACATGCTGATCGCGGTGAAGCCGGGCATCGTATTGATCTCGTTAAGATAGATGCGCCCGGCTTTGCCGTTGCGCGACGGTTCCATTAAAAAATCCACCCGCGCCAGACCCGCGCACTCACACGCCTTGAAGGCCGCCAGCGCCATCTCGCGAACACGCTTACTCTCCGTCTTCGTCAGCTTGGCTGGAATAATCGGTACTGAGCCAGCGCTCAGGTACTTGTCCTCGTAGTCGTAGAACTCCTTGCCCGGCACGATCTCGCCCACCACGCTGGCCTCCGGCGCATCGTTGCCCATCACGGCGACCTCAAGCTCCCGCGCCCGTCCGCGCCTGCCGCCCACGCCTTCTTCGATGACAAGCTTGCGGTCGAACTCGGCAGCCAGGTTCATGGCGGCGGTCAGCTCGCTGCGTTCGCGCACCTTGCTGATGCCGACCGAGGAGCCCAGGTTTGCCGGCTTCACAAAGACCGGGTACTTCAAAGTTTTCTCGATGAGCGCCGTGCACTTCTTCGCATTCGCCTTCCACTCCGAACGCAGCAGCGTCACATGCTTCGGGATGGGCAGGCCCGCGGCGGCAAAGAGCCGCTTCGCCGTGTCCTTGTCCATGCCGGCGGCGGAGCCCAGCACGCCCGAGCCGACGTACGCGATGTCCGCCAGCTCAAAGAGCCCTTGAATCGTGCCATCTTCGCCAAACGTCCCGTGCAGCACGGGGAAGACAACATCCACCGTCAGTGCGCTCGCCGGATTTGCGGCAAGCGCCGTGCCCGTGCCGAGTTCCTTCTGCGGAGCAAGCCGGCCTTCCAGCAGCGCCTTGCCGCTCTCACCCGTCAGCCAGCGGCCGTCTTTGCCGATGCCGATCAGCGTCACGTCATACTTCGTTCTGTCGATCGCGTTCAGCACGGACGCCGCCGAGAGCAGCGAAACCTCATGCTCTCCGCTCTTGCCGCCGAACAGGACCGCCACTCTGAGTTTTTTCATCGTTCCTACTCTATCGCGCTTTATTGATTCAGCATGGCAAACGCCGCGGCAGCCTTGGTGCTGACGCTCTCATTCGACTCTTCCAGCGCATACGCGATCTCAAGCGTTCCCGTCACCGGCAGCGCGCTGAATTCCTTGGCGACAATCGCCCAGTCGACACTGCCCGGCTTGGATGGATTCATGGGCCACAGATGCTCGTCTTTGCCGATGCCGTCCTTCGCGCCGTGATTGTCATGCAGATGCAGCTGTTTTACCCGCGCGCCGAGCGTCTCGATGGCGCCCTCCACGCCTTCGTCGCTCAGATTCGCATGACCCACATCTAAACAGACACCGACGGAGTCAAAATGACCCACGTTCAGAATTTCAAGAATGTTAACCGGGGTGGCCACGTCGTTCTGCAGATTCTCGATGTGCAGCTTCACGCCGAGCGGATGCGCGAAGGCCTTCAGATGCTCAATGGCCGTCAGCGAATGCTCCAGCTCGCGCGGGCTCCAGCTGTCGCCGTTGTTGCCGAGGTGGATCACCATCGAATCGACGTTGATCTGCTCGGCGACTTCGAGAGCGCGCTTCACCTCGTCCATGGCGTCGATGCGACGCGACTTCTCCACGTCGATCAGGTTCACCGTCGGCGTCGTCTGCCGGCTCCACTCGATATCGGTAAAGAGCGGCTGGTGCATGGTGGTCTTCACGGCGTTCGCGCGAAACCAGGTGCCGATCTCCTTCACCGCATTGCGGTCGGCGTAGTCGAAGTGCGGCCGCGCCGCAAAGAGCTCAATGGACTGCGCGCCGCCGCGCAGCATCGCATCCAGATGTCCGGGGTGAAGCCGCTGCCGCAGAAAGACGTGCGTCGAGATACTGCGCTGCATCTGTTCAGGATAAATGCCGCCGCACGCGAGAGATAGTGCCGTCCCATGTACGGCGTTCCGTATTTCAGCCACGCCGCCGCTACAATCGTCAGTGACATGTCCACCCGCGTCCGTTCGTACTGCAAGATCAATCTCGGCCTCGCCATCGGCCCGCCGCGTCCGGACGGCTTCCATGCGCTGACCACCCTCTACCAGACGCTGGCCCTGCACGATCTGGTCACAATCTCGGCTAAACCGGCCAGTCAGACCAGCATTGTGCTCACCTCAAACCACCCCGGCGTGCCCACGGACGGCAAAAATACTGCCTGGAAGATGGTCGCTGGCGCTCTGGAGGAGCTTGGAATCGCTGCCGAGGTTGAGATCCACATCCAGAAGAACTTGCCGGTGCAGGGTGGCCTGGGGGCCGGCTCCGCTAATGCAGCCGCAGCCCTGATGGGCCTTGAACATGAACTAAATAAAGAACTTACGAAAAAATCCCGGCTGGCCTTGGCCGCCAAAGTCGGCTCGGATGTGCCGCTTTTTCTCATCGGCGGGTCGGTTCTGGGGGTGAATCGGGGCGAAGAGGTCTCCCCGTTGCCCGACCTGCCGGAGACGGCCTGCCTGGTTGTTGCCCCGGCGCTGGGGGTCTCCACGCCGCAGGCCTTCAGAGACTGGGATGCCCAGTTCGAAAGCACGGTAAATAACACAATTGGCGATGGTTCTGATAGACTGAATACGTTGAGTCGAGCTCTGGCATCCGTATTTGCCGAGTCTGGCACATCCGGTGTCTCTGGCGATGGAAGCGATTCGCACGGAGACCTCGCCGGGGATCCACTCCTCGCGCTTGTCCGCACCGGGATAGAAAACGACTTCGAAAAGGTCGTCTTTCCTCAGTATCCCTCTCTGCGTGAAATCAAGCGTCTTTTAGTGGGTAGTGACTCGGGCAGCCCAGCGATCTATGCTGCGCTCTCCGGCTCAGGTTCGGCACTCTTCGGGCTGTATAGCTCGGTTGCGGGTGCAGAAGCGGCTCAACAGCGCGTTCTACGTAGTGCGCCGGATGCACAGGCCTTCGTAACAAAGACCTTGCCTCGCGCCGCATACTGGAGCAGCATCTTCGCATAGGCTTCGCGGGTGTTTTTGGAACATCCACGGACTGGGCGATCGACTAATGGTAGGTCAAGTGCCTTTGACGCACTTTGTCTAGGTTCGAATCCTAGTCGCCCAACCAATTAGTCGAAGCGATGCTGATACGGATCGCAACGAGAGCGTGCTGCAACTTAGGGATATTGGATTTTTGCAGCAACTTGCAGGAAGAAGATTCAGTAACACCGCGAAACCAGCGGACGATGTTTGGAAGAACACAAGTACCGGAGCAGCACGACACGCACCGGTGAATACAGGCAGCAGGAACTACCAACGCCAACCAGCTTGGAGGGTTTCACGTGAACAACAACGACACGACTGCAGTTCTTTCCCCTATTTCAGAGCCGGCTGTTGCTGAGACAACAGCAGCACAGCCGGTTCAAACTTCTGCTAAGGCTGATGATGCCGCGCAGACCGCAAAGCCTGCCGCGGACGTTAAGTCGAACGACAAGGCGGGAAAACCGGCGGCCGAGAAGAAGCGCTCCGGCCGCATGAGTGATGCAAAGCGCTTTAAGATCTTCTGCGGAACGGCCAACAAGGCGCTCTGCGACGAGGTCTGCAAGTTCGTCGGTGTGCCGCTTGGCGAGACCAAGATGCAGAGATTCTCCGACGGCGAGGTTTATTTTCAGCTGCTCGAAAATGTTCGCGGCGCGGACGTCTTCGTGATCCAGCCCACAAGTTTTCCGGTGGACCAGCACCTGGTTGAGCTGCTCATCATGATCGATGCGCTCAAGCGTGCCTCCGCCGGGCGAATCACGGTTGTGATTCCGTACTACGGTTACGCGCGGCAGGACAGAAAAGACCGTCCGCGCGTGGCCATCAGTGCAAAGCTGGTTGCAGATCTGCTTACGACCGCCGGCGCCAATCGCGCCCTGCTCGTAGATCTGCACGCAGCGCAGATTCAGGGGTTCTTCAATATCCCGGTCGACCATCTGTTTGCCAGCCCCGTGCTGGTGGGTCACTTCCGGGATCTGAAGCTGCCCAACCTGACGGTGGTTTCACCCGATGCCGGAGGCGTAGAGCGTGCGCGCTTTTTCGCCAAGAAGATGGAAGCTCCGCTTGCCATCGTCGACAAACGGCGCGAGGACATCAACGTCAGCGAGGTGATGCACGTGATCGGCGACGTCAAAGGCCGCACCTGCCTCATCCTCGACGACATCATCGATACGGCGGGAACACTGGTTAAGACAGTGGACGCGCTGATCGCGCAGGGCGCACTGGAGGTTTACGCGTGCGCTTCGCACCCGGTGCTCTCGGGCCCGGCGATTGAACGGATTGCGGCATCACCGCTGAAGCAGCTGGTGGTGACCAACACCATCCCTTTGCAGGAGGCTGCAAAGAAGGTGGACAAGATCAAGGTGCTTTCGATCGCAGGCCTTCTGGGCCGTGCCATCGAGAGCATCCACATGGAGACCAGCGTCAGTTCGCTCTTTAACTAGAGCGGCAGCCGCCGGGTCCATCGCAACACAGCCTGTATGCGCTCAACGCATCGGCAAAGGGAGCGATAAAGCTTTTTAGCGGAATCGGCGCGTAGCGCCGTAAAAACTAAAAGCCCCGTGCCCGAAAGGAAGAAGAGCAATGGCAACCAAGGAAGTAGTCAACGTCGTCGCGACTCCTCGCGAGGGCAAGTTCAACAAAAATGCAGCACGCCGCGTTCGCGTCTCCGGCAAGATCCCCGCCGTCGTCTACGGCGCGGGCAAAGACGCTATCGCCGTCACGGTCGATCCGAAGGCGATCACCAAGATCCTGCACTCCGAGAGCGGTCACAACACCATCTTCGATCTGGATGTGACCGGCAACGGCACCGCCAAGGTCATGATCGTGGACTGGCAGTATGAACCCATCAAGAGCTCGCTGCTCCACATCGACCTGAAGCGCATTGCGATGGACAAGGCGATGCGCGTCAGCGTTCCGATCCATCTCACCGGCACAGCCGTTGGCGTGAAGACGGGTGGTGGCATTCTCGAGCACGTTCTGCGCGAGGTCGAGATCGAGTGCCTCCCCGCCGACATTCCGAGCCATCTCGACGTCGACGTCAGCAACCTCGAGCTCTTCGGTTCGATCCATGTCTCCGATCTCCCGCACTCCGGCTCCATCAAGTTCCTCGGCGACGAGGATGCGACGGTGGCTCACGTGACGGCGATCAAGGAAGAGGTTGTGGAGACGCCGGATGCAACGGCAGCCGCGGCCCCGGCCGAGCCGGAAGTCGCAAAGAAGGGCAAGCAGGATGCGGAAGCCGCGCCTGCTGCTGATGCAGGGAAGAAGTAAAAAAGAATTAAACAAAGCTTTTTATTTTTAGATGTTCTGTTGTTAGACAAACGAAACGGACGGGCGCGTGAAGCTGATAGTCGGTCTTGGAAACCCGGGTATCGAATATCAGTTCACGCCGCACAACGCAGGCTTTCTCGCGGTGGATCGTATCGCGGAACGCAGCGGAGTGCAGCTCACCAACCGCAGGTGCAAGGCGCTTACCGCCATGGCACGCGTTGCGGGGCAGGAGGTCATCCTGGCGAAGCCAGAGACCTTTATGAACCTGAGCGGCAACTCGGTGGGCGCTCTGCTGAACGAGTATGAGCTGAACGAACGAACGGACCTGATCGTGCTCTATGACGATCTGGCGCTTGCGATGGGAACGATTCGCATCCGGGAGCGCGGCAGCTCGGGCGGGCACAACGGAGTGAAATCCATCTCCGGCGTGCTGGGAACGGAAGACTGGATCCGCATCCGCTTGGGCGTCGGGAAGCAGACGCTGGAGGGTGAGCCGGTAAACGCCGGCGGCAAGGATTATCTGCTCTCTCCCATGCGCAAGCAGGAGCTGGCAGTGATGGATGAAGTGCTCGACCGCGCAGCGCAGGCGGCCGAGGTGATCTTGAGCAAGGGCGTCCTTGCTGCAATGAGTGAGTTCAACGGCATGTCGAAGGACAAGCCGGAGTAAAAAGAAATAAACGGAACTGAAGTTTTTAGAAACGAAAGTAAAGCAGCAATATTTTCCACGCTGTGCGCGCAAAACAAACGCGTGCACGGTGCGAACCGAAAGTTCGCAGAAAGAACAACAATGAATCGTGTTTACGAAGTTATGTTTATCGTCCGTCCGGACGCAACCGAAGAGGACCAAGACAAGCTGATCGAAGGCTTTACCGCGACCGTCGCCGGCGGCAACGGCGAAGTGACGGCAGTGGAGAAGCTGGGCCGCCGCCGTCTCGCCTACACCGTGCGCAAGTTCAACGACGGCATCTACATCCTGCTCACCGTGGCAGCCGACGGCCAGCTCATCGCTGAGCTCGAGCGGCGCCTGCGCGTGACGGAGTCCGTCATCAAGTTCATCACCGTCCGCATGGACGAGGAGCAGAAGCGCCTGGCCAAGAAGAAGGCACTCCGCGACTCGAAGGTGAAGCGCAGCGCACAGCCGACCTTTGCACCGCAGTCGGCAGCCGCTCCGCTTACTCCGGCTGAAGTGCCTGCGGAAGCAGCAGCCGAAGCCGCCGTCTAAAGAATCTGCAGGCGGGTATCCGCTCTGCGATAGGGAAACACAACCGCGGCATTCGCCTCTTGAAAATCCAGAGAGCTCAAAGCAGCTCTGGGGCGCAAGGCCGCAGAAAGTAAATCGAGAGGAAACACAATGGCTGACGAAACAAGCACATCCACAACATCCGCCGCAGCACCGGCGGCAACGACAGAACGTCCGGAGCGAGCTGAGCGCACGTTCACAGAACGTCCCGCGGGCGGTGGCCCTGGCGGCCCTCGCGGTCCGCGCCCTGCTGGTGGTCCCGGCGGCGGTCCCGGCGGCCCCGGCGGACGCAAGTTCTTCCGCCGCAAGAAGGTCTGCAAGTTCTGCACGGAGAAGATCGACGCGATCCCGTATCGCGACGTTCGCCTGCTGCAGGGCTTCGTCGCTGAGCGCGGCAAGATCGTGCCGCGCCGTCTCACCGGCGTCTGCACCACGCACCAGCGCCAGTTGAGCGTGGCCATCAAGCAGGCGCGCAACATCGCGCTTCTGCCCTTCGCTGCACGTTTTTAATTTATTGGGCGCTGTCGCGCTCAGGCGGTTGAGCCGCTAAACAAATTGCCTCGGAGATATCCGGGAACAGGATCGGAGAATTGCAATGGAAGTCATTCTGAAGGAAGACGTAGACAAGCTCGGACATCGCGGCGACGTGGTGAAGGTGGCGGACGGCTACGGCCGCAACTATCTTCTGCCGCAGCGGCTCGCGATGGAGGCGACCC
>DATMLK010000105.1:0-11482 GCA_035570215.1 Acidobacteriaceae bacterium
AGTATCCCCAGTACAAGAGTGCAGATGAAGAGGGTGGCTTTCTTACGCTGGCCGGGCGCGGGTGCGGTGATGCCGAAGGCCTGGACGAAGCCGTCGGCGATCGTGCTGAAGATGCTCATGACCCCAGTCTAATCCCGGGGCATGGCTCTGCGCTCTTGCGGTGCCGCGGAGTGCGAACTGTACCAGTTGCGCCACAGTATGAAGATGGAACTGACCGCGGCGGCCACCAGCAGCGAGATCCAGTAGGAGGGATAGACGGGGTAGCCGAGCGGATCCATGTCATGGTGCCAGCCGCCGAAGCGGACGAGCAGGAACGTAATCACAAAGACGATACAGAACTCAATCCACCGGCGTGCCGGCGAAAGCTCCTTGACCGGGTCAAGATCTTTAATTTCATAGGCCATAAAGAAGAATTTCCCCTCTCTATCGAGATGGAGTGAATTACCTAGCCTGATCAGGTCTGTAGCTCATGGCACCCGCCACAGCTTCGAGTGCATGGAATATGCGACTGAAATTAATCCCAATATAACCGGGGGATTTTGAGGAATCAAGACCAAAACAGCTCACGATCAGGAGGATTCGCCGGGCTGCTCCGGGCTTGATTCTGGGCTGGGGGCGGCGGCAGACGCCTTGGGCTTGGGCGCGTTCTGGCCGTCTGCCCGCTTGGCTGGGGCCAGGATGGCGTGAAGCGTGGTGCCTTCCATGCGGGGCATGAACTCCACGATGCCGACGTCACCGATGTCCAGAATGAGACGATTGACGATCTTGTAGCCGAGATCGCGGTGGGCCATCTGGCGGCCCTTGAAGCGAAGCGAGGCCTTCACCTTGTCGCCCTCCAGCAGGAAGCGGGCGGCCTGGTTCTTCTTCGTCTGGTAGTCGTGCTCGTCTACGTTGACGGAGAACTTTACTTCCTTGATGGTGATGACCTTCTGCTTCTTGCGCGCGGCGCGGTCGCTCTTGTCCTTCTCATAGAGGAACTTGCCGTAGTCCTGGATGCGGCAGACGGGGGGCACGGCGTTGGGCGATATCTCGACCAGGTCCAGGCCGCGTTCGCGGGCCATCTTGAGGGCTTCAAAGGGTGCGAGAATGCCGAGCTGTTCGCCGTTTTCGTCGATTACACGAATCTCGCGGGCGCGGATCCGTTCGTTGGTGCGGATAAAAGATTTTGCAGAACGCTTATCGAGTGCGATGGTTGCCTCCACGGCTTGCATGGGCTTGTGCGGTTGGTCACGCAGGTCTGCCCAGCTTTGTGAGTATACCATTGTGTTTATTGCGGTTAAGTGCGGCGGACGGGTGCACCACAGGTGGTGCGAAAGCAATTTCCGGCGTAATCCACTATCGTTATTCCGATAACCCATTCCTGCACCAGAATGCTCGATCAAGACCAAGGGAGAACCATACGAATGAAACGGCGCGTTCTGCTCGTCGACGATGAGATTTCAATTCTGCTTACACTGAAGGCCGTGCTGGAGATCAGCGGCTTTGACGTGGATACGGCTACCTCCGCGCATGAGGGTAAGCGGCGCATCAAGCAGTACGAGTACGAGATGATCATCACCGACATGCGCATGGAGGACCATGCGTCTGGCACCGAGGTGATTGCCTGCGCGCGCACCGCGGCCTACAAACCCGCGATTGCTTTGCTCACGGCCTTTCCCGTGGCCGAAGAGGACTGGCAGAGCATGGGGGCCGACGAGATGCTGGTGAAGCCCATGCACACGCAGGTGCTTCTGCGGCAGATCGAGGCGATGCTGGTGGCGCATGAAGACAAGAAACGTGCCGGTGCCACGCGCACCCATTCGACTTCGCTCAGGGCAGGTTCGGATCGCGCTTCGCGCAAGAGTGCTCCGGTGAAAGCAGCGAAGAAGAAGCTGGCAAAGAAAAAGGCAGTGAAGAAGCCCGCGAAGCCGGCAGCGAAGAAGAAGACCAAGGCCGTGGCAAAAAAGAAGGTCGTAAAGAAGAAGACGCCGAAGAGATCTCCAGCCAGGAAGAAAACGGCGAAGAAGAAGAAGCGCTAGACACGCTCTACCGGCCGCTGCATTTATCTCTAAAATTTAGTTTTTTGGCGTAGCGTCGTCGGCGACGATCTCAACCGCCGCGTGTGCGGCCGCGTCTCCCGGCTTCTTGTTCTGGAAGCAGCCGCGGCAGAGCACGGGGCGACCCTGCGTGGGGCGGAAGGGAACAGTGGTCTCCACGCCGCACTGCGAGCAGTTCGTGCGTGTCTCGGTCGCGCTGCGGCGGCCGGTGCCTGTTCTGCGGGCAGAGGTGCGCTTGCTCTTGCAATCCTTGCAGCGCTTGGGATCGTTCTTGAACTGTTTATCGTGAAAAAAGAGCTGCTCACCCGCGGTGAAGACAAACTCATGGCCGCAGTCCTGGCACTTCAAATTCCGGTCCACAAAATCCATCGTACTTCTCCCCAACTTGCGGAAAGATCTAAAACGAGTACGCGAAAGATTGACTCCGGCTCGTAGAGACGCAGGACGATTGATTGACTTGTTTCAGGGCCCGGGCCGCAATGACGCGGTTTATTGCTCAGCATGTGCTGTGCCGCGCGGCGATAGATGCATTGCCGCACTCTCTGCTCTGACGTCGGAGGGAGTGTCAGAGTCTGAATCTTCATCAGCGCGGGAGAGCCGTTGGGGCGTCTCCCGCGCTGACGGATGTTGCCGCTGCGGCAAGGAAGAGATCTAGTCTGCTTCCTTGCGCGCCTTCTTGCGATTACGCTTGCGAGCCAGCGCCTGCTTCACGCGCTTCTTCTCGCCTGGTTTCAAATAAAAGGAGTGACGCTTCACTTCCTTAATGATGTCTTCAGTCTGCACTTTGCGCTTGAAGCGGCGCAGTGCATTCTCAAGGGGTTCGCCTTCCTGAACTCGAACCTCTGCCATGGGTAAAACACCTCCAAACCTGCCCGAAGGGGGTCGTCTGTCTAGGATACCCGATAATCGCGCAGGATGGCGTTGGCTATGGTTTGGAGGCCGGGACTAAGTAGAAGGTCTGCAGGTTGGCGGCGACCGGCGTGACTACGGGCGCTGCGGCACCGATGAACTCGCTGACGATGTCGGTGCCGCCTGCGTATCCCGTCACCCAGACGTCGCCGGAGCCGTCGATGGCGATGCTGTCAGGGCTGACCGTGCTCAGGGCATCGCTGGTATAGCCCGTGGATGGGGAGAGCAGGGTGCCGGAGTTATTGAACTCTACGATGCTGCTGTAGAAGTTCGAGACCCAGACGTTGCCGGCGCTGTCGACGGCGATCCCATTGGGGCCGAAGCTGCTGCCGGTGGTTAGACCGGAGTGGGCAACGCAGCAGCCGATGCTGATATCGCTGATAGAGCCGTCGCCGATGCCGGTTCCATAGTTCGCAACCCAGACGTTGTCGTCGCTGTCCACGGCGTCGCCGAGCGCAGAGACGAAGCTGCTGTCGATATAGGGCGAGCCGGAGACGGTCGTGCCGCTGCTGCTGAGCTCAACAACATCCGTGGTGTCGCTGTTGGTGAGCCAGGCGTCGGATGAGCCGTCGATGGCGATGCCGTATGCATCGGTAATGGTGCTGTCGGTAAAGGGCGAGTTGGTGACGGGAGTGCCGGTGTCGTCCAACTCGACGACGTTGCTGCCGGCGCTGAGCCATATGTTGTTCGAGGCGTCGATGGCGATGTTATTGATAAGGCCGAGAGTGCCGGCATCGAAGGGCGACCCGCCGACGGAGGTGCCGGTGCTGTCGAGCTCGACGATGCCGGCACTCCCGTCATTATTTGTGACCCAGATATTGCCGGTTCCGTCGATGGCGACCTTAGCTGCGGCGGTCATGCCGGAGGGGGTGATGCCGTTGGCGCCGGTGAGGGCTATGCCCGTGGGGCTGAGTTCGGTGAGGTCATTGACAACGGAGGAGGAGCTTGTGATCCAGGCGTCGCCGGCGGCGTCGATGGCGACGTCGTTGGGCTGGGTGATGCCGTTGCCGGTAAAGGTGAGGGAGAGAGTGAAGTCGTTGGGATAGGTATTGCCGGAGTTGTTATTGCAGGGAAGCTCCGGGGTAAAGAGCGTGTTGGGTACCTGGTTGCCGCAGAGGTTGGCGATCTGCGTGGCTCCGGGATACGGATTGTGGGCGAGATAGATCGCTGCGCTGGCGGTGTCGGTGGGGCTGCCGGGAATGTTGTTCGTGAGGGTGGAGCAGCCGGAGGAGCCGGGGCCAGGTGAGTTGACGCAGGCTCCGAGAATATTGGCCAGTGTGTTGATCTCGGCCTGAGGGACAGTAGCCGTGCCTGCGGGATTGGCGGCAAGCGCGGCTCCGGAGCCGAGGTTTGCGAGGCTGGCCGCATTAGCGAAGGCGTTCTGGATGCCGGTGAGTCCGAGCGGACTGGGGTTGGAGTAGACGTGGGTGGCGTCCGTGGCGAAGGGGGCCATGACGTAGGCGGCGGCGACGGTGGAGACCTCATTCATGAAGACGAAGAGTGAGGAACTGAAGGTGCCGGCGACGGGGCAGTTACCCAGAATGGCGAGCAGGCCGATGGCGGAGTTGGAGCCGCCGCCGGAGTCGCCGCCGGTGGCGAGGAGATAGACCTGGTTGCCGGAGTTGCAGGTGTAGTCGCTGGTGATGCTGAAGCTTCCGGTGGAGTCTGTGGTGACGTAGTAGTTGCCGTTGCTGTCTGCAGTGGTGTTGGAGGCGGCGGTGAGCAGGGAGGTGGAGGCAGTGGGGTCCGGGATCTCGCCAAGGATGCTGTTGGTGCTGGATGAGGCGATGTAGAGAAGGCCGGAGCCATCCTGTGCCGCCGTCACGCCGGTGGGATCGGTGATGTTATCCACGACGCTCTGGCTGAAGCTGGTGCCCCCTAAGGCGGTTTCCCTCAGTACGCGATTATTGCCAGTGTCAGCGATGTAGACGTTTCCTGGGGGATCGACCGCTACGCCAGTGGGGGAAGAGAGGCCGGTGCCTATGGAACTCTCGGTGAAGCTGCCGCCGCCGGCATTCGCTTCAAACAGGACCGTGCTGTTGCCGTTGCAGGCGATGTAGAGATTGAGGCTGAAGTCCACGGCCACGCCCGTGGCAGATGTGCAAGGCACAACACTGCCGGCACTCATAACGATACCGGTGCTGTAATTGCCCGGGCTTAGGAAGGTGTACTCTGTCACATGGTTGCAGCTGGTTCCGACGCTGTAGACGTCGCCGCTGGAATCCACGGCAATGCCAGAGGCTCCGCAGGCGGGATTGCCCAGGTCGGTCTGGGTATAGCCGCCGGAGCCATTGGGCGTCTCCATATACACGCTGCCGGATCCGGCATCGGCGATGAAGACGTCGCCGGAGCTATCCACGGCGATGCCGAAGGGATTGGTGAAACCGCTACCGATGCTGGTCTGGGTATAGCCGCCGGAGCCATTGGGCGTCTCCAGGTAGACCAGGCCACTGGAGCTTTCGGTGATGTAGAGGTTGCCGCTGCTATCCGGAACTACGCTGGTTGGAAGAGTCAAACCGGTGGTGATGAAAGTGGTATGTATGTAGGTCGGAGAGGCATCTACTCCCGCGGCGTAGGCGTAGATGTGCGCGCCATTGATGGGCTGCTGACCGCCGAAGGCCTTGCCCTGGATGGCGCTCCCTTTTTCAGGCACGATCTTGGCCGTGGGCGTGAGAGAGCAGCCGGTGAGAATGAGAGGGAAGATAAGGCCAAGAGCAGCAAGTCGCATAGGTAGCTCCACCATTGAAATATTCAAAGAGACACGCAGGGAGATGGTGCCGAAAAGTGACTCAGGGTGTTGCAAGCGCACGCATGCGTTCTTTTGCGTATGGATACGGTGAGAATATCAGAGCGGGGAATCCGGTCAAAGCAAATTTTGATTGGGTAGCCTTTCAAAAATTGCAGGGTTCAATGCAGATGCCGGAGATGGGCGGCATCGGTAAGATAAAGACATGATCCGTTCCTATCAGGGCGTGACGCCCACCGTACCGGCAAGCTGCTATATCGACGCCTCCGCGCAGCTTATCGGGGATGTCCAGCTAGGCGAGCACTCCAGTGTGTGGATGAACGCTGTCATCCGCGGCGATGTGAACGCCATCCGCATCGGCTCGAACTCCAACGTGCAGGACTGCGCCGTGCTGCACGGACAGCGTTATGTCTATCCGGTGCATGTGGGCGACTGGGTGACGATCGGGCACAACGCGACCGTCCACGGCTGCGTGGTGGAGGATGCGTGCCTGATCGGCATGGGTGCTGTGATCCTGAACGGCGCGCACATCGGCGAAGGCTCGATCATTGCCGCGGGCGCGGTGATCCCGGAGAAGACGATCATCCCGCCGAACTCGCTGGTGGCGGGCGTTCCGGGCAAGGTGCGGCGGGAGCTGGGTGACGAGGATCGCAAGCTGATCCTGATGTACGCGCAGAACTACCTGGACTACACGGCGATCTATTTGAAGGAGACCGCCGGGTAAGTATTGCGCCGCATAACGGAATCTTCTGCTGGGCGATTTTTATTTTTCACACCACGGCTGTGGCGTAAGCTCAAGTGATAGCAAGCCATCGAATCCAAACTATGGGCCCCCGGCATCTTTCGTATATCGGATTACTGGCGTGTCTGCTTACCGCATCTGCCGCGGCGCAGACGGCAGCACTGCCTGACGCTCCGGTGCCGAATCCACCGGCAGCACAGCCGGATACCCGGCAACAGCTCCAGCTGACTCCAAAAGAGAGAGAAGCGGAGCGCATCAAGCATCTGGCGGTCGTGAACTACAGGCCGTATGAGCCGCCGACGGCTCGTGACCAATTCATCAACTACCTGATTGACAGCTATGGCCTGCCGGCCTTCGGGCGCAGCCTGGTCCGCGCTGCGTATGCCCAGGGTCGCGGCAAGCCCTCGGAGTGGGGGCAGGACTTTCCCGGCTTCATGCAGCGCTATGGGTCGGCGCTGGCCTCGAACGCCATCAGCGGCAATGTTCGCTATGGCATGGAGACGGTCTTTCACGAGGACATGCGTTACATTCCATGCCACGGTTGCCGGTGGAAGCACAAGGTTGAGAATGCGCTGCTGGCCGAGGTCACGGCGCGGCACGACCAGGACGGCCATCGTTTCTTCACGCTGACGCCCATTGTCTCGGACCTCTCCGGCCCCATCATTGCGAATAGCGTCTGGGTCCCGGGCGGTGAGCCCGTGGATGGCCTGATCGCTGCGCGGACGGTCTTTCCCGTGCGCATCGGCGCGCATCTCTTCCAGGAGTTTGTGCTGGAGCGGCGGCACCACGACACGCCGGAAGACTAGGCGCCGTGGGCGCTTTTACTGCTTCGCGTGGCTCGCGCTTTGCGCGAGAATTGAGGTAGTGGGATGCGTATCCGGCTACTTCGGTAAACTAATAGTCCATGAGCATTTTGAAGGCTGTACGCGGCACGCGCGATCTGCTGCCGCCGGAGACCGCGCTGTGGAACCACGTCGAGCAGACGGCGCGCGAGGTCTTTGCCCGCTACCACTTCGGCGAGATACGCACCCCTGTATTCGAAGATACGCAGCTCTTTGCCCGGGGCGTGGGCGAGGAGACGGATATCGTCTCCAAGGAGATGTACACGTGGGAGGACCGGGCACGCGCTCAGAGTGAGAAGGCGCAGTCGCTGACCTTGCGGCCGGAGAATACGGCCGGCGTGGTGCGGGCTTACATCGAACATGGTCTGGGCGAAACCGGCAATCTGCAGAAGCTCTATTACATTGGGCCGCAGTTCCGGCGGGAGCGTCCGCAGAAGGGACGGTACCGGCAGTTCTTCCAGATCGGCGCGGAGGTGATCGGGCCGCCGTCGTCTGGCTCGGAGTCTCCGCTGCGCGATGCGGAGGTGCTGGAGATGCTCGCAACCTATTTAGATGCCCTGGGGATCGCGGGCTGGCAACTGACGCTGAACTCGGTGGGATCTTCGCAGGATCGCCCGCGATATATCGCGGCGTTAAAGGACGCACTGCAATCCGTGAAAGCGAATATGTGCGTGGACTGCCAGCGGCGCGCGGAGACGAATCCGCTGCGCGTGCTGGATTGCAAGGTGCCGGAGGACCAGCCGATCATCGAGTCGCTGCCGCGTATCGCGGATTTTCTGGATGAGGATTCCAAGGCGCATTTTGCTTCTGTTCTAGCGGGATTAGATGCGTGCGGCGTGAAGTACACGATCAATCCGCGGCTGGTGCGCGGGCTGGACTACTACACACGGACGACCTTCGAGTTCACGGTCGAGACCGGGCTGGGCACGCAGAATGCTCTGCTGGGCGGCGGCCGGTATGACGGCCTCTCGGAGATGCTCGGTGGCACGAAGGCGCCGGGCATCGGCTTCGCCATCGGCGAGGACCGGCTGATCCTAATATTGCAGGCGCAGAGCGCAGAGAAAGAAGCGAAAAAGATCGACGTCTATATAGCTCCGCTGAGCGTGGAGCAGAACGCGGACGCGCTGGCGCTGGCGCGGGAGCTGCGGCGGGTGGGGCTTTCGGTCGAAGTAGGGGATGGGAGCTTCCGGCTGAAGAAATCCTTTGAAATGGCGGATAAAGCGGCTCGCAAGGTGGTTCTGCTGGGCGGGGATGAGGTGCAATCCGGTATCCTTACGGTGAAGGATTTTTCCAGCGGTGAGCAGACGAAGATCGTGCGGGCAGAGCTCGCGGCTCATCTCCAGTCCTGATAATCCCCGAAACTTTTGAAGTAGAAGGAACTGACTTGCTCGACTTTTTAGGAACTCTGCAGCGCACGCACATGTGCGGCGACCTGCGCACCGCGAACGATGGCCAGCAGGTTGTGCTGATGGGCTGGGTGAACCGCCGCCGCGACCATGGCAATCTGATCTTCCTCGACCTGCGCGACCGCAACGGCATCACGCAGATCGTGCTCGACAAGGAAGCCTCGCCCGCGGCGCATGCCAAGGCGGAGGCGGCGCGGCCGGAGTTCGTTGTTGCAGCTGTCGGTAAAGTTCGCAAGCGCGATGCTTCGCTCGTGAATCCGAAGATGGAGACGGGTGAGATCGAAGTGCTGGCGACGGAGCTGCTGCTGCTGAACGAGGCGAAGACGCCGCCGTTCTCGCCGGCGGATGACGATGCCGTGATCAACGAAGAGGTCCGGCTGAAGTATCGCTACATCGACCTGCGCCGCGCCGAGATGCAGAAGAACCTGAAGATGCGGCACGACGTGACGCTGGCGATCCGCGAGAATCTGGCGGCACAGGGATTTCTGGATATCGAGACGCCGTACATGACGCGTTCGACGCCGGAGGGTGCGCGCGATTACCTAGTGCCGAGCCGTGTGCATCGCGGTGAGTTCTACGCGCTGCCGCAATCGCCGCAGATCTTCAAGCAGATCCTGATGATCTCGGGCTGCGACAAGTACTTCCAGATCGCGCGCTGCTTCCGCGACGAGGACCTGCGCGCCGACCGCCAGCCGGAGTTCACGCAGATCGATCTGGAGATGACGTTCCCGCAGCAGGAGACGATCTTCCGGGTGGTTGAAGGATTTTTGAAGGCTGCGTTCAAGGCGGCGAAGATCGATCTCGTGCCGCCGTTCCTGCAGATGAGCTATGACGAGGCGATCCGGCTGTATGGCATCGACAAGCCGGATATGCGGCTGCCGGCAATGGTGGAGCTGACGAACGAACTGACGCCGGAGCTGCGTATCGCGCTGAAGATCGAGCCGGAGCTTGCGGTGCTGGGCTTTGTGATTCCGGATGTAGGCACGATGAGTTCGACCGAGCGCAAGAAGATGCTGAGTGAGGTGCGCGGCGGTTTCGGCGACTGCGGTCTCGACCTGCTCGACACCGAACGGCTGAAGACGGCCGAGCAGTTCGCTCCGCTCGCCGCAACGATTGCGCAGAAGCTTGAAGCGAAGGCGGAGGACCTGATCGTGGTGGTCACGCCAAAGTTGGGCACTCCCGCCAAGTGGAACCACGATGCGAAGTGGATCTACAAGCGCGTCGGCGCACTGCGGCTGGAGCTTGCCAAAAAATTCTCAGACAAGCACAAGCGATTTGAGCAGACCGGCACGGCTGCGGACTACAAGTTCGTCTGGGTGACGGATTTTCCGATGTACGAGTGGGACGAGGAGACGAAGGTGTGGAACGCGGCACACCACCCGTTCACCTCGCCGCATGAAGACGACATCAAGGCGGGCCGCCTGACATCGGACAAGGGCGCGGTGCGCGCGCTGGCGTATGACATCGTGCTGAACGGCACGGAGCTGGGTTCGGGTTCGATCCGTATCCATCGGCAGGATGTGCAGGCGGAGATCTTCCGTTCGCTCGGCATGAGTGATGCGGAGGCGAAGGAGCGATTTGGATTCTTCCTGGATGCGCTGGAGTACGGCACGCCGCCGCATGGCGGCATCGCGCTGGGGCTGGATCGCATTGTGATGATCCTGGCCGGCGCGCCGAGCCTGCGCGAGGTGATCGCGTTCCCGAAGACGGCGAAGGCGATCGACCTGATGGTGGATGCGCCGACGGCGGTGAGCGATGTGCAGCTGCGGGATCTGTCGATTCGGACGGTCGTACGTTCGTAGTGCTGCGCGCACGGCGAACCGCTCCCGTTGGTCGCAGAAACAAAAGCAGGTCCCTCCGCTACGCTGCGGGATGACAAGTAATAAGGAATGGCATCGCTTCGGCGATGCCATTTTTAGTTGATATAGGTTTTGTCGTTCTTATCGGGATCGATGTACTTGCCGTCTTTGTCGAAGTGGATCTCGCGCCCCTGCTTGCCCATGTAGACTTCGAACTTCTTAGCGGCGCGGCGGCGTTTGCTGCGGTAGTAGGCGTTGCGCATGTCGAAGTACCACTCGCTGGTGCCGCCGAGAAAGCCGCGGCGCGGCGCGAACTTTGCATACAAGTAGCCGAAGCCCGCGCCGCCGAGGGAGGCGATGCTCTCCAGACTGCCGCGCAGCATGAAGGCGACCGAGAGCAGGATGTAGATCGCGACGAGGTATTTGGCGCGGATGCGCATGGGCAGCGGGAAGAGCAGCATCTCCTGGTCGCCGAAGAGCACGGCGAAGGCGACGAAGACGCCGAAGATGCCTCCGGTAGAGCCGGCGATGGTGAGATCCGGCGTGAGGTGGAGGATGTGCGTGTAAGCGACGGCAATCGCCGTGAGCGCGGCACCGATCACGGAGACGAAGTAGAGCTCGGCGGTCCAGCGCGCGCCCAGGGTACTCTCCAGGTACGACCCGATGAACCAGAGCGAGAGCATGCTGAAGAGAATGTCCAGGATGCCGGTGTGGATGAAGCTGTAGGTGACGATCTGCCAGAGCTGGCCGTGGAGGAAGGAGTACGGCGTGAGGGAGAGGTGATCGGCCAATGAATATGCGGTGTTTGGCGATGCCAGGCCGAGCAGGAGGAGCGCGAAGAAGACGATGAGGTTGGCCTGCACGAGGCGGCGGATGAAGCCGGTGAAGGGCGGGAAGGTCATCGAAAGGGTCGTGGAGCGCGGCGGCATATGGTTATCTTAAAGCACAGCAGGCGAACAAGATAGATGGAGCTTGACGCGAGGGCGGGAAGGCTTTAAAACT
>DATMLK010000106.1:0-6600 GCA_035570215.1 Acidobacteriaceae bacterium
ATGCGCGCGCAGATAGCCAACGAGCGACTTCTCCTTCGCGGCACCGTTCAGCACGCCGGTATAGCGCGTATCGGCGAAGAGCTTCACGCCATCGGCCACGAGCAGCGGCGTCAGCTCGGCGAGCTTGCCCGTCTTCTCGTACTCACTGGTCAGCGCGCGCGTGGCGATCTTCGCGGCCTCCACATCCGGCTGGTTGAAGGTGTTGATGCCCATCACCGAGCCTGCGATCGCCGTGGCAAACTCCCAGGTAAAGAACTCCGCGCTCAGCTCGTAGCGATCTTCGATCTCGAACTGCACCACAGGCTGTCCGGCATCCACCAGCGCCTTCACCGCGGCATCCTGCGTCTGGTTATTACCGCCCTTCAGCTTGATGTATGCAAAGACACGGTCGCTGCCATACACCACAGGCGCGCCGATATGCTCGCGGTCCACCGGAGTAATTCCCTTGCCCTGCTTGCCGGTCGATTCCGCGATCAGCTGCTCCAGCCATGCGCCAAGATCATATATCTCCGGCGAGGTAAAGTACGTGATCTTGTTCTGGCCGGCGTTGTGCGCGGTGCCGAGGATCAGCCCAAGCACCGCGGCCGCGTTACTTTTCAGGTCAGCGTTCTTCGCTGCCTCTACCGCGCCCTGTGCGTTAGCCAGCCACTTCTTCACATCCAGCCCGGCGATGGCCGCGGGAACCAGCCCGAAGTTCGAGAGCGCGGAGAAGCGTCCTCCGATGGTCGCGTCGCCGTAGAATATCTTGCGGAAGCCGTCTGCCTTCGCAACTTCTTCCATCTTCGAACCGGGATCGGTGATCGCGATGAAGTGGCTGCCCGCGTTGCCTTTGCCCACGGCCTTCTCCATCTGGTCAAAGAAGTACTGCTTCAGAATGTTCGGCTCCAGTGTCGAGCCGGACTTGCTGGCGACAACGACGATCGTCTTCTTCAGGTCGACGGCCTTCTCCGCCGCCGCCACCTGCGCCGGATCAGTTGAATCCACGATATGCAGCGACGGAAAACCGGGCTGCTTGCCAAACGTGACCGCCAGCACCTCCGGGCAGAGCGACGACCCGCCCATGCCCAGCAGCAGAGCGTGCGTGAATCCGGCCTGCTTCACGTCAGCGGCCAGGGCGTCGTAATCCGGCTGCTGCTTCTGCTGCCGCTCCACAATATCCAGCCAGCCGAGCCACTTGGCCTCGTCGTCGTTGGTCCAGAGCGTGGCGTCCTTCGCCCACAGGCGCGCGAGCTTGTTGTTGGTGCTCCAATCGGCCAGCGCGGCATCCAGCGCGGCCTGCAGATGCTTCGGTAGCGAGTACTGAATGTTCATATCGTTCTCCACACTTAAACCTTATCTCACTGCGACTCTAATACAGCAGATGCCCTAGAGACTTGACGGGATGTTCAAAAATTGAATCGTATACTCGAAGGAGCCCTCCCTGCACGAGAACTGCGGCTCCAAAGGAATTCACGCCATGTGCGGTATCGCCGGATTCTTCGAATATGACAGCCGCGGCCATGCCCCTTCGGAAGTGGAACTTCTGGCCGTGCGTGACGCGATGACCAGCCGCGGACCGGACGGCTCCGGCCTGTGGATGGCGCCCAACGGCCGCGCCGGACTCGCGCACCGCCGCCTCTCCATCCTGGACGTCAGCGAAAACGGCTCACAGCCCATGTTCACCGCCGACGGGCAACTCGCCATCACCTTCAACGGCGAGATCTACAACTTCAACGCGCTGCGCAATAAGATGCTCGACAAGGGCTATCGCTTCCGTTCCACGGGAGATACCGAGGTCCTGCTCGCTCTCTACCAGGAGTACGGCGAGGAGATGCTGCTGCAGCTGCGCGGCATGTTTGCCTTCGCAATCTACGATCTCAAACGCCGCACCATGCTTCTCGCGCGCGATCCTCTCGGCATCAAACCGCTCTATTTCAGCCACGCTCCTGGGGTCGTCTGCTTTGCGTCGCAGGTGAAGGCCCTGCTCACCCTGCCTTCGGTCGATCGCACGCCGGACGCCGCCGCGCAGGTGGGCTTCTATCTCTGGGGTACGGTCCCGGAGCCGTATACGCTCTACCGCGGCATCCGCTCGCTGCCCGCTGGCCATTGCGTGACGCTCCGCCAGGGCGACAGCGAAGCGAGCTCCCGTTGCTACGCGCATCTCGTGGATGAGCTGGCCGACGGCACCACCCGCGCCCAGTATCCCGCCACGAAGTCGGGTAAGACGATTCTGCACGACGCCCTGCGCGAGACCGTGGAGCAGCATATGGTCTCCGACGTGCCGGTCGCCGTTTTTCTCTCCGCCGGCCTGGATTCGGCGACCACTCTGGCACTGATGGCCGAGCTGCCCGATGTGCAGATCCGCTCGCTTACGCTCGGGTTTGACACCATGCGCAATACCTCGCTCGACGAGACTCCCCTCGCCGAGACGCTCGCCCGCATCTATGGCGCCGAGCACCGCTCCTACTACGTCAGCCGCGAGACCTTTCAGCAGGAGCGTGCGCAACTCATGCAGGCGATGGATCAGCCCACGGTGGACGGCGTCAACACCTACTTCGTCAGCCGCATGAGCCGGCAAGCCGGCTTCAAGGTGGCGCTCTCCGGCGTCGGCGGCGACGAACTCTTCGCCGGATACCCAAGCTACCGTCAGGTACCGCGCATCGTGGAGTCACTCTCCACCGTCGGCTCCATGCCCGTGCTCGGCAAGGTGTGGCGTGTTGTCTCCGCGGAGACGATGAAGCGCATGACCTCTCCGAAGTATGCCGGCCTTCTGGAGTACGGCGGCAGCTATCCCGGCGCCTACCTGCTGCGCCGAGGACTCTATATGCCATGGGAGCTCCCCTCCATCATGGATCCCGACATGGCCGCCCAGGGACTGCGTGAACTGCACCCGCTGCTCAGCATGGAGGAGATGCTGCGTCCCTTTGCGAACATGACCGGCCCCATAGCCAGCCGGCTGCGCGTGACCGCGCTGGAGATGTCGGTATACCTGCGGCAGCAGCTTCTGCGCGATGCCGACTGGGCCGGCATGGCGCACTCGGTTGAGATTCGCACACCCCTCGTCGACTTCAAGCTGCTGCACGATCTTGCGCCGCTGCTGGCCGGTCCCAACCCGCCGGGCAAGCAGCAGATGGCCGCCTGCCCCGCGCGTGCGCTTCCGCGAGAGGTGCTCGACCGGCCCAAGACCGGCTTCGGCGTGCCCGTGCGCGAGTGGCTGATGAGTGGCGCCACCCCGAGAGAAGGACGCCAGATGGAGCGCGGCCTGCGCGGCTGGTCCCGGCTGATTCTGGACCACTTCCTGACCGCGGATCCACCGCCGCTCCGCCCCGTTTCCCCCGCGGCCGTTGTGGCCGAATAGTACGTACAGACATCCCGGAGGACCGTGACCCAGTGCCGGCTTGCGTATAGCTCCCCTGTGCGTTTAACGTAGAAGATGTTCGACTATCGCACAGCGCCCGGAGATTGACTTGACCCGTACTACCGCAGCCGCCGTTTCCGCCCCAGCCACTCCACTTCCAGGCACTCCGGGTATTGAAAAGCCCGTTGTCCCTGTCCCGCCTGGCGTCGCGTTGAACGCCTTCAACGGTGACCCGAACTTCATGACCTCGCTCGCGCGCGGTCTCTGCGTCATCCAAGCCTTCACCCAGAAGACGCCGCAGATGACCATCTCGCAGCTTAGCCTGCGCACTGGTCTTTCGCGCGCTGCTGTGCGCCGCTGCCTGTATACGCTCACCAAGCTCGGCTTCGCCGGCTCCGACGATGGCCAGCGCTACTCCCTGCGTCCGCGCATTCTCACTCTGAGCAACACCTACACCGCGTCCAACTCGCTCTCGCAGTCAGCGCAACCCATTCTCGACCGCATGAGCGCGCAACTGCACGAGTCCAGCTCTGTCGTCACTTTGGATGGCGACGACATCGTCTACATCGCGCGCACTACGGTCACCCGCGTCATGTCCGCCGACCTGCACATCGGCAGCCGCCTGCCCGCCTTCTGCACCTCGATGGGCCGCGTCCTGCTCGCCTACCTGCCGCCCGAGCAGCTCGAAGCGTATCTGGCGCGCGTAGTTCTGCATCCCTACACCAGCCGTACCGTGAACTCCATCGAAAAGCTGCGCATGCTGCTGCGATCCACGCGCCGTGCCGGTTACACGACCTGCGATCAGGAGCTGGAGATGGGACTGCGCTCGATCGCCGTGCCGGTGCAGGCGCCGTCAGGCCGCGTGGTCGCTGCGATCAACGTGAGCGGGCAGGCGCAACGCATGCCGCTGACCGAGATGCAGACGAACTTCTTGCCCTATCTGCGTGCCGCCGCTACGGAGCTGGGAATGTTCCTGCGATAGATGCTGCGCGCTGGCTTACTCTTGTTTTTGTTTCGGAGGGAGCAGGGGCCTTTAGGCCCCTGAATAGAGCTAAGGGAAAGGGGCTTTAGCCCCGGGCCTTCGCTTTAACCCTGTGCGATGACTTCCCCATGCGGCCGTTTCGTCCACATCAGCGCGACGTAGACAGCCGCGGATAATCCGAAGCCTACGAACCACGCATAGTCGTAGAGAAAGTGCACGCGCGGAACCACCAGCCCGATCAGCGCCACAAAAACGCCGCACGCCAGCGCAATTAACGCCCGCGGGTTGATGCCCTTCGTGTACTCATACGGTCCGCCGCGATGGTAGAGCGGCTCCACCGCAAGATGGGTGCGGCGGATGAAGAAGTAATCCGCCACCATGATACCGGCCACCGGCCCCAGCAATCCCGAATAGCCGACGAGCCAGCCGAAGATGTAGCTGCCGAAGGTCGCCATCAGCTTCCACGGCATCATCGCCAATCCAAGGAAGCCTGTGATCAGCCCGCCGGTGCGATAGCTGATCAGGCTCGGCGCCAGATTGGAGAAATCGTTTGACGGCGAGACCACGTTCGCGCCGATATTCACATTCAGCGTGGCCACCAGCAGCGCGATCATCGCCAGAAACGCCACCACCGGCTGATGAAACTGGCCCATCAGAATGATCGGGCTCCAGATCGGATGGCCGAAGACCACAGCCGAGGCCGATGTGACCGCGATGCCAATGAACGAGTAGAGCGTCATAGCGACCGGCAGGCCAAACGCCTGGCCAACGATCTGCGCGTCCTGGTTCTTCGCGTAACGCGTGAAGTCGGGAATGTTCAGCGAGAGCGTGGCCCAGTAGCCCACCATCGCCGTGAGCGACGGGAAGAAGAAGTGCAGAAAGCTGCCCGTCGTCTTGAACGCGCTCGGCGCGGCCAGCATGGGGCCAAAGCCGCCGGCTTTGTGCAGCATGAAGAAGAGCAGCGCGAGCGACATGATCAGCATGAACGGCGCGGAGAAGCTCTGCAGGAAACGGATCGACTCCACACCCTTCCACACCACCGCCATATTCAGCAGCCAGAAGCCGAGGAAGCACGCCCACAGCACGCCGGGCATCTGCGCGGTATGGGGCCAGGTCACGCTGATCATGGCGTAGATCGCCTGCCCGCCGAGCCACGACTGGATCCCGAACCATCCACAAGCGACAATAGCCCGCAGGATCGCCGGCAGATTCGCCCCGCGCACGCCGAACGAGGCACGCACAAAGACCGGAAACGGAATGCCGTACTTCGCGCCGGCGTGCGCATTCAGCAGCATCGGGATCAGCACGATGAGATTGCCCAGCAAAATGGTGCCGACCGCCTGCTTCCAGTTCATGCCGCCCGCGATCAGCGAGCTGGCGAGCATGTACGTGGTGACCTCCATCGACATGGAGAACCACAGCGCGATGTAGTTATACGTGGTCCACGTGCGCTGCTCCGGTGAGGTCGGGGCGAGGTCGTGGTTGTAGAGGGATGTATCGTGCAAGCAGCCTCCGCAGGAGTGGATGCACTACATTATCACGCCGAAACGGTTCCGCTCAGCAGAGTATTGCCTTCCATCACATTGGCAGCCAACGTCTTGCGCTTCAGGAACTCGCCGCGGCCCACCGTGCCGATGTACTTGCCACCATCCACGATCAGTTCCCCGCGCGAGAAGACCTTCGCCACATTGCCCTTCACCTTCCAGCCTTCGAACATCGAATAGTCCGTGTTCATCGTCTGCGTGGCGGCGGAGATCGTGTACTCCGCATTCGGGTCCCAGAGCAGAATGTCAGCGTCCGAGCCAGCGGCGATGATTCCCTTCTTCGGATACATGCCGAAGATGCGCGCCGGCGCCGTCGCCATCAGCTCCACAAAGCGTTCCAGCGATATCTTTCCGCTGTTCACGCCGTAGTGGTAGAGGATCTGCAAGCGATTCTCCACACCCGGCCCTCCGTTAGGGATCTTGGTGAAGTCATTCTTACCCAGCGCCTTCTGATCGGCGAAGCGGAATGGACAGTGATCGGTAGAAACCACGCTCAGCGAGCGGTCCTCCAACCCCTCCCACAGCTTCTCCTGGTTCTTCTTCTCGCGCAGCGGCGGTGTGAAGACGTACTTCGCCTCCTCCCAGCTCTTGCCCGGCATCTGATCTTCGATCGAGAGCACGAGATACTGCGTGCACGTCTCCGCCAGCGCGCGCACGCCGCGCTCCTGCGCATGCCGCAGCTCGCGCAGCGCATCTTCATTCGAAAGATGCACGATGTAGACCGTCGCCCCTGCCAT
>DATMLK010000107.1:0-31999 GCA_035570215.1 Acidobacteriaceae bacterium
TCCCCCAGCCGGAAGCCGAAATAGATGGCCTGCGCCAGCATCTCGTTATCGAAAGAGAAATCATCCGAGTTCTTGTCCAGGGGCAGCTTCTGCAGCACCTCGCGCGTGAACGCGCGATACCCCGTGTGATACTCCGAGAGCTTGTAGTTCAGAAAGATGTTCTCGAACAGCGTCAGAAAACGGTTGGAGATGTATTTGTACAGCGGCATGCCGCCCTTGCGCGCGCCAACGCCCAGAATGCGCGACGCCAGCGCTACATCGTAGACGTCATACGCCAGCATGCCCGCCATCGACGTCACCAGCTCCGGCGTGTACTGGTAGTCCGCATGCACCATCACCACGATGTCCGCGCCCAGCGCCAGCGCCTCCTTGTAGCATGTCTTCTGGTTGCGCCCGTAGCCGAAGTTCAGCTTGTGCACGAACGTCGCGATCTTCAGCGAACGCGCCAGCGCAACTGTTGCGTCGCGGCTGTTGTCGTCCACCAGGATCACATGGTCCACGATCTCGTGCGGCAGGGCGTCGTAGGTCTGCTGCAGCGTCTTCTCTGCGTTGTACGCCGGCATCACCACCACAATCTTTTTCCCGTTCAGCATCAGCGACCCTCTTCCCTATGTTCCGGAAAACCGTCTCCCATTCTATCGCCGTCATTCGTTTTCGCCTCCGGCCACGCCGCTACCGCCAGCAGAAGCGCCTGCGCTATCAGGAAATAGTAGTTGCAGAAGGCCTGCTTGCTGGTGGAAAAGAACAGCAGAACAGAGACTCCGTACGCCGCCGCGAACATCGCCGCGCTCCGCGCAGAGACCCGCAGGCTCCACACCAGGAACGCCAGCAGAAGCAGCGGTCCGATCTTCAACAGGAGTGGAAACGCCACGGCAAAACTCATCGCGTCCGCGCGAAAGGGCTGCGCCAGATGGAACAGAACCAGGTCGTGCCAGAGGCCGCGAAGGTTCCAGCACGCAAAGGGCAGTACCGTCGCAGCGGCCACCACCAGAGACGTTCCGGCAAGCTTCAGATACCGCCTCCACTGAAACGGCTGCACCAGATATCCAGCAAGCGGCAGCACCAGAAAGTTATATTGCTTGGCCGCCAGCAGCAAGCCGAGCGCAAGCGGAAGCCACCAACGCTTTTTCACCGCCGCATACACCGTCGCGCAGAGCATCATCAAAACCAGCGGCTCGGTGAAGCAACGGTTCTCCACGTAAAACGTAAGCGGGTTCAGCAGTAGAAACACAGTAAGCCACTGGCTTCGCTTGTTGGGAACCATCGCAAATGAAAGCCATGCCGCGATCATGATCGCGAGGACATAGCTGTAGCGCACATCGCCCAGCAGGTATCCCGGCAGTATCCACAGCAGCGTCAACGGTGGATACTGAAGGCCGACCAGCACACGGCCGTTCGCCACCATACCCGGACCATAAAATCTTTTGGCGTCAACCGGGCTATAGACATTCACCTGCGTGGTGCCGTATGGGTCGATGCCATGCACCAGTTTGTTCGCGGCATCCCGCTGAAACGTGAAGCAGTCCATCGTGATTGCCGGCACGGCTTTGCAGAGGTACAGGGCCACCGCGCCATGGATCAGGATGGCCGCGCCGAATATCAGCCAACGCCTGCGCGGGCCGCTCTGTATTCCGTCAGCTTGATCCGGAGCATCCGTGCTCGCCTCGCCGGCCGATTGCTCTTGACCGGAACGCGCGATGGCAATCATGCTCAGCACGATCGCCGCCAGTACAAAACCCAGGCCCGCGGGAATGCAGTTGCCCCACTCGCCGCTGCCGCAGTAGTTGCCCGCAACCACCGCGAGTCCGGCGCATAGCAATAAAAATGTAGAGGAGTATCTGCGCCTCCGCGGGTTCATCGGCGGCAGCTTAGTTGCATGCATGCAGGATCTCTCCTCGATCCGGGACATTGGGCCGAAGCAGATTCCAGCAGCCGGCTGCGAAGATGAGTACAAGCAGCACACCGTCCGTGCTCTTCCAGACAAGGATATTGGAGAACACAAGAATGAAAGCGTTGATCAGTACGAAGAACAGTGAGACGGAGACGATCGCCCGGACTCCCGCCGTAAGCGACGCAAAGAACCGCCAGACGATCAGTGCCATCGGGATCATGAGCGGCGATACATCGTAGATCATGACGCGCGGATTCAGCAGGAACACGCCCAGCAGCATCACCGGCATCCATTGCTGCAGCGAAAACCGCCCGCCAAGAAACTGCCGCGAGAGATAGAGCAGCAGGCCGAACAACGGCAGCGCATAGAGCAGATAAAAGATCGTCGTAGCCGGCGAGTACGAGACTCCAAAGTGCGCGAGCGCATATCCCAGCAAGCCCGCCGGACTGAAACCGAAGTCCTGGTTGTAGCTGAACTGAAGTTCCACGGCCTTCAGGTAGCTATGGAAGAGCGTGGGCCAGATGATGGGCTGCACGGCAAATAGCGCGATGCCTGCGGCACCGGTAACACAGGCCGGAATCCATTGCTTGCGCGCCAGGAGAATCGGGATCGGCAGCAGGCTTAGCAGCGGCGCCTTGCAGCAGGAGGCTGCCAGCACCGTCAGATAAAACCACCGCCACTCTCCACGCCTCCAGCCCACCATCGCCGTCGCAAAGATAAGACCGTAGACAAGGAAGACCACGTTCCCGCTCAGGATAATGTCCTGCACCAGCAGACCGGGAAAGAAAGCCGCGGCGGGCGCGATAAATACAAAGAACCTCCGCTCGTCCGGCGTCGCCGCCTGCATACCCACCCAGATCGCAGCAAGAACACCGGCCACATAGAGCAGCCAGTACACGCTGCCGCTGAACCAGCCCGGAATGTTGCCGATCGCGCGCAGCAGCGGCAGTGTGATCGGCGAATACACGTAGGTATACGGCGGGGCGTTGCTCGGATGCAGCGCCTGCTCCGCGTGAAAGGCTTGCTGCACGGCAATGCCGTCGGCATAGGGATCGTGTCCGGCCTGCAGTGAATGCAGAGCACGTAGATAGATGTGCAGGTCCCATGCGCCCGGATCGGTATGGATCCAGACCGGAATAGCGGCAAATGCGAAAAGCCAGAAGATGCGAACAATCCATTGTCTGCCGGTAGATCGATACGTCATCAAAAGAACTCCAGTTGCTTCCCTGCCGGCATCTTCTGACACGCCCAGCGCGCGGATTCAGCCATGCTATCCTTGTCAGGATAGCCCATCATTCCATCGTTTGCGGCACGGTATGCCTCGTCCATTGTCCCATCCCTCGCATCCCATCGGCTCAAAGACGTTGCGAACGGGCCCCGGCGCAAAGGACTCTTCTTGTGAATAGCCTTCCCAACCCCATCGCTCCACCATCCTCCGTCCAGCCCATCGCAGGCGGCGCAGGCCATGGTGTAGACCTCGCGATTGTGTTGCCCACCTTTAATGAGCGGGGGAATGTCGCCGAGATCGTTGCCCGGTTAGAGACCGCGCTGCAGGGTCTTCGCTGGGAGATCATCTTCGTCGACGACGACTCGCCCGACGGCACGGCCAGCGTCGTCCGTGCTCACGCGCGCCGCGATCCGCGCATCCGCCTGCTGCACCGCATCGGCCGCCGCGGACTCTCGTCCGCCTGCATCGAAGGCATTCTGTCGACCTCCGCGAACAGCATTGCCGTGATGGATGCCGACATGCAGCACGATGAGACCATCCTGCCTAAAATGCTGGCGCAGCTGCGCGCTGAGTCCCTCGATCTCGTCGTAGGCACCCGCAACGCCGAAGGCGGCAGCATGGGTCAGTTCAGCCAGAAGCGGGTTCTGCTCAGCAGCTTCGGCCGCAAGGTCAGCCGCGCCGTATGCCACTGCGATCTGAGCGATCCCATGAGCGGCTTCTTCCTGATCGACCGCGGCTTCTTTATGGAGGTCGTTCATCATCTGCACCGCGGCGGCTTCAAGATACTCGTGGACATCATGGCCTCCAGCCGGCGGCCGGTTCGCTTCGGCGAGATCGGCTACTGCTTCAACACGCGCAAACATGGCGAGAGCAAGCTCGATATCAATACCGGCGTGGAGTACCTCTTTCTCGTCATCAGCAAGTTGACGGGCGGCATGATTCCGACCCGCTTTGCCGTCTTCACTCTCGTAGGAACAGCCGGCCTGGCGACGCACTTCGCCTGCCTCACGCTGCTGCTATACGGTCTACACCTGCACTTCTTCGCGGCGCAGGTCACCGCGACCTATGTTGCCATGACGGAAAACTTCTTCCTTAATAACCTGATCACCTATCGTGACCGCAGCCTGCGCGGAGCGCGCCTGTTCTATGGCCTCTTCTCCTTCTGGCTTGCCTGCTCCTTCGGCGCATGGGCCAATGTCATCTTCGCGCGCTCGCTGCTGCAATCGGGCATGGCCTGGTACTTTGCGGGATTGGCAGGCATCACTATCAGCTCGGTATGGAACTACTCCATCAGCAATCTCTTCACCTGGCAGATGCCGCAGAAGCCCCGCGCGGCGGTCCACTCCGATCAGGCCGAGACTCTCGCCGTCCATCTGAAGGATCTCCGCTAAGGATCTCCGCTAATCTCATGCCCAAGCCGCAGACCAAGTTGATCGACCGCGTGACCATCCGCTCTCCCCGAACTCTTCTCGCGGTTACGACCGTCAGTGCTTTTCTTCTGCGCGCACTCTTTGCCGTAATTAATTTTCGCGACATCCCAACCGCATCACCCAACTTCGGCACCTTCGGCGCGGAGATGGGCTGGGTCGCCCGCAGCATCGTCACCGGCCACGGCTTCACCTCTCCCTTCTGGCCGGTCACCGGAGCCACGGCTCTCGTTCCCCCGCTCTATCCCTACCTGCTTGCGGGAGTCTTCCGCGTCTTTGGCCTCTACACCGTCCAGTCCTCGCTCGCGATCCTGCTCATCCAGAGTCTCTTCTCCGCCCTCACCTGCATTCCCATCTACCTGACGGTGAAAGAAAGCGCCGGCGAACGCACCGCGCAGCTGGCCGCATGGCTCTGGGTCGTCTATCCCTTCTCCATCTTTTACGGAGCCACGCAGGTCTGGGACTACGCGCAGACCTCCTTCCTCTTCGCGCTCTGCTTCTACTTCGCACAGCGCCTTCCCTCACAAAAACTCATCGGCTGGTTCGGCTTCGGCCTTCTCTACGGCGTCACCGTGCTCTCGAACCCATCCGTTCTCTCGCTGCTGCCATTTCTTCTATTGATCGCGCTCTGGAAATCGCGCCAGCAAAACTGGTTTCTTCGCGGCGCGCTCACCACGATTGCCTTCTTCCTCGTCATCACGCCATGGAACATTCGCGACCAGCGCGTCCTGCACACCGCCGTTCCCATTCGCGACGGCTTCTGGCTGGAGTTCTGGGCCGGCAATCACGGCGACACCTCATCCTCCAACCCGCCCGCCGCGCATCCCGCCACCAACGACTACGAGATGCAGCTCTATCAATCGCAGGGTGAGATCGCCTACCTCGCCGGCAAACACGTACTCGCGGTGGAGTTCGTCCGTCAGCACCCCGGCTACTTTGTTGCGGTCTGCCTCCGCCGCGTCTTCCGCTTCTGGACCGGCGTCTGGAGCTTCTCGCCCAGCTACCTGCGCGACCAGATCCTCGACGTCCCCAACTTCTTCTTCTGCACCTGCATCACCTTCTTCATGCTGCGCGGGATCCGCCGCTGGTGGCGCGTGGCTCCGGACGATGTGATGCCTTACCTCATCGTGGTTCTGCTCTTCCCCATCACCTACTATCTCTCCCACGCCTCCATGGACTATCGCCAGCCCATAGAGTCGCAGATCGTTATTCTCGCCGCCGTCGGGGCATTCGGCCTCACCACGCGTCCCCGAACGATAGAATGATTCGCATGAAGACCCTCGTCACCGGCGGTGCCGGGTATATCGGCGGAACCGTCGTTCGCCAGCTGCTGCAGGCCGGCCATCACGTCACCGTCTATGACAATCTCGGCCATGGCAAGCGTGAGAACGTCCCTGCCGGCGTTCCGCTCCTTGTCGGCGATGTCAGCGACTCTGCCCGGCTAAACGAACTTTTCTCCAAGGAAAAATTCGACGCCGTTCTTCACTTCGCCGCGCTCATTGAGGCCGGCGAAAGTGTGCTCCATCCCGAAAAATTCTTCAGCAACAACACCGCCGCCACGCTCACCCTGCTCAATGCCATGGCCGCGCACAAGATTCCGCGCTTCGTCTTCTCGTCGACCGCCGCGGTCTACGGCAATCCCGACGCCACGCCCATTCCCGAAACCGCGAAGCTCGCGCCCGTGAACCCTTACGGCGAATCCAAGCTCCGCGTCGAGCAGGCGCTGCCGGACTTCCGCGAGCAGTATGGCCTCCGCTACGCCGTGCTGCGCTACTTCAACGTCGCCGGCGCGCTGCTGCTCGAAAACGGTAAAGCAGATTACGGCGAGCAGCACGAACCCGAGTCGCACCTCATCCCGATCCTGCTCGACGTCGCGCTCGGCCTGCGCAGCTCCATCAAGATCTATGGCACCGGCTATCCCACGTCCGACGGCACCTGCATCCGCGACTACATCCACGTCGCCGACATCGGCCGCGCCCATCTGCTCGCGCTTGCCGCTCTCGATACAAAAGACACTCTGCTCTACAACCTCGGCAACGGCCGCGGCTTCAGCGTCCGTGAGGTCATCGAAGCCGTCCGCCGCGTCACCGGACACCCCATCCCCGCCATCGAAGAGCCCCGCCGACCCGGCGACCCCGCCATCCTCGTCGCCGACGCCACAAAGATCGCCGCCGAACTCGGCTGGCAGCCGCAGGCCGCCAAGCTCGACGAGATCATCGCCTCCGCCTGGATCTGGCACCAGCATCGCTTCGGCAAATAAATGAGTCCATATTTTTGAGCATGTCATCCTGAGCGCAACGCGCGAAGGATCCCGTGAGTCTAAACACAGTCCATGCCGCCCCAGGCTTTCACTGCACAAAAGTTAAGGGTCTTACTCGCCGCATTCACCTAGTAGATGTATCCTTGCCTCGTCTTCCGGAGAATCCCATGCACCGTTCTGCAATCACCCTCATCCTCTTCGCCGCCGTCACCGTATCCGCGCAGCAGCACCCCTGGCAGGATAAAACTCTCTCACCTGACACTCGCGCCGGCCTTGTCCTGAAGGAGATGACCCTCGACGAGAAGATCCAGCTCGTCCACGGCTCCGGATGGGGCGTTCTCTTTCCCGATACAGTCATTCCCGCCAACTCCAATCTCGGCGCGGGCTTCGTTCCCGGCATCCCGCGTCTCGGCATTCCCGACATCAACTTGGCAGACTCCGCCGTCGGCATCCGCATGGCCGCGTTGCAGAGCCGCTACGCCACGCTGCTTCCCTCGGCGCTGGGCGCAGCCGCCAGCTGGGACACCGGCGCCGCGCTCCTCTACGGCCAGGTCATCGGCCGCGAACTGCGCGCGCAGGGCTTCAACATGTCCATCGGCGGCGGTGTCGATCTCCTTCGCGAACCGCGCAACGGCCGCAACTTCGAGTACGCCGGCGAAGATCCTCTGCTCGCAGGCACCATGGTCGGCACCGTCGAAAAAGGTGTCGCCACCCAGCACGTCATGAACGACATCAAGCACTACGCGCTCAACGACCAGGAGACCGGCCGCGAAATCCTGAACGCCGTGCTCGACCAGCAGGCCATGCGCGAGTCCGACCTGCTCGCCTTCCAGATCGCGCTTGAGATCGCGCAACCCTCCGGCGTCATGTGCGCCTACAACAAGGTCAACGGCGACTACTCCTGCGAGAACGACTACCTGCTCAACCAGGTTCTCAAGAAGGACTTCGGCTTCCAGGGCTTCGTTCTCTCCGACTGGACCGGCACGCACTCCACCGTGAAAGCCGCGCTCGCCGGCCTCGACATGGAGCAGCCCGGCGACTTCAACTCCGCCAAAGCCTTCTTCGGCCAGCCGCTGGAAGATGCCGTTCTCAGCGGCCAGGTGCCGCAGTCACGCCTCGATGACATGGTGCACCGCATCCTGCGCAGTATGTTCGCCGCCGGCGTCATCGATGACCCGCCCATCCGCACCGTCGTCGATCCCTTCCGCGGCCGCGATGACGCACAGCACATCGCCGAAGAGAGCATCGTTCTGCTCCGCGATCAGAACAACGTGCTTCCGCTCGCGCCCACCATCAAGTCCATCGCCGTCATCGGCGGTCATGCCGATATCGGCGTTCTCTCCGGCGGCGGCTCCGCGCAGGTCGATGCACCCGGCGGCAACGCGCTCGACCACGCCCCCGGCACCGCCGTCTGGGTGCATCCCGTCTACTTTCCCTCCGTGCCGCTGCGCGAGATCGCCGCGCACGCGCCTGCCGCCCGCATTGCCTTCAACGACGGCACCGATCCCGCCGCCGCTGCCGCCTTCGCAAAGACTGCCGACGTCGCCATCATCTTCGTCACCCAGTTCATGCACGAAGAAGCGGACGCGCCCAACCTCTCACTGCCCGACGATCAGGACGCGCTCGTCGCCGCCGTCGCGGCCGCCAATCCGCGCACCATCGTCGTCATCGAATCCGGCGGCCCCGTCACCATGCCCTGGGTCGATAATGTTTCTGGAATTCTGGAGGCCTGGTACCCCGGCATCGGCGGCGCACAGGCGCTCGCCAACATCCTCTTCGGCGCCGTCAACCCCTCCGCCAAGCTTCCTTGCACCTTCCCGCGTACCGAGGCCGACCTGCCGCACCCGGTTCTTGCCGGCAGCACGCGCGTCTTTCCGCCGGGCACAGGCGCCGGAACGAAGAACCAGACCCAGCCCTTTGACGTGGACTACAACATCGAAGGCGCGCGCGTCGGCTACAAGTGGTTCGACTCCGAGAACAAGCAGCCGCTCTTCCCGTTTGGCTTCGGCCTGAGCTACACCACCTTCGCCTACAGCGATCTCAAGGTAGATCAGTCGTGGGATTCCGTCACCCTCACCGTCAAGAACACCGGCAAGCGCGTAGGCACCGAGATTGCGCAGCTCTACGTCGAGCCTCCTGCAAACACCGGCGAAAACTACAAGCGTCTTGCCGGATGGAAGCGCGTCACCCTCGCCCCCGGCGAATCACAGACCATCACCATCATGCTGGACGCACGCACTCTCTCACTCAACGGCGGCTCAATGGATCCCGCAGGCGAGTATCACCTCTACGCCGGCAGCAGCTCGCGCGATCTGCCGCTGCAAGCAACAGTGCAGCATTAGCTATTCGTTATCCGCATACGGGTCCTGGTACCGTATGCGCTCTTCATGCACTCTCTGGTCGCCTGAGGTCGAAGCGTCGCCTGAGACGGCATACGCCACGGCCGCGCCGATCAGCGCCGGCACAATGAACGCATGCCCGCCCGTCGCCTCGGCCACGAAGACCACCGCCGCCAGCGGCGTCTTGTACGCAGCCGCGATGAACGACGCCATGCCGACCGCGGCATAGAGATCCAGCGCAGGGCTGTGCACCACCGCCTGCGCAAACGCCACGCCGAGCGAGCCGCCCGTCAAAAAGAGCGGCACGAACATCGCGCTCACGCCGCCCACCACCAGCGAGCAGAAGGTCGCCGCCAGCTTCAACCCGCTGAAGCTGAGCAGCTCCAATGTACTGTGAGCAGAGTTCAATATCTCCGGGACCGCCTCATAGTTCGGTCCGATCGGCATCAGCTGCCCCGGATAAAGATGCAGGAACAGCAGGCCGCACACACCCGTTAGCAGGCCGCCGATCGCCATCTTCACCCAGTGCGGCGTTCGGTTGTTCACCACCCATTTGCGCGCGCGCCGGAAACTCACCACGAAGACCAGCGACACCAGACCGATGATCAGCCCCAGCAGCGCGCACCAGTACAGGTCCGTTCGCGTGAACGTGGAGCTGCTTGCGAAGTCGAAGAGTGGCGGCGCATTCAGCAGCGATCCCAGCGTCATGTATGAGATCACCGAGGCGATCAGCGACGGCACCAGCGCCTCATGCGCCAGGTCATCCTTGTACGGCATCTCCAGCGCGAAGACGATACCCGTCAGTGGCGCGCGGAATATCGCCGACATGCCCGCCGCCGCGCCGCAGATCAGCATGATGCGCCGGTCCTGCGGCTGCAGGTTGCTGACGCGCTGCAGCCGCTTCCACAACCAGGAGCCGATGGACGCGCCCCCGTAGATCGCCGGCCCTTCCAGCGCTGAGCTCGCGCCTGAACCCACCGTCGTCACCGCGGCCAGCATCTTCGGCAGGAACGCGCGCGTATCCACTACGCCTTCATGCTCGTGGTACGAGCGGATGATCTCTTCGGTGGAATGCAGGTTCGGATCATCCGTCAGGTACTGCATGATGAGTCCCGTGACCGTAAAGCCGAGCACCAGCCCCGGTACGATCGCCCAGTGATGCTTCAGGTAGTAGCCCATGACCGCCGGCCACATCTCATGCAGGATCACCACGGCCATCACGGTCACGGCCAGGCCGGTAACTACGCCGATGATCGGCGCGATGATAAGCCACTTATGAAGGTCGCGCGAATACGTCTCCGCCAGGTCCTCCTGCACGCGCGGCAGATACTTCCGTAACAACGGATGCGTTATGATGCGCCCGCCTCGCTTCTCCTGCACACCGTTCGACCTCTTGTCCTGGCTCACAACAACCCCTGCTTCTAAAGATACAGCGAACGGCGCCACCACTGCATCTGCGTGCGATTAACGGCTGCGCGCATGTTCTTGTAGATGCGTGAACCGGATTCCCGCCAGCGTTACGTTGTCCAGCAGGTCCATCGGGATCTCATCTTCATCGTGCACGGACTCATCCAGCCGGCTCTTGCCGCCAAAGCCCAGGTTGCTGACCGTCGTGCGCAGACGGCTTGAGAGAAACACGGCCAGCGCGCGATAGAGCCGCGCGGCAAAACCCACATCCTCCTGCAGCCGCTCATCAATTTCATCTCTTGGAATAGCAAGCACCACGCTCTCTTCTAGCGCCGTCACCGTCGCCGATGGCAGACGCGCATCGATCAGCGACATCTCGCCCACCACCTCGCCGACCGAGAGCATCGCCACCTGCGTACCATGCGCCACCACTGTCAGCTTTCCGCTCAGCACGATGAAGAGCGCGGAGATCTCCCTGCCCTCATGAATGATCGTGGTCCCCGCCGCAACCTGCTGCTTCGTGCCTACGCGGATCATCCATTCAATGTCCGAATCGTCCAGGATCCCCAGAACAATCAGTGCTTTTCGCATAGCGCCCTCGTATAAGTCAAGATCTAGATCACCTGCCGAGCTGCCAGCGAGGCAAAGAGCCCCCGCTGCTGCATCAACTCGTCGTACGTTCCCGTCTGCACGATGCGGCCACCGTCCATCACAAAGATCTTGTCTGCATTCACGATCGTGCTCAGCCGGTGCGCGATCACAATGCGCGTCACATCCAGCTGCTCCAGGCTGCGGCTCACCAGCGCCTGCGCGTGGTTGTCCAGCGCGCTCGTCGCCTCGTCAAAGATTACTATCTTCGGCCGGCCTACCAGAGCACGCGCGATCATGATGCGCTGCCGCTGTCCGCCGGAAAGTCCCATGCCGCCTTCGCCCAGAGCCGTGTGCATCCCCATCGGCAGCGCGCGGATCTCCGCGTCACAGCCGGCAAGCTTCGCCGCCTCCCACGCCTCGTCCATGCTGTATGGCGAGGATCCCACGATGTTCGAGTAGATGTCGCCGCTGAAGAGCGTTGCATTCTGCAGCACCACGCCCATCTGCTGCCGGACGGATTGGATGTCGAGGTTCTGCAGCTCCTGCCCGTCGTAGTAGATCGATCCCGTCTCCGGCCTCTCAAACCCAAGTAGCAGCCGCAGCAGCGTCGACTTGCCCGCGCCCGACGTGCCCACGAACGCCACAAACTCGCCCGGATGGATCTCGCAGGTGATGCCGTTCAGGATCAGTGCATTCTCCGGCGCATAACGGAACGCCACCTGGTTCAACTCCACGCGCCCCGTAAGCTCCGGCGATGCAGCCTTCTGATGCGCCGTCTCCGGTACTGCCTCCAGGATCGGCCGCGCCCGGTCATAGAGTGGCACCACGTTCAACACCGGAAGCACCGAGGTCGCACACGCCATCACCGCTCCCGTGAACTGACCGTAGGCCAGGATAAATGCCAGAAAATTGCCGGTCGAAAGCGCCATCATCTTCTGCTGCTCCATCACGTAGAAGATGCAGATCGCGCCGAAGAGCGGAAACACCGCGTGAAAGACGCGCAGCACCAGGTTCAGCCGCGCGGTTCGCGCCGTCGCGATCTTCTGCTTGGCAAATGCGGTCGCCCAGTTCACAAACGCTCGGTCCTCCGCGCCGGCGATGCGGAACTTCGCGATCCCCTGCACGCCGGCCAGCAGCGTGCCTGCGATCGTGCCCTGGATGTTGAATATCTCGCGCTGGTAGCGCACATACAAAAATCCGCAGCCTGCGGTGAGGAGTAGCGCCAGCGCGGTAAGCGCCGTCGCCAGCAACGCAAGCTGTACGCTGAAGTAAAAGAGCAGCGCATAGCTGAAGATCGAAAACGCTGCCGTAAAGATCGACGAAAGCGTCGCGCTCGAGAGCACGCGCCGCATCTCCGAGATCGCCATGCCGCGCGTCGCCAGATCGCCGGCCGAGTATTGCCGGAAGAACGGCACCGGAAGATTCAGTATCCGGTCCCAGATCGCCGCCTGCAGCGACGACTCCATACGTCCCTCCATGCGCAGCACCGCGAAGCTCTGCACCAGCCGGAAGAAGATCGCCGCGATCGCCGCCGTCACCAGAAACATGCAGGCGAGCAGCAGCTTCGCATGCTCCGCCATGGGGATCATGTAATCGAATATGTTCGACGTCAGCAGCGGTGCCACGGTGCCCAGCAATCCGGCCAGCGAACCCATCAGCGCCAGCACCCACAGGTCGCGCGCGCTGCCGCGCAGACCGAATGTGAGCACATCGCGCACGCCGAGCCGCCGCGCCGGGAACGGCCGGTAGAAGATCGTGCCGAAGGGTTCCAGCGACTGCACGATCTCCTCCGTCACCCGCGTTGCCGTTCGTGTCGCGGGATCGAAGACGTTATATCCACGTCGCGCATTCGGTAGAAATGCCAGCGGCGCGCCATCCGCGTCACGGCGCGCCAGGAACGGCTGCTCCGCCACACTCCATATCCGCGCCGAGAGCGCCACCTTGCGATACCGCACCGACGAAGCCCGCGCAATCGCCGCCAGCGGATCGCGCATCGGCAGATGCCGCAGCATCTCCACCGGCGGCGTAAAGTGTATGCCCGCGTCGCGTCCCAGCGCCTCACACGCCGCGAAGAGCTGGTCATCCACATCTGGGTTGAAGTCAAACCGCTTGCGCTCGGAGACGAGCGTGGAGGCAAGCCTGCGGAAGGATTCGTCAATGTGGCGCTGGTCCTCGGCGTGTCGCTTGGCGATCCGCGCGCGCTCCGCTTCATCCTTCTGCCGCTGCAACTCAATTGCCGCCACCAGGATCTTCTGCTGCGTCTCCTGCAGCCGCTCTGCTGCGATCCCGGTCACGTCTTCATCAAGCCCCGCCGCGTGCCGCAACTTCGCCAGCCACCGCGGCATATGCTCGGATAAATTCTCATGCTGCGCGAGCCGCTCTACCTGCGTCTCCGCCGTGGCCTGCGCCACCACGCTCCACCCCGCGGGCGCCGCGCCGTGCAGGCTAAACAGCACCTCTTCCGCATCCACGCGGCAGAACGGATGCCGCGCCAGCGTCTCTCCCTCCGCATTCACGCGCGCAAGAAACAGATGCACGCTACCCGCACGCACCACCCACACCGCCCCGGGCGTCGTTAGGGATGTCGCCAGTTGCGGCGTGCTCGCCGTCTTGTTGTTCTGCTCCGTCAATTCCATATCCTCAGGCCATGCTCAACAGGTCGCGGTACGCGCCGTCCACCGCGATCAGCGCCTCATGCGTGCCGCGCTGCACCACTGTGCCCTTTTGCAGCACCAGTATCTCGTCGCAATCGCGGATCGTGCTCAGCCGGTGCGCGATCACGATCACCGTGCAACCCCGGCGATGCAGGTTGTCGTCCACCAGCTTCTCCGTATGCGGGTCCAGCCCGCTGGTAGCCTCATCCAGGATCAGGATCCTCGGCTGGATCGTCAGCGCGCGCGCGATCTCCACACGCTGCCGCTGACCGCCGCTCAGGTCGCGCCCACTCTCTTCCATCTGCGAGTTGTAGCCGCCGTGCCGCGCCGAGATATCGCCGTGGATGCACGCATCCTTCGCCGCCTCGATCATCACCGCCTCATCGATCGTGCCGTCCCACAGCGTCAGGTTCTCGCGCACCGTCGCTTCAAAGAGCACAACCTCCTGATCGACCAGCGCGATGGAGTTATGCAGCACATCCGCCGGATGATGCAGCCGCGGCACGCCGTCAAAGAGGATCTCGCCCTCCCACGGCTCATAGAGTCCCGCGATCAGGCGCGACAGCGTCGACTTCCCGCTCCCCGACGCGCCCACGATCGCAATGCGGCTGCCCGGCCGCACCTTGAGATTGAAGTCGCGTATCAACGGTGTCTCCAGCCGGCTGTAGCCGAAGGTCACATGGCGCAGCTCCACGCTGCCCTCCAGCTTCACTGGCTCACTCTCCGCGGGTCCAACCCCCATACCCGCATGGTGCATATGGAAGCGCCGGTCCAGAGGATAGCGCAGCACATCGTCCAGCCGCGCCAGGCTGCCGTCCATCTCCTGCAGCGTGCCTCCCAGCTCGATCAGCGAGCTCGCAGGCTCCAGAAAGATCTCCATCAACGCCAGAAAGCTCCACAACATGCCGATCGTCAGCACACCGCTCATCACGCGCAGCCCGCCAAAGTACAGCACCGCCACCGCGCTCAGCGCCACCAGCGCCTGCGGCACCACCGAATACAGGATCAGTGACGTGCTCAGCCGCTGCTCCGCATTGATCACCTTCGCCTGGTGCCCGCTCCAGCGCGCGAAGAACCCATTCTCCGAGCCCGTCGACTTCAGCGTCTCCACCATCTGCAGACCCGTCATCGCCAGCCCCGTGCACTTGCTCTCCTCCTGCAGCAGCCGTTGCGTCAGGTTCTTGCGCGCGCGCGTAAAGTAGCGCAGCGCCAGCAGGTTCAGCAGCACGGCGAGAATGCCAAAGCAGGTCAGCTTCGCGTCATAGAAGAACATCAGCACGGCGAAGAAGCCGATCATCATCAGGTTCACGACGTTCGTGGTCACGCCGCTTGAGAGCAGACCGGCAATCTCTTCGTTCACCTCCACGCGTCCGCTGATCTCGCTGGGAAAGCGCTGCGCGAAGAACTCCATCGGCAGCCGCAGCACATGCCACAGAAAACGCGCCGACGAGGTCACCGCCAGCCGCGTCTGCAGCCGCAGCAACGCGCTCTGTTGCAGCCACGTCAGCACGCCCGCGATCACCATCATCGCGAACATCAGCCACAGCATCGGCTCCAGCCAGTAGTACAGGCTGTTCACCAGCAGCTGGTCGATGAAGACCTTGGTAAACACCGGCAGCAGGATCACCGGCGCCACCATGCCCAGCGCCGCCAGAATAATGAAGCCCAGCGCCCGCCGCGAACCCTTCAACCGCCGCGCCATGCTCTGCCACGGAGAGCGCGGCCTGCCCCCGGGCTTGAACTCCGCGCTCTTTTCAAACGCCAGCATCACACCCGTAAAACCGGCGTCGAACTCCTCATCTGAGATGCTTCTCCGCCCATACGCCGGATCATTCAGATAGACGCGTCCGTCCTTGAATCCCTCCACTACCAGAAAATGATTGAAGTTCCAGAAGACGATGACCGGAAGCGTCGCCTCGCGCACCTCCGCCGGCTCGCGCTTGTAGCCCTTGCCCAGCAGGCCGTAGCTGCGCGCCGCCTTCACAAGGTTGGAGGCTTTGCTGCCGTCGCGCGAGACGCCGCACGCCGTCCGCAGCTCCTCCAGCAGCACATAGCGTCCGTAGTAGCTCAGGATGATGGAGAGCGCGGCCGCGCCGCACTCCACCTGCTCCATCTGCAGCACCGTCGGCGTCGTCAGCGGCCTTTGCGCTGTGTGCTTCTTTCTCTCAACCGCCGGTTCGCTCATCACCGCAGTGCCCATTAGTAGATCCCCAGCGAACCCTTCGCGAAGGGCACCAGCAGCCGCAGCGGACGCTCTTCACGCGTGATGATGTTCACCTTGCAAAGGCTGCCCGGCGTGATGCGGAAGGCCGCGCCGCGCGGAGTCGACCACAGATAGCCGCTCGGCGTATCCGGGTCCTGCTCCATCTCCACCCGCACCTCATGCACGGGCTCGCCCGCGGCCAGCGCATGCGCCAGCGTCTCATTCTGCAGTGTCGCCATCAACTCTTCGTCCGTCGCCGGATACTCGGAGATTGAGATCACGTGTCCGCGAATAAAGCCGTAGTCCTCCACGCGGAACGCCGTCAGCATGATCTCGGCGCGTTCGCCCACCTGTACGGTCTTGGCCACCGTCGCCGGCACATAGGCAACCACCTGCACATCGCCGCCCGGCGTCTGGATCACCATGCCGTGCCCCATCGCTTTCGTCGTCATGCGGCCGAAGAAGCCCCACGCCAGCCCGCAGAGCAGCATCAGCGCGACGGCGATCAGTGCGATCCAGTACTTCGGCGTCGTCACCTCCAGCATCTGGTCCAGCTGCTCCGGCGACGACATCCGGTTCAGCGCGGCGCTACGAAAGATCTCGCGTTTCATTCGCCATCCTGACAGGTCAAAGTTGCTGCCTAACCATATTAAGCATATTCATCCGATTCCACCGGTCTTGGAGTCTCCGGCCGCTTCATCGCTCGTCCGCCCCGGCCACCCCGCCCGCCGGAGATTGAATCCAACTCCTCATCCGAAAGCACATCTTCCTCAGGTTCCTGCGGATTCTGCTTCTCATCTGTCATCGCTCATCTCCTGTAGGCCCGCCCGCGTAGGCGTCACCCTTGCGGGAGATATAGCACCGCTTCATTACAGGAGCATGTACTTACTCCAGCGAGTCCAGGAAGAACATCTCCACCTCACCCTTTCCCTTTACCGCGATCGCGCCCCGCGGCTCACACACCGCACCCGCCGGTAGCTGCGCACGGTACTCAGCCGAGATATTCACCCGCCCCGGCGCGCCTGCAGACTCCATCCGCGACGCCATGTTCACCGTATCGCCCCACACGTCATAGGCAAACTTGCGCAACCCCACCACGCCCGCCACTAGCGGCCCGCAGTGCAGGCCCACGCGAACATCCCAGTACTGTCCGCCCGCCGCCGTCTTCTCTTTGCGTCGTTTCGCAATGTAGTCGCGGATCTCCAGTCCGGCGCGCGTCAGCTCCAGGAGCGCCTGCGGCCGTGGCTCCGGAACCCCCGCCACGCACAGATACCCATCGCCGATGGTCTTCAGCTTCTCCACCCCATGCGCCGTGGTGATGCGGTCGAACGCGGTAAAGCACTCGTTCAGCTCCGAGACCAGTTCATCCGCCGTCATCGTCTGCGAGATCGCCGTGAAGTTGCAGAAGTCCGCGAACAGCACACCGGCCAGCTCAAATCCCATCGCCCTCACATTGCCGGACTCCTTCAGCTCCGTCGCCACCGCTTCGGGAAGAATGTTCAGCAGCAGCGCATCGCTCTTCTGCTTCTCCTCTTGCACCTTCGCATACGCCTCATCACGCTCCAGCCGGTTCACATACGCGGCGGACTGGTGCTGTATGCGCGCCAGCAGCTCGATCCTGTCCGGCAGCTTCACGATGTAATCATTCGCTCCCGCCGCAAACGACTCCGCCTTCGTCGCCGCCTCTTCCTTCGACGAAAGCACGATGATCGGCACGTCCGCCGTCGCTGCATTCGCACGAAACGCCCGCACCATATCCAGACCTTCCACGCCCGGCATAATTAGATCCTGCAGGATCAGCGTCGGCGCAAACTCATTCGCTGCCGCCACCGCGCTCGCCGCATCCGCGCAGAACTTAAACTCGATCTCCGGCGTATGCCCCATTAGCATCCGGCGCACCGCTTCCCCCACCATGCGCTGATCGTCCACCAGCAGTACGCGCAGTTGATGCTGCTTCAGCCCAAGCTCCGCCTTATCGACGGCCGCCTCGATAACGCTCTCGCCAGCCATCAGCGTTGTCTTCTCGCGCGCCGCATCCGTCCGCGCAAAGATCTTGCGCGCCTCCAGCACGATCTGCCGCACCGCATCGTCGCCATGCCACGGATCATGATGGAACAGCACCAGCCGCCCGGCCTGCGCCGCAGCCGCCAGCTTAGCCGCCTCTTGCCACGTGCTGTGCCCGAAGCCCTTGCGCTGCGCGTACTCCTCCAGCGTGTACTGCGCGTCCGCGATCAGGATGTCCGCGCCCGTCGCATACTTCAGCAGCACTGCATCCTTCTCCGCATCGCCGTGCTCATGGTCGGTCGCATACACGATCACCTTGCCGCCGCACTCCACGCGAAAGCCCGTGCAATCCTGCGGATGGTGCAGCGGAAACGGTGTGATCTGAAATGGCCCGATCGTGAACGGCGTGTGCCAGGTGAACTGACTGAAGCTTTTCTCCGCGGGCGCGGCATCGAACTCCAGCGGAAAGAACGGTGCCGTCATCTGCCGTGCAAGATTGGCGTGCAGTTGCTCCGCCGGCACCTGTGCATGAAAGTGCAGCCGGCTCTTGCCATACAGTGGCGCGAAGAATGGCAGTCCCTGCACATGGTCCCAGTGAAAGTGCGAGAGCAGAATGTTCTCGCTCACTTCAGCGCCTTCACGCGCCACTTCGCGAACGATCGCCGCGCCCAGCGTCCGCACACCCGAGCCAGCATCCAGTATTAGCCGTGCGCCTTCGGCCTCAATTGCCACGCACGCAGTCTCTCCGCCAAGGCCCAGGTTCGCAGCCTGTGGCGTCGGAATCGAGCCGCGCACTCCCCAGAAGGTCACTTTCACTTGATTCGTCCTGTTCTAAAGCCGTATGCCGATAGAGTATCGGAAATCTCGTCACATCTTCACAAAGAAGAATTATTGGCTCTTTGCTTTTGTTTTGAGGTGGGTGCGGGCTTTAGCTCCCTGAGGTATTCGCTCTTCAAACCGGCTCGATAGCCTTCACCGCCGGCCTCTCCACACTCGAATCCTTCATGAAGAACTTCACCACCCGCGGCCCGATCTCGTTCAGCGGTAGTATCTCAGTCGCCGCGCTCCGCTCCGCCGCCATCTTCGGCATGCCATACACGATCGATGTCGACGCATCCTGCGCGATCGTGTGCGCACCTGATTTACGCAGCGTCAGCAGACCCTCCGCGCCATCCGAACCCATCCCGGTCAGCAGCACGCCCACGCGCTCCAGCTTGGTGCACTCCGCGAGATTAGTGAAGAGCACATCGATAGACGGCCGGAAGTGCAGGTTCTTCGGCTCCTCGCTCAGCACAACAATGCCGTCGTCATCGATATACATGTGCTTGTCGCGGCCCGCCAGCCACACCGTTCCCGGCGCCGCCTTCTCTCCGCCATGCGCCAGCCGCAGCGGCAGAACGCAGTGCTGCTGCAGCCACTCCGCGAACCCCGGCGCAAAATGTGCGTCCATGTGCTGCACGATCAACACCGCCGCGGGAAAGTTCTCCGGCAGCGCCGAGAGCACCACTCCCAGCGCCTGCGGCCCACCCGTCGACGTGCCGATCGCCAGGATCGGCGTGTGCGACGGCGCGTGCGTGCGGAACTTCGCCAGTGCCGTCACCTTGATCGGCGCGGGGATGCTCACCAGCCGCGAGACCACCTTCAGTTTTTGCTTCAGCGCCTCATCGCCATCCAGTGAGCCATCCTTACCCATCACCGGCGTCGTCACCGCGTCCAGCGCGCCATAGCCCATCGCTTCGAAGACCTTGTCCCGATGCGCCGTCACCGACGACGTGACCACCAGGATCACGCACGGCGTCGCTCGCATGATCTCGCGCGTCGCCTGCGCGCCATCCACGTTCGGCATGATCAGATCCATCAGCACGATATCGGGCAGATCCTGCGCGCACATGTCGATCGCCTCTTGCCCATCGTGCGCCGTCCACAGCACTGTGAATCCGGACAGGCTCCGCACCGTACGGGCCAGCACCTCGCATGCGATCCGCGAATCGTTTACGATGCCGATCCTCATTGCGGCTCTCCCTTGCCGATCAGGTCCACGATCGCCTGCAGGAACGTCTCATTCTGGAAGCTGCCCTTCGTCAGATAGTAGTCCGCGCCTGCATCCAGCCCGCGCTGCCTGTCTTCGGGCCGGTCCTTATACGACAACAGCACGATGTGCATCCGCTCCAGCAGCGCGTCGCCGCGGACCTTCGTCACCAGCTCGATCCCGTTCATTTGCGGCATATCCACATCGCTCAGCAGAAGATCGTAGCTCCGCGTCCGCAGCAGGTTCCACGCCTCGCGTCCGTTCTGCGCCGTCGACACGCGATACCCCGCCTTCACCAGGATCCGCCGGACCTGTTCACGAACGGTTGCCGAATCGTCCACCACCAGAATGTGCGCCTGCTCTTCCCGCACATCCCGCATCAGCTCGCTTGATGGAGTCGTTCCCAACGCCGTCTGCATCAGCGCCTCCATATCCAGCAGCAGCAGCGGCCATCCATTCTCATCCAGCGCCACCGAACTCACCCCTGGGATCTTGCCGATGCGCGGGTCTACCTTGCGGATGGCGAGATCCACCTGGTCCAGCACCTTGTCCACCTGGAACGCCACGCCGCCCGCCTTGCCCACCAGCAGCATCGGCGACGCCGCTCCCGCCCGCAGCGTACTCTCCTGTCCCAGCAGCGAACTCAGCGACACCACCGGATACACCGTGCCTGTCTCTTCCACCACCAGATGCTCATGCCCCTCGCGCTGCTCCGGCGTGGCCACGCAGATTGCCTCGATCCGCACCAGCGGCGCCGCAAACGTGTCGCTACCCGCGCGCACCCGCACAGACCGCACCATCGACCGCGTCACCGGCAGCGTCAGCTTGAAGGTGGTCCCCACGCCGGCCTCGCTCTTCACGCTCACCGAACCGCCTGCCTCGTGCACCATCGCCTGCACTACGTTCAGCCCGAAGCCGCGTCCCGAAACCTCCGAGACCTCCGTGCGCGTGCTGAACCCCGGCAGAAAGATGAACTCCAGCAGCTCCACGTCAGAAAGCACCGCCACCGTCTCCGCGCTCGCCAGATCGCGGTCCACGATCCTCTTCTTTAGCTGCTCGCGATCGATGCCCTTGCCGTCATCACGTAGCGTGATCACCAGCTGCCCGTGCTCATGGTTCGCGCTCAGCAGCAGCCTGGAGTGCTCCGGTTTACCCAGCTCCCTGCGCATCTCCGGCGTCTCCAGTGCATGGTCCACGGCATTCTGCAGAAGATGCGTCAGCGGTGCTTTCAGCTTATCGAGCACCTCGCGGTCCACCGCCGTGCTCGCGCCCTCGATCTGCAGCGAGATCTGCTTGCCCATGTTCTCCGCCAGATCGCGCACCAGCCGCACAAAACCTGCCGTGCCCTCACTGAACGGACGCAGCCTGCCGCCCAGGATCTCCGTGTGCAGGCGGTTGGTCGTCAGCTGGCTCTCGCGCGCCGTGCGATCCAGGTCCATGATCATGTGCTCGAACTCAGCGAAACGCCGGTCCCAGTCCGCGCGCAGCCCGGAGCGGATCACCGCCTCTTCGTTGCCGCCTTCGCCGGCTGAATCCAGGTGCCGGATCTCATTCGTGATCAGCACCAGCGCGCGCCAGTTGCGGTCCAGCGTCTCTGGCATCGCCGAGATCTGGTTGCTCAGCACCAGCGCCTCTGACGCCAGCGCCAGAATGCGGTCAAACCCGCCCGCAGAGAGCCGCACCGGCTGCTGCCGGTGGCTGCCGTCACCTGCAGTGCCCGCATCCAGAAATGTATTCTCGCTCTCGGTCTCCACCCGCAGCGCCTCGACCGACGGAACCTTCTTCTCCGCCGCCAGGCGAATCTGGTCGCTCGCCTGCCGATGCTCGAACGCATCTGCCGCGGGCGCGCTCTCAACCGTTGCATCACCGCTTGCCGCATCTTCCGATACTGCTTCTCCTGCTATAGGAGCCAGCTGCGCCACCAGCCCATTGATCGCAGCCTTGTTCGTCTCCACCCAGCCGTCCAGCCCTGCCTCTTCGATACCAGCCAGCCCGGCCAGCCAGTCCGTCGCCTTCAGCAGGTCGCCGATCTCCTCCGGCGCGATCGCCGCGCCCGCCTGCGCCTTCACAAAGCGGTCTTCCATCGCATGGGTAAGCCCGACAACCAGATCCAGTCCGATGATCCGCGCCGCGCCCTTCATCGAGTGCGCGGAACGCATCAGCTCCTCCAGCATCACCGGCGTCGCCTCGCCCCGCTCCACCGCAAGCAGATGGTCCTGCAACACGCGCAGGTTGTCCTCTGCCTCCATCTTGAAGAGGTCGAATAAAGACAGCTCGCCAAAGTCGTCGCTCATGCAACCGCCAATCTCATCAACCGGAAGAGCGCCTCTGCATCCAGCAGGTCCACCACCGTTCCGTCTTCGTCGATGTAATGCCCCGCCGTGCTCGTGCCCAGTCGCGCCGGCTGCAGCTCCAACTCCGCGCGCATGCCGTTCACCTCATCCACCGGCACCGCCCAGTTCCTGCCCTTGGTCTCCTGCAGGATTAAAGTCTTCGCCGCCGCCTCCATCCCATCCTGCAGATCCAGCAGCGGAGCCAGCGCGCAGCACGGCAGCACCTCACCTTCAAACGCCACCAGCCCCAGCAGTGCTGTTCCCATGCGGTGCGGGATCGGCGCAATATGCAGCGGCTCCGTCACCGCCACCAGCACCACCGTCGGCAGCGCAAACCGCCGCCCCGAGATGCGAAAGAGCAGGATCGATCCCGTCCGTTTCGGCAGCGGCTTCTGCTCCATCGCCAGCATCTGCGCAAACTCCTCGCGATACTCGCCGGTCAGCTCGCGCTGAAAGATGGTCGCTCTCTCTTTGCTCATGCGAACTCCTGCTCCTGCTTTTCCTGCGAACGCCGAGCGCGCGCCCGTCCCAGCCGCTCCGTCAGCGCCCTGCTCCGCCGCGAGACCGGTTCATTGCTCCACAGTTGTGCCAGTAACTCGAGCGACGGCAGGTGCCCCGGCTGCAGATACAGCGCCTTCCGGCAGTAACGCTCCGCCTGCCGCAGATCGTCCTGGCTGTAGAGCTCCTGCGCCCGCTGGTAAAAATCCTCCGGCTCGTGGAGCATCTCCCCTTCCACCACACTCAGCGGCCTGCGCTTCGGCATCGCAACCGGCACAGCATGAGTCACCGGCTTCGGCTCAGGCTTCAACACATGCTTCAGCACTCGCGGCTGCGCCTTCGCATGGCCTCGCGCCTCCAGCATGAACGATGAAGCCGGCTGCGCCGCCTGAAAGGTCGTGTAGATCTCCGGCACCGCATCGCCCGTGCCCACGATCAGCCGTCCGCCGGCCTTCAATGCTCCGCGCAGCGACTCCAGCAGATGCATCCGCGCCTCAGGCCGCAGATAGATCAGCAGATTACGGCAGAGAATGAGGTCGAACGCCCCCAGCGGCCTCAGACTCTCCGGCAGCGAAAGATTGGCAAACGAAAAACTTAGCCCCGGCCGCAGACTCTTCAACACACGCCATTGCTCTCGATCTTGCTCGCCATCACGCTCTACCAGCAGACCGCGCCGCTCTTCATCCACGCCACGCAATGCATGCGCGCTGTAAACGCCGCGCTCCGCGGCCTCCAGCGCACTGCGCGAGATGTCCAGCGCCTCGATCTCATACTGCCCCGGCGTGAACCCGCTCAGTTGCAGCGATGCCGCCACCGAATACGCCTCTTCCCCCGTCGAACACGGCGCGCACAGCACGCGAAACGGCGTCTCCGCCTGCGGCGTACGCTCCTTCAGCCAATCCTGTAGATGCGCAAACACCCTCGCATCGCGGAAGAACTTCGTCTCGCCCACCAGCACTTCGTTCAGCAGAGCATCGTGCTCCGCCGCGTCCTGCTCCACCAGCGCGAGATACTCCTCCACGCTCTCCAACTGCTTCGTCCGCTGGCGCCGCGACCGCATTCTTTGGTTAACGATCGAATCCATCCGTACCGGCTCCAGCGCCTCTTCCCCGAAGCCGGCGTACGCCGCCAGCCGCGCGATCAGCGCCGTCACCGGATTCTTCTGGATCTGCGCGTCGGGACTCATGCCGTCTCTCCCATGCCTGAGCCTTCACTTAACAGCTCGCGCAGCAGCGGCTCCGGCTGCAGCAGCTCAGCTCCCTCCAGTTCGCTCTCCTGTCTTGTGTCGGTGATGTCCGCGGCCAATAGCCCCACGCGTTGCTGCGCATCATGCAAACGCGTGAACAGCATGATCCGGCTGCTCAGCAGCAGCGGCGTCGGCTCTTCGGCAAAGAATGATCCCAGGTCGAAGACCGGAACCTGCGTGCCGCGATAGCTCAGCCATCCGGCAAACGCAGTGTGATTCAGTGCCATAGCGTAATCCGGCGGCGCCGTATTCTCTGTAAACTCCTGCAGCTTCGCGTAACCGGCGATCGACTCGATCGCCTTCAGCGAAAACGCAAAGTGCTTCCCGCCCGCGCGGAACCGCACAGTCAGTCCGCGCGCTTTACCTCCGCGCTCGTTGGTTTCGTGATTGCCAGCTTCGTTCGCGTTCGTTGTTCCGCGCACGCTCATCACTCCGCATTGCGAATCTGGATGATTCTCTCCTTCAGGATGCGGACCGCCTCATGCAGCTGCTGGCTCACGTCGTTCAGGTCGTTCACGCTCTCGGAGGTCTGCCGGCCCATCTCCGTCAGCTGCCACATCGCCTCGCTGATCTGCTGCGCGCCCTCGCTCTGGTTCTGCATGCCCTGGTGCACGGCCTCGTACCGCGGAGCCATTGACTCCACGCGATGAATGATGTCGCCGAACTGTCCGCTGATCCCCTGCGACGCCGCAATGCCGCGCTCCATCGCCTCCGTCAGCTCGCGCGTCTGCGCCACGCCGCTGGAGACAGCCTCCTGCATCGCCTCCACCATCTGTTCGATCTCCATCGTGGCCAGCGCGCTCTGGTCGGCCAGCCGCCGGATCTCGCGCGCGACCACGGCAAAGCCCGCACCGCCTTCGCCCGCCTTCTCCGCCTCGATCGCCGCATTCAGTGAGAGCAGGTTCGTCTGGTCCGCCACCTTGGTGATCGCCGTCACCACCGCGTTGATCTTGTTCGCCTTCGCGCGGATCGTCGTCAGCTTGTCCGTGATCGAGTGCGTTGCCGCCGAGAGCGACTCCATGGACGTGCCCAGCCCCTTCAGCCCCTGGCTGCCCTCGTTCGCCACCACGCTCGTCTTCTCCGCATCCTCGGCCAGCTGCTCCATCGCGCGCAGCAACTCCTTGCTCGTCGCCGAGATCTCCTTCACCGCGCTGGCGATCTCATTACCGCTCGTATTAAAGTTCGCCACATTCGCCGACTGCTGCCGCGCGCTCGACGCCACCTGCGTCGCGTTCGAAGTCAGCCGGATGGCAAGGTCCGCCATCGGGTCGATCAGCTTCTTGCTCAGGTTCAGCGCCAGGAACAGTGCCAGCGACAGCCCAATGATCCCGGCAATGAACGCCTGCCACAGCAGCACGTGGAACTGTGACTTCACCTCTTCGCTCGCCTTCGCCAGGTCGCGCGAATCCGCGCTGACCACCAGCCCCCAGTCCCAGCGTTCGAAGTAGCGGTAGCAGACCACTACCTTCGCTCCGTTGTCCGGATCGGTCACCACGACCGTATTGGCTTCGTTGTCCTTCAGCGTCTGGGCCATCTCCAGAACCTGCGGCAGCCACAGACTCTCGGTCCTCTTGGAGATTCCCGTCGGCTCGATCAGAAACTGCCCCTTCTTCGGTCCATGCACGAAGAAGACCGAGGCTGACCCGTTATTGCCCACATAGTTCGCCGCCAGTTCCTGTGTAAGAGACGTGATGGTGCTGTTGTCCGCGCCCACGCAGAACATGCCGAAGACCCCGCCGCCATCGTGCAGCGGATTACACACCACCGAGTACCACGACCCCATCTCGATCGACGTGCCATGGTACGGCGTGCCCGCAAGTATGCTCTGCAGCATCGGGCTCGCGTCGCCGTCCGCCAGCCGCGCCGGTATATAGGTTCCGCTCTCAGCATGCAGCGCGCCATCGGGTGAAGTTCCCGCCACCCGCATCATGTCGCCCGCCGCATCGATCCGCGCGTAGAGGATCACTGCCTTGCCCGTTGCCGCGCTGATCGAGCCCAGCGGCCCCGCGGTGGCTCCAGCAACCGCCTTCCAGCCTCCGATGGAGAGCGTCGGCGCGTTCACCATCGCTGCCTGGTGCGTCTCTTCGTTCACCGCGTCCCAGCGGTCGGTGCCGCTCTGCTGCACGCCGCCTTCCTTCTCCAGCAGCAGCTCTGCCGTCTGCATGTTAGCGTCCAGCGCCTGCATCACATAGCCGTAGGTCACGATGGAGGTGTTGTACCCGTGCACGGTGGCCCGCATGGTGCGGTCGGTCATGAAGTCCGTGAACTCCTGCCCTACCAGCCGCGCCGTGGTCAGCGAGCTCGCCCAGATGAGTGCGCCAAAGACGATGGAGATGATCAGCGCCGGAATAAACGCCAGGCCGGTGATCTTCTTCCGCAGAGACATCCAGTTCGATAGATAGGTGCGCATAGTAGGCCAACTCGTAGATTCAGATTGGTTTCATGGTACATCTGCCTGCCGGAAATCGCCCCCGCCAGTATGCCATCGCCAAACAAAGCGAATTCAAGAATAGCCAAAAATCGCTGATTTAAAGCAGCCTCAGCATATCCCAGCCCGGATTCCACCCCAAGCCTTATGTGCTGGGTGCCCCATATATGCGCAGTCTCATCGCGCATATATGGGACATCGTCGCGCAGCGACGACCGCCGTTGCTTTTGTCTTTATGCCTTGCTTAAGGATACGGCTTCAGCCGTCCGCCTGTTGCTATATGAATCGGGGCTTTAGCCCCTGCGGTACGCCTTTGTCTTTCGCTAAAAGGGGCCTACGCCTTGCCTGCCACGCTCAGCCGCTGCGCTGCCTGCCACTCCAGGTAGTCCTTTATCCAGCCGGCCATCACCAGGCTCAACAGCGTCATCAGCCCCAGCAGGATCCAGAAGTGCTCCACCAGCCAGATGCGTATCAGCGAATACTGCGAGATATAGCCCACGTGGTACACAGCGGATTCCATCGCATACGAAGTGAACTGGCCGTTCCGCAGCAGACTCACCGAGTGTGCGATGTCGCTCGACTGCGAGCGCTCCAGGAACACATTCGCGAACTCCGCCACCGCATCGTCATTGCGCAGAGACACCAGCACGATCGAACGTCCGGGGTAGTACGGTGACTCGATGCCCTCGATCATCAGGTCGGGCGCGCCGCCCGTGTTCGAAGGCTGGCTCTCCGGCTCCAGGCCCCGGATCGAGTTCAGCCATGTCATCTTCTGCGACCACCACTTCTGCAGCCCGCGCAGATAGCTCCCGGCCTCTTTTACATGGACGCCGTCCGCATCCAGCGTCACCGGTAGCGCGGCATCAAGAGAAGCAAACGCCGGCTGATCGCCCGTGCCGCCGAGTATCAGGTAGTCCTGGTCGCCGCGCATCACCGCATCCGGCCCGGCGATATCCACCCGCAGCACGGGATACCCCGTCTCCATGCCGCAGTGGCTCATCAGATAGAGCAGCAGCGTGATCTCATTCGAAGTCGGGTCACTGGGCATCACGATGGTCGTGTCCGACAGGTCGGCCTTGCGCGTGAACGGAAACCCCGCGTTGGCGAAGAGTTCAAGATCCGGCATGCGCGCCCAGTGGTCCAGACCGCGTATATCCAGCGCCGAGTTCTTCAGGATCGCACCCTGCAGCCTCTGCGTGGGATCCTGTCCGTCATCGTTCGGATTCGACGGGATGAAGTCGAAGTTGAACAGAAACGTATTGCCGAACGGCCGCATGTCCGCCACCGGCAGAAGCACGGTGCGCTGGCGGTCTTGAAGATCCTGCCCCGGTTGCAGCTGCGCTTCGGCGATCAACGACCCGTTGATGAACATTCGCAGCGCCGAGCCCTCCGCCACCGGCCGCGCGTTGTATCTGTAGTTCATGCGCAGGCTCAGGTTCTGCGTCTCGCCGTAGTACAGGTCCGGCGGTACGCGGAAGTAGACCGGGATCGGCGACGACCCGTTCGACTGCATCGCCCGCTCCGAGCTGTAGCTCCAGAGAGAGATAAGGTTTTGCGTGTTCAGCCAACGCGGCGCATCGTCCGGCTGGCGCGGCGCAGGCAGCGGAAAGTCCCCGAGCCGCACCGAATCGCCCAGCGACGGCACAGGCTCTCCCGGTCCCGGATGCGCCACCTTCATCAGCGCCAGGCTCCGCGCCGCCAGCAGCAGCTGCGTATCGTCATCCCCCGCCAGCACCAGCGCGCTGCCCTCCGGGTCAGATGGATTGGCGCGAATGCTCAGCGACGGGCCGCCCTGCGGAATATTCAGCAGACTCGCAAGCCCGGAACTCTGGTTCGCCCCTGAGCTCTGGTTGGCAAAGACCACTACATTACCCAGCGGTATCCGTCCTACCGCGACCGAAAAGTGGATCGGCTTTGAACTCGTCTGGATCCCGAACCATGACGCCACCACCGCCGCGGCCTGCAGCGTCTGCGGAGTCGGCGGCGCAAGGAACACAAATGGGATCGTGGTCGTCGTCTGCATATCCGGATCAAAGAGCGGCAGCGGCAGCAGGCCAAGATCGGTCTTCAACGGTACGCTGTCGCCGGCCACCAGGATCCGCGACGAATCGCCGATCTTCGCCAGCACGATCGACATCGCCTTGGTATCGACCTCGAGCGGCATGCCGCCTGTGAACTCGAAGTTGAGTTCGTTGTTGCGTGTCAGCAGATCGGCCGGCACATTCAACGTGACGAACGCATACTCGCTATCCGCCTGCGGCTGCGGCGGCGCATTGATAACGCCCACGGCCGTGCCGTTCACAAACACGCGGATCGATCCCGCGTGCGAAAGGATCTCCGGGCTGAAGTGGTAGGTAAGCTCCAGCGTCGCCCTCCGCGGAATGCGGTCGTGCGGTAGCACGAACCCCTCGGGATAGTAGGAGTGCGGCCCGTGCATCTCGATCGTTCCATGCACGCCCATGTCCCTCAGCGTGATGATGTCGTTCGCCGTCATCGCCGTCACATCCGGCGGCGGAAGCGGCATGGAATCGTCCACCACCACCGGCCCAGCGGTAGAGGCATTCGGCACGGCAGCATTCGCCGCACCCGGCCCCGCGGCAGGAACACCCTGGGTTGCATCCGGCGGCGGTGCCGTGATGACGCCGGGGATCTGCGCCACGCCGGCGCGATGCGTGAGCAGGAGCGCCATCAGCAGAAGACCCGCCACCGGCTTCGTCTTCTTCGACGGCAACAGCCCTATCAGCACCTGCGAGAAGCCCGTGAACGAGAGCCGGATCACTCGCAGCAGACTAACCAGCGGCCGGTCCTGCTCGATGTTCTGCCGCGCCCCCATCCAGGAGTTCGCCCGCGAATACAGCGCGCGCGTCAATATCTCCTGATCGGCGATCGTGTACGCCTCGAACCTCAGCCGGAGCTCGTCCCCGGTCTTGCCCACGACCGATGCACCGACGGTCGCCTCGCCCGTCTGCTGTGGGAACGCGACACGCAGAGCCTCACCCTTCGCCAGCACATCGGCCTCCGGACAGATAACCGACGCGCCTCCAACGGACATGTCCACGGTAACGCCGGCAAAGTGCCTGCCGCTGGCAAGCTCCAGCTCCACGGCGATCTTTGCCGGAATTCTAACGGATGAGCGCCGCTGCCTCTGCTCATAAGCCACCGCGGCCGCCACACCCAGGATGATCATGTTGAAGAAGATCCACATGAGGTTGGCGATGACCGTGCCCGGATGGGCTGGGTCGGTCACGCGCAGGCGGTACGGCACCATGCAGATGCCCAGCACGTTCAAGGCCAGCAGCCACGTCGTCGGCGCGGCGATGTGACGGTCGAATCGCGTCTCGGCCAGCGTGCCGCCCTTGTCCGTCACATTGAAGCTGCCCAGCTTTGGATTGATCAGCGCCAGCAGAGTCGGCATCAGGATGTAAGGTGCCAACACCGTCTCGTAGATCTCGTTCCAGAACGAGTGCCGGTGCCTGCCCTGCACGCGCGAATTCGTAAGGCTGGAGATCACCAGGTGCGGCAGCGCATACGCCAGGATCGCGATCCAGTATCCCGGAATAATAGTGAGCCCGAAGATCATGTAGACCAGCGGCGCGCACAGAAAGATCAGCCGTGGCACCGCATAAAGAAAGTGCAGCATGGCATTGAAGTAGCAGATCCTCTGCGTAAACTTCATCCCCTTCGCCAGCATCGGATTGTCCGTGCGGAAGATCTGGATCATCCCGCGCGCCCACCGCACGCGCTGGCCCACGTGCGCCGAAAGCGTCTCCGTTGCCAAACCTGCCGCCTGCGGCAGGTTGATGTATGCCGTGTTCCAGCCGTTCTTCTGCATGCGCAGCGAGGTGTGCGCGTCCTCCGTCACCGTCTCCGTCGCGATTCCGCCAACCTCATTCAGAGCCGTGCGCCGTATCACCGCGCACGATCCGCAGAAGAACGTGGCGTTCCACAGATCATTGCCGTCCTGGATGATGCCGTAAAAAAGTTCGCCCTCGTTCGGGATCGTCTTGTACTGCAGCAGGTTCCGCTCGAACGGGTCAGGCGAATAGAAGAAGTGCGGCGTCTGCAGCATCGCCAGCTTCTTCTCCACCAGGAACCAACCCACCGTCACCTGCAGAAAGCTCCTCGTCGGCACGTGGTCGCAATCGAAGATCGCCACCAGCGGAGAGTTCATCTGCTCCAGCGCGTGGTTGATGTTGCCGGCCTTGGCGTGGGTATGCTGCTTACGCACCACATAGCCGACGCCCGCCTCGTCACAGAACTCGCGGAAATCCGGCCGTGTGCCGTCATCCAGAATGTAGACGTGCAGCTTCTCCGGCGGGTAATCGATATTGATCGCGGCCAGCGCCGTATACCGCACCAGCGAGAGCGGCTCGTTGTACGTGGGGATCAGCACATCCACATGCGGCCATTGCGACTCGTCAGAAGGCAGCGGGACCGGCTTTCTCTGCAGCGGAGCGACCGACTGCATGTAGCCGAGGATCATGATCAGGATCGTGTACGCCTCGGCTGAGATCAGGATCAGCATCAGCACCGCGTTGATGGTGAGCCGGTTGTTGGACTCGTCCGTGAAGAACAGCAGGATCATCCGCACGCGCCACCAGCCGTAGCGCAGCGTCGCCGCCAGCGACAGCAGCATCAGTGCAATAGTGACCACCTGAGACTTCGAGCTTTTGTTCAGCAGGATGACGAGCGCGATACTGAAGACGCCCACCCCGATCTGCTTCGGCCAGCTCAGGTACAGGCTCACGAACTGGAAGAGCAGAAACAGGCTGCAGACCGTCACGGCAAGGCGAAACGCCCGCGTCATCACGCTCTGTGTGCTCAGAAAACTCTTCATCTCTCTTACTCTCTACCTGTTTCTCAGGCTGTCAATACATTAATCGTGGGATATCCCCAGCCCCTGACCGGTTCTTTCAGGATTGCATTCGCCCGCGATAGAGACTATACCTTTCTTGCCTCTTTTTTGACCTATCGGACCGTTCCATAAGTGGCCTTATGAGATCGGTTGGGCACTCGGAGCCACGTATTGCCGCAGGCCTGAAGCGTACGCTGTCGGAACCCAATCTTTAGCTTGCCAGACAAGCCGGTTAGGGTCGCTATGAATCCTAAACATGCCGCTGTTCCATCTGTCTCTGATGAGTCCACGAAGCGCGTCTGGCAGATTCTGGAAGCTACGACCGATTGTGTCCTTGTCCTCAATAAAGACTGGAACTTCACCTTTCTCAACAGCAAAGCCGTCGCCATGATTGCCCAGGGCCAGGATCTGATTGGGAGGAGCGTCTGGGAGGTCTTTCCGGACGCCCTGGGCACGCCGTTTGAGACCCATTACCGCCAGGCCTTCCAGGATAAGCTCCCAGTCTCCTTCGAGGAGTTCTACCCCGGCCTGGGCATTCTCTTCGAGATTCACGCCAATCCGAGCGGCGACGACCTGGTTGTCTTCTTCCGCGACGTCACCGAGCAG
>DATMLK010000108.1:0-3444 GCA_035570215.1 Acidobacteriaceae bacterium
CTTTCGTCCGGATCATGGCTGCGCCCTCGGCGATGCGGCGGAGTGCCTCACCCAGATTGCGCGCGCCGCAGACGAAGGGCGTGGTGAAGGCGTGCTTATCGATGTGGTAGACCTCGTCGGCGGGCGTGAGTACTTCGCTCTCGTCAATGAAGTCCACGCCGAGCTGCTGCAGGACCTGCGCCTCGGCGAAGTGGCCGATGCGCGCCTTCGCCATCACCGGGATGGACACGGTGGCCATGATCTCTTTGATGTGCTTCGGATTCGCCATGCGGGCCACGCCGCCTTCGGCGCGGATCATCGCCGGCACGCGCTCCAGCGCCATCACCGAGGTCGCGCCGGCCTCTTCGGCGATGCGCGCCTGTTCGACGTTCATCACGTCCATGATGACGCCGCCCTTCAGCATCTCAGCCAGACCGGTCTTCAGGCGCAGGGAAGCGCCGGTTGTGCGGATGTTCCCGTTTTTACTGTGGTCCGTCATTGCAAAATCCCCAATCCTTCAGAATCTTCAGTTTATCAGCTTCAGGGCACCCGCTGCTTGCGCGCAGCTCGTGCCTTTGGAGCAGGCACAGCCACCGGACATGCCGCACTCACACGCTCTTTGGAGTGCTTCGCGAAGAATGCCGCGGGATCGATCACGATGAAGAGTCCTTTGCCGCGGACGAGCAGTTTGCCCGCAGCATCGTGAATCTCGCTTTCCATAAACATCTTGCGGCCGTCGCGGCGAAGGAACCGCCCGGTGACGGTCAGCAGCTGGCTGAGCGGTGATGGCCGCAGGTAGTCGATCTCGATGTGGCGCGTCATGGCGACGACGTTGTGAATCTTGTTGACCTTGCCCATCGCCTCATCCAGGAGCGTGGCGATAATGCCGCCGTGGATGTGGCCGGGAGGGCCTTCATACCGTCGCGCCAGCTTCACCTTTGCCGTGGAGGTGCCGGCTTCGTGGTCGAGAGAGAAGCGCAGTTTGAGTCCATGTTCGTTCGCCGGACCGCAGCCGAAACAGCGGTTGACCCGTCCGCCAAGGGACTGGTTCAGCAGGGAAGGCGTGTCTGCATCGTGGTTTTCCTGCTTATTTTTCATACCGGCCTTTAAAGTCTACGTCTTTGCAATCTGTTAGATGCAGGGAATACCAGCATTTATGCAGGTATTCGACTTTGTTCCCATTGGAGCGATATTTATTCCCTATTCATCAATTGCCCACAGAATAGGGCATAAGTAGGCTGCTGGAGGCCCTATGCAGGATCGGCTCTTCCAACCCGAAAAGGCACCGGAGGTGTATGACACCCTCATCCTCTCCGACCTGCATCTCGGCTCCGAGATGAGCCGGGCAAAGGATGCTCTGCGGCTGCTGCAGTCGCTGGAGTACCGCCAACTCATCCTGCTGGGAGACATCTTCTCTGACCTGAACTTCAGCCGGCTCACCCGCGACCACTGGAAGTTCCTGGGCGCACTGCGCAAGCTCTCCAACCCCAAGCGCCAGGTCAACGTCATCTGGGTAGAGGGCAACCACGATGAAGGCCTGTCGAACATCATGTCGCACCTCGTCGGCATCCCCGTCTACCAACGCTACGTGTGGGAGTACGGCGGCAAGCGTCACCTGGCCATGCACGGTCACCAGTTTGACCGCTTTGTAAGCAGCAACTTCCTGATCAGCCGCATCGGCGTGGAGATCTACCGCTACATGCAGAAGATGGACAGCAAGAACCAGTTCGTCACCCGCCACCTGGATCGTTTCAATACGAAGTGGCTGCGGCTTACCGAGAAGGTCTCTGCCGGCGCGCTGGAGTATGCCATGAACGGCCACATCGACCGCGTCTTCTGCGGTCACACCCACGCAGCGGACGCCCGCACCCGAGACGGCGTGCAGTACTTCAATACCGGTGCCTGGGTGGACGTTACCCCGACCTACATCACCGTGGCGGAAGACGGAGTCAAAATCCATAACTACGAAAATCACGAAGGAGCAGCCGATGAATCCGCAGCTTACGATCGTCATCCCGGCGAGGAACGAGGCTACGAATCTGCCGAAGCTTCTGACCTCTTTGAGCAAGCAGGACTACCCGCACTTACGGCATACGAGAGTGTTCGTTGCTGATGCGAACTCGACCGATGCCACGGTACCGTCTGCGCTCGCCTTTGCCGGCGTCCTCAACATTGCGATTATCCCGGGCGGCCTGCCATCTGTGGGGCGAAATGCAGGCGCAAGACTGGCTGATACGCGCTATGTACTCTTTCTTGACGCGGATGTAGAGATCACGGACCGCACCATGCTGCGCCGGGCGATGGATGCGATGGAGCAGCGGGAGTTGCACTGCGTGACGACCAGCATCGGCTGCACCTTCGGCCGCTTTATGGACGACGTGCTCTTCGCCGGCAGCAACCTCTGCCAGCGCGTAGGGAGCTGGGTCAGGCCCTTCGGCACGGGAATGTTCCTGCTCTTCGACAAGGCCGAGTTCGACCGGCTCGGCGGCTTCCATGAGCAGGCGCTCTTTGCGGAGGACTATCTGCTCACGCAAAAGGTCTCCGTGCGGCGGTTTGGCATTCTGCGCGGCAAGGTCTACACCAGCAACCGCCGCTTCCAGAAGATGGGTCACATGCACGTTGTACTCATGTTCCTGCGGACGATGTTCAACAGCTTCAACGAAAGCTACTACCTGCGTGACCAGGACTACTGGGAAGCGGGGTCTCCGGCGAGCGCAGTTAGCTCGTTGGGGTGCAATGAAGTAGGACAGAAAGCGAGCTGACCATGTTTGTCATTCTGAATGATGCCGCAAATCTCGTTCTGTACATGCCGTTGATCCTGATTGCGCTGGCCTACGGGGCGTATCTTTCGTTTCGGCTGCTGAAGGCCTAGAACGTCAAGCCTGCTCATCGGTTCTATACTGTTGAGGTATGGCAAAGACCTTCTACATTGAGACCTTCGGCTGTCAGATGAACGCGCACGACTCCGAAAAGGTCATCGGCACGCTCGAGCAGGAGGGCTACGCCCGCGTCGAGGACGAAGAGAACGCCGAGCTGATCCTCTACAACACCTGTTCCATCCGCGATAAGGCGGAGCAGAAGGTCTTCCACCGCCTGAACGAGTACAAGGCCATGCAGGGCGAAGGCAAGAAGTTCGCCGTGCTCGGCTGCGTGGCGCAGCAGGAGGGCGAGAAGATATTCGAGAAGGCACCGTACGTCTCGCTCGTGTCGGGTTCTGCCTCCTACCGCAACCTTCCGCAGATGCTGGCGCGGCTGGAGGCCGGAGAGACCCGCATCACCGGCCTTGACGATCGCCAGACAGAGGAGACCTTTGAGACCCCCTTCACCGCGCGCAGTAATCCGCACCGCGGCTACATCACCATCATCGAAGGCTGCGACAAGTTCTGCGCCTACTGCGTGGTGCCGTACACGCGCGGTAAAGAGCGCAGCCGCACCTCCGACTCCGTGATGCAGGAAGCGAAGCAG
>DATMLK010000109.1:0-12506 GCA_035570215.1 Acidobacteriaceae bacterium
TCTGGAGTGATGGAAGTTTCAGTTTCGATGCAGTTCTAGAACGATATAACGCTGAGCTCGCAAATAAATATGGCAATCTGGTCAATCGGACCCTTACGTTAATAGAGCGCGATTTTGATGGGCTCGTACCTTCACATAAAACTTATACGGATGACGATAAAGTCGAATTTACACAAAAAGCGACAGCAGTTGAAGAAATCACAATTCAAGTAGTGGATGAGCTCCCTGCCCTCGCTGCGACTGCCGCTATTTTCATTTGTAAGCACATGTATCCAGCATTAAAGTTCACTGCTGCTGCAAATGAAGATGTAAGCCAAACTTTTGTGGATATTACGGTAAAGAGCATTGGCGTAACCGACTCTATTGTTTGGCTGTGCGACGTAGCCAATAATTACCTCACAAGTAAAGCGCCATGGAAACTGGCTGATGACGAAATAATCCAGCGCGGACATATTCTTTACGTTGCTGCTGAGGCATTGCGAATTATTACCGCGCTTATATACCCAATCACGCCTCAAGCTGCACAAAAAGTCTGGGGCCAACTCGGCCTCGGCGATATTGAAGTGGCCGCAAAGAATGGTGAACTGAAAAATCTTGAATGGGGCGGCCTTAAACCCGGCACAAAGCTCGGCGAGCTTGGCCCCATCTTCCCTCGCGCAGACAAGGAGTTAATTACAAAAATGAACGAGATGGAACAGAACAACACGTCCGCCGCTTCTGCTGAACCCGTCGCCGCTGCACCGGCTGCAGTCACCGAGGAGGCGAAGACGCTCATCGGCATCGAAGATTTCCTGAAGGTCGATCTTCGCGTGGCGCAGATCAAGGTGGCGGAGCGGATCCCGAAGTCGGATAAGCTGCTGCGGCTGGAGGTCGATCTGGGCACGGAGACGCGGCAGATCCTTGCCGGCATCGCGGAGCACTACGAGCCCGAAGCGCTGATCGGGCGCAAGGTGATCATCGTCGCCAATCTTGCGCCGCGGAAGATGCGCGGGCTCGAATCGCAGGGCATGCTGCTTGCGGCGTCGCTCGGCGATGCGGATAAGCCGTCTATCGCCGGCTTCCTCGACCACGTCGAGCTTGGCGCGCGGGTCAGATAGTTTTCTGCCATCCTCCGCATAGCGGAGGATGGCTTTCTGCTTATTTTTTCTAACTTCCGCATCCTCAGCTACGCTGAGGATGCGGGTCTGAATAGACGATTACCTCAGGGGCTAAAGCCCGGTTTTGCGGCGGTTGTAATGTCTGGGCTAAAGCCCAGACCTACCTTAGAAGCAAAAGCAAGAACAGCAGATTCCGCGCGCTTCGCTTCGGAATGACAAACAATTTATGTATCTCGTAGACTCACACGCCCATCTCGACTCCGACCGCTACGACGCGGACCGCGCGGCCATGCTCACGCATGCGTGGCAGGCCGGGGTGCGGACGGTGCTCACCATCGGCATCGGCGACGGGCCGCATGAGATGCACCGGGCGCTCGAGATCGCGCATGAGTATGCGGGCAAGCCGGAGACACCGTTGATTTATGCGTCTGCCGGTATCCATCCGCAGGAGGCGCATCAAGCGAATGCTGCTTCCCTCGCGAAGCTGGCGGAATTAACCCAGGACAAGCTCTGCATCGCCATCGGCGAGATCGGGCTGGACTATTACCACGTCGAAAATCCCGACATTGCCACGCAGAAGCAGGCCTTCATCGATCAGATGGCAGTCGCTGCCGCGGCAAAGCTGCCCATCCTGCTGCATATCCGCACCTCGGAGCTGGCGACGCCGGAGGCCAAGGCGAAATACGGCGAGGCCGATGCCTGGGCCGACACACTGGAGCTTCTACAGACCCACTGGCGACCGACGGGGCTCGGCGGGGTGATGCACTGCTTTTCGGGAGACGTGGCGGAGGCGAAACGATCCCTCGAGCTTGGCTTCATGCTCTCCTTCGCCGGCAACCTGACCTACCCCAAGGCGCAGGGTATCCGCAATGCGGCTGTTTTTGCACCGCTCGACCGCATCCTGGTCGAGACGGACGCGCCCTTTCTTGCGCCGATCCCCAACCGCGGCCAGAGGAATGAGCCGGCGTGGGTGACGCATACGGCAGCCCACCTCGCGGAGATACGCGACATCTCTATTAAAACGCTCGCGGAGGCCACCACGGCTAACTTCCACCGCTTTTTCAGGCGTACCAAAACAAGCTGAAGATATCGCAACGGAATGGCAGCTACAGCATGGGCCGGCAAGCACCTGTGCAGATTCTTCGCCTGCGGCTCAGAATGACGACCCTAAAAATGAGTGGTGAGGAGCCGTTCTGCGATAATTGCCTGTGGATGGAACGAGCCGGATGAGACGGCTCCGTAAACTTTGAGGGACATATGGCAGGCGAGAATTCCTTTGATGTGGTCAGCAAGGTAGACATGCAGGAGGTCCGCAACGGCATCGACCAGGCCACCAAGGAGGTCAATGCGCGGTTCGACCTCAAGGACTCCAAGTCCACGATCAAGCTCGAGGGCGAGGACGTGATCCAGCTGGCCTCTTCGGACGAGTACAAGCTGAAGGCCGTGATCGAGATCCTCTCGCAGAAGCTGGTCAAGCGCGGCGTCTCGCTGAAGAACGTCACCTTTGAAAAAATAGAGCCGGCCAGCAACTCCAGCGTGCGGCAGAAGATCAAGCTGACGCAGGGCATCCCGGTCGAAAAGGCCAAGATCATCGTCGCGGCCATCAAAGACGCCAAGCTGAAGGCGCAGGCCTCCATCAACGGCGACACTGTGCGCGTCTCCAGCAAGGACCGCGACACGCTCCAGTCGGTCATCGCACTGCTTAAGGGCAAGGACATCGGCGTCGACCTGCAGTTCACCAACTACCGTTCGAATTAAATTCAAAAACCTTGAGCACACTCCCCCCCATCGCGACGGCAAAAGAGGTCTTCGACCTGCTGCGGGACGACCTCGCCGCCATCGAAGAGGAGTTCGCCCGCGATTCCGCCTCGCCGGTCGCCGCGGTCACGGACATCTCGCAGTACCTGATCTCCGGCGGCGGCAAGCGCATACGGCCGCTGCTGCTGCTGCTCGCGGCCAAGGCGCTGGGGTATGACGAGCCCGCCCGCATCCGCATGGGGGCTGTAGTTGAAATGTTGCACACGGCTACGCTCGTCCACGACGACATCATCGACGAGGCCGACACCCGCCGCGGGCGGCCTTCCGCCAACACCACCTGGGGCAACGCCAAGTGCGTGCTTGCCGGGGACTGGCTCTACATGCAGGCGTACAAGGTGGCGCTGGAGGAGCGGAACTTCCGCATCCTCGACCTGCTGATCTCGCTGACGCAGCAGATGGTGGAGGGCGAACTGCTGCAGATGGAGAAGCTCGGCCATCTGATCAACGAAGAGGAGTACTTCGACCTCATCTTCCGCAAGACGGCGTGTCTCTTCAAGGTATCCATGCAGCTCGGCGCGGAGCTGGCGCACGCCGATGAGGCGATCGACTCCCACATGGGCGAGTACGGCCGCAACCTCGGTCTCGCCTTCCAGATCGTGGACGATGTGCTCGACCTGACAGCGACAGAAGAGGTCCTGGGCAAGCCCGTGGCCAGCGATCTGCGCGAGGGCAAGGCGACGCTGGCCGTCATCCACGCGCTGGAACGCGGCACCGGAGCCGACCGCGAGGCCATACGCACGGTGCTGGCCGACGGCAGCTTCGTCCGCATCTCGCACGAGCAGATCCTCGAGATCCTGACCCGGCACGGCTCCATCGACTACGCCATGGACACCGCCTGCGCCTACGCCGAAGCCGCGCGGCTGTCGATATCAGACCTGCCGGAAAGCGAGTACAAGCGCGCCCTGCTCTGGGTGCCGGGCTTCGTGGTGGCACGCGACCGGTAACAGGCTGTGTTGACCCGGTAAAACCGTGCCCTGCCGAGCATCCGCATCCATCTGCGTCGTACAATCGTCTAAGCATTAGCGGCAATTTTTACGCCCCAGAGCTACCCTCATGATGAAGCATCGCCTGCCTGCAACCCTCGCCGCCGCTCTCCTTCTCACCGCATCGCTCTTTCTCGCTACGCCGGTTCAGGCGCAGAAGACCGCTCCGGCTCCGCCTGCTGCTGCCACGCCGGATCGCGGTACCGCCTACTACCACTTTGGCCTGGCCAATATCTATGAGTCGCTGGCCACGGACTCCGGCCGCGAGGACTACGTGACGCAGGCGGTGGAAGAGTACAAGCTTGCGCTCGACGCCGACCCGGACTCCACCTACCTGCAGACCGGGCTCGCCGAGCTCTATTTCCAGGTGGGCCGCATCCGTGAGGCCATTGAGGCCGCGCAGGAGCAGATCAAGAAGGACCCGAACAATCTGGATGCGCATCTTCTGCTCGGCCGCATCTACCTGCGCTCGCTCGGCGACGGCAATACGCCGCAGTCCGGCGAGATGCTGCAGCTGGCCATTACCGAGTATGAGACCATCGTGCAGCTCCAACCTGACAGCATGGAGAACCATCTGCTGCTCGGCCAGCTCTACGCGCTCAACCATGACAGCACGAACGCCGAGGCGCAGTTCAAGGCCGCGCAGGCCGCCGACCCCAACTCGGAAGAGGCCACGCTCAATCTCGCGCGCCTCTATAGCGATCATGGTGACCTGCCGCGCGCCATTAACATCCTGGCTGCCGTGCCCGTCACCGACCGCAGCGCGGAGATGGAGACGGCGCTCGGCGCTCTCTACGACCAGACACACCAGGAGAAGCTTGCGATCGAGACCTACCGCCTCGCGCTCGACCAGGATCCGGACAACTCCGACACCCGCCACGCACTGGCGCAGGCGCTGCTGACCGACCAGCAGTATGACGCCGCGCTCACCGAGTACAACCTCATCCTCGCCGCCGAGCCGGCAGACGCGAGCGCCTACATTCGCATCTCCGATATTCAGCGTCACAAGGGCCAGTATGAGGATTCGCTCGCCACGCTGGAAAAGGCGAAGACGCTCGTCCACGATCCGCTCGATTTGAACTACATCCACTACAACGAAGCCGCCGCCGATGAAGCTCTGGACCGCAACGACGCGGCCGTCGCCATACTCACCGCCGCCATCGCCGATACCAACCATGCAGACGGCCAGTATACCGAGGACGAAAAGGGCAATCGCTCCGCGTTCATGGAGAACCTCGCTGACGTCTATCGCCAGATGGATAAGACCGACGACGCCATCGCCGTTTACGACAAGATGATCGCGCTGGGTGGCGACTATGCCGAGCGCGGCTATCAGGACGAGGTCGATACCTGGCGCGAGGTCTACGAGTGGCAGAAGGCCACCGACGCAGCCGCAGCCGCGGTGAAGGCGATGCCCAAGGACAGCACCATCGCGCTGGTCTACGCCAGCGAGCTGGCCGATACCGGCAAGCCCGACGACGGCATTGCCCTCGCCAAGGCCCAGCTGGGCACCAATGGCGGCAAGGATGACCGCACCGTGCATCTTGCTCTCTCGCAGATCTATCTTCGCCTGAAGCGCTGGAAGGACTCCGCCGCCGAACTGGACGCCGCGGAGCCGCTCAGCCAGAAGCCCGAGGACGCGGAGTATCTGCTCTATCTCCGCGGCGCGCTGGCCGAGCGCCAGAAGCACTACGACGAGGCCGAGGCCGACTTCCGCAAGATCCTCGCGACCGACCCTGACTCCGCGATGACGCTGAACTACCTCGGCTACATGCTGGCCGACCGCGGACAGAAGCTCGACGAAGCGCACACCATGATCCAGAAGGCGGTCGACGACGATCCGGAGAACGGCGCGTACCTTGACTCCCTCGGCTGGGTCTACTTCAAGCTCGGCCAGTATGCGCTGGCGGAAGAGACGATGCACAAAGCCGTCGCGCGTCTCAGAACCGACCCCACCGTCCGCGACCATCTCGGCTCTGTCTACGAGAAGGAAGGCAAGCTCTCCCTGGCCGTAGCGCAGTGGGAGCGCTCGCTCGCCGCCTCGCAGAAGTCGCTGCCGGCAGACGTGGACCCGGACGATGTCGCCAAGGTACAGAAGAAGCTGGAGAGCGCCAAGGTGAAGCTCGCCAGGGAGTCAGCACCCGCGCATTGACCGGGTACTCCACGTCTTGATTTTGAGATGTGGGTTTCGCGGGATCTCCGCGCCCACGCATTGCCGTACCTGCTCTACACTTAACTCTGGCCTCGCAAATGGTTCCCTTACTTCGCAACTACGCCGTCGCCGGCGACGCCGATGACCCGCTCGTTACGCGTGCGTTCCCCGCACCGCCGCGCCGCGACCGCTCCGCCTTCCAGCGGGACCGCGACCGCGTGGTACAGGCACGTGCCTTTCGGCGCCTGGCGGGCAAGACACAGGTCTTCACCAGCCGCTCCTCGGACCACTTCCGCAGCCGTCTGACCCACACCATCGAAGTGGTGCAGATCGCGCGCGAGGTGGCGGTTGCGCTGGGCCTGAATGAAGACCTCGCGGAGGCGCTCGCGCTGGTGCATGACATCGGGCATCCGCCCTTTGGCCACGCCGGCGAACGCGCGCTGGACGCCTGCCTGAAGCGCCACGGACTCCGCTTTGACCATAACCTGCACGCGCTCCGCATCGTGGAGTTCTTCGAGCAGCGCTACGCCGCCCACCGTGGCCTGAACCTTACGCTCGGCGTACGCGAAGGCATCGTGAAGCACTCGCGCGACTACAGCATCGATACGCATCCGGAACTGGCGCCGTACTTTCTCGACAAGCGCCCACCGCTCGAAGCCCAGATCATCGACCTCACGGACGAGATCGCCTACCTCACCGCCGACCTGGATGACGGCGTGGAGTCCGGCATGCTGGAGATCGGCGACATCATCGACCGCGTCGAGATCGTGCGCAACGCCTACCGCGCGGTGGAAGAGCACCACGCCGGTGTGGAGCCGAAGTTTCTCTTCCATGAGGCGCTGATGCTCATGCAGCATAGGCTCACCAACGACCTGATCACCAATACGCAGATGCTGATGCGCGTCGCCGACCTGCACACGCTTGACGACATACGCGACTTCCCCGAACGGCTGGCGCTCTTCTCGCGGCTGGTCGAGGTGCAGCGCTTTGAGGAGAAGAAGTTCCTCTACGACGCGCTCTACACCTGCGATGCGCTGGAGCGCGAGCATGACAAAGCGACCGAGGTCGTCACGCGACTCTTTGATTACTGGATTGCGGACCCCGAACGCCTGCCCGCGGGCTATATCGAACAGATGAAGACCGAGGCCCCGGCCCGCGTCGTTGCCGACTATATCGCCGGCATGACGGACAATTTCATTCTCGGGCACTTCGGGCAGATGGACTCTCTAAACCCTTAACCACGAATTGCGCCTGACTTGAGACACCGGCGCACTCCGTTCATCTTTGGACCCGTTTGAATTTGAAGTAAGCCAGGTTCCAATGGGGCCACTGACGCCAGGCCACAGGTTCTGCGGGATCATCCTGCCTGCGTGAGTACCGGTACCCTTATCCACGGGAGCCAAGCACTGCACCCCGCCGCCCATTCTAACGCGTGGTTTGCGATGTGTGGGGGCATCCACCTGCATTACGGCCGTGGAGATGGAAGCGATTCGACCATGGCCCGTATATCCCGGTTCTCGAGAACCGGACCTCCGCGCTGCCCCGTTTTACTTACGACGACATTCACCATGGCCCGGGCCAGGTCGTCGGCCGGAATCACCTGGTTGGGGAACAGCAGCCGGAACGCGGGGTAGACCGCCCGCAACAGGCGGTAGCTGAAGTTCGGTTCCTTCCGGGGCTCCACGGGGTAGATGTACGCGGGCCGGAAGAGGTAGACGCGGGGGAACCCGGCTGCTAGCAGAGCATTCTCGGCCTCTCCCTTATAGCGCGCAAAAGCAATCCGGCTTTTCCCCGACGGGTCCGCGCCGCTCCCACTCAGAAATGAGAACGCCGCGCCGGGGCTGCTGCCATGGAGAACCCGCGCGAACTCGACCGTATAGTCCACGGTGATCGTGCGGAGCACTGCGTCCGGCACCGCTCCGGTATACGCACCCAGGCAAAAGACCGCGGCGTCCTGGCCGGTGAGCGTCTGCGCGAGTGCGGAGCAGTCCGAGAAGTCCTCATGCAGAATTTCTGTCAGCTTGGGATGCGAGATGCCGAGCTTCCTGCGCCCGATAGACGTCACACTCCCGACGGCGGGATCATCCAGTGCGTAGCGAAGGGCGTATCCGCCGACCATTCCACTCGCGCCTACGAGGACAAGCCGTGTCTGGTCAGTTGCTGGAGTATTCATTTATGGTCCCCGGAGCTTCCGCCCATGTTCTCATTGCGTCCACAAGCTGGTTGAATTTATGGCAGTGCGCGCTCGTCCACCCAATCGACGTAGAGCAGGCGCTCCGCAAATAACCACGCGCCGTCCGTTTTTACGAATGTATCGTAGTAGCGAAGGGAGGCGAGCATCAGGCGCCGTTTACCATTGGCGACGGTCACGTGATGCGCCAGGCAGTAGGCCTCGCCCTTGGCCTGATCGCCCGCCAGCGTGAAGATCGTGCTCTGGCCGACGAAGTGCGTGGTGGCGGCATATTTGTTGAGATCGGCGAAGACCGGGGCGAGCGCCTCGCGCGAGTGCAGTTCCTGAGAGGGCACCGGATCCTTGGCGTTCATGTACACCACGAAGTGGGTATCCGCGGTAAAAAGAGCCATCTGGCCTTTCGCATCGCGCCGGTCGGCGCAGTGCGCATAGGCTTCAACCAGTTCCCGGATGGCGAGGCGGTCCGCAGCTTCTTCGGGGGAGATCGCAACGTGTTTGCTCATGAGCCAGGCTCCTTGTTCGTTTCGTGCAGGTCGAGAAAAGTCTCGACCCCAACCATACCAAATTCGCGGCCGCTCGCATTTGCTCTTAGCCGATCTCGAACCGGTCTCCGCGCTTCGGTATCACCACTTCCAGCTTGTAGGCCTTTTCGATCTCCGCCTTCAGTGCCGTCTGCGCGTCCAGTTCGCCGTGGACGAGGAAGACCTTCTTCAGCGTCGGCACGACCGGTTCCATCCAGGCGAGCAGCTCGTGCTGGTCAGCGTGTCCGCTGAGTTCGCCGATGGAGTCCACGTCCGCGCGCAGGCGCATCGGTTCGCCGTAGATATTGATCTCCGGCTGCTTCTCCACGATCCTGCGGCCCAGCGTGTTCTGCGCCTGGTAGCCGGTGATCAGGACCAGGTTCCGCGGGTCTTCCACGCTGTTCTTCAGGTGGTGCAGCACGCGCCCCGCCTCGCACATGCCCGAGGCCGCGATCACGATGAACGGCATCTTGAGCCCATTCAGCGCCTTGCTCTCCTCCACCGTCTGCACATACTTCAGCCGATTCCACCCGAAGGGATCTTCATGCTTGGCGGCAAAGAGCTGCACCTCGTCGTCCCACTCTTCCGTGTGCTGCTTGAAGACGCCGGTCACCTTCACCGCCAGCGGGCTGTCCACATAGATGGGGATATCGGGGATCTTCTTCTCGTCGATCAGCTCGTGCAGAAGCATCACCATCTGCTGCGTGCGCTCCACGGCAAAGGCCGGCATCACGATATGACCGCCGCGCTGCGCGGTACGGTTTATGAGAGCCGCCAGCTTTCCCTTCACCGGGCCGATCGGCTGGTGCAGGCGATTGCCGTAGGTGCTCTCCATGATGAGATACTCCGCCGCCGGAGCCGGGTCGGGATCGCGAATGATCGGCAGGTCCTTGCGCCCCACATCGCCGGAAAAAAGCAGACGCGTGGTGCTTCCCTTCTCGCGCGCCTCGATCAACACGCAGCTTGACCCCAGCATGTGCCCGGCGTCGTAGCTGGTCATAGTGAAGCCGGAGTCCTTTGTGGGGGTCAGACCGGCGATGGCCGAGCCCAGCAGCATCGGCTCATGCAGCTTCACCGGCTTGAAGAGGGTCTGGACTGTATCCGCGTCGGCTTGCGAATAGAGTGGCGGCACGGCTGGAGCCTCCGCCACGCCGATCGCCCGCCGCCGGTGGACTCGTTTGTCCACGAACTCCGCGTCGGACTCCTGGATGTGCGCGCTGTCCTTCAGCATAGGTGCGCAGAGATCGATGGTGGCCGGAGTCGTATAGATGGGGCCGCGATACCCCTGCGCCGCGAGCAGCGGCAGGTCGCCCGAGTGGTCAATATGCGCGTGTGAGAGGACCACGGCACTAAGCTGGCCGGCGGGCAGCGCCAGGTGGGAGTTGATCTCGCGGGCCTGCTGCCGCGACCCCTGAAAGAGACCGCAATCCAGCAGGACATTCTGTCCCGCGCACTCAAGGTGGTGCGACGAACCAGTCACCGTCTGCGCCGCACCCCAGAACTGTAAACGAACCGCCATGCCAACCTCTTTCTTCGCTGTTAGATGCCTATGCCCGGAGAACGGGCAAGAAGAATCCTACGCGAGAGGCCATGCGGCGTGCGGCGTTAAATGAAAAATGCAGGGTTATGACCGAGGTCACGACCCTGCATCGTTCGAATCAGTTGCAAAACGGTTGGTTACTCTTCGCTGAACGCGTCGTCCATGTCATCAGACGTGCCGCGCATCGCAACCATCGCCGGTAAAAGAATCATTCCGACAAACGCTAAAGCCACTGCGAGATCAAGCATATGAACCCCCCAAGATTCAAAATTTGTTCCAAATGCTGTACGGCACCATCTTTTCGAAGAGAGCGTCTCCTGACTGGCTGGCTCTTCCCGATTGCTATAAACAAAGTAAGGTATCCATTCGAACTGCACACTCCCCCGAAAGTGGCAGAAAATACGTTACCTTCGAGAGCGGGAAAAGAGTACTCCAACATTTCGAATTTCGTCAAGTATTTATATAAAATCAATAACTTACGGATTATTTAGCTAGCTGCGGTGGATTTTTGGAGAAAAATTCACCAGAAATATAAGTTACCTTTGGGGATAACTATAGCCGTGGGTAACACGAAAGTGTTACCTGTAAAAATGCTGTTTTGGGAGGATTTTGGGGGATCCAGTCCTGATCAGGGACTAGGCCTTGCGCTTGGTGGCAGGGGCAGGCGTTGGAGAGCCGCTCTTGGGCACCAGCTGGTTCTGGATGCAGTAAAGCGCAAGCTCCAGCCGGTCGGAGACGCCCAGCTTGTCATATACCTTACGCAGATAGTTCTTGATGACCTGCTCGGTAGTGCCGATCTGGTCGGCGATCTCGCGGTTCCGCATGCCCTTGGAGATGCAGCCGATGATGGTCAGTTCCTTGGGCGAGAGCTTCGGCTGTGCCTTGCCCTGCGCGCCACCCGCGCCGTTGGTGCGATAGGCCTCGATGACCCAGCTCACGGAGCGGTTGTCGATCCAGGTCTCTCCGGCCGCGATCTTGCGCACACACTTCAGCAGCAGGTCCGGAGAGATGGAGCGTGGGATCACGCCGCGCACGCCGCGGCGATAGAGCTCCACCGTAGTGGCCTCGTCGATCTCCAGCACCTGCACGATCATCTTGATCTCCGGCGCCAGACGCACCAGTTCGGGCAGCATGGTGGCGGGGGCGGAGATCAGCCCGGCCTCCAGCACCACCACATCGGCCGGAGTCGTCTCCACCACCTCACGCAGGGTCTCCAGGCTCTCGGCCTGGCCGACCACCTCCATGTCGCCCTCGAGCGCAAAGACCTTGCGCAGACCGACACGGTAGATTGCCTGCGAATCGGCGAGAATGACTCGGATATGGGCGGGGGGGGTGCTCTTTTTGTCTGTTTCTGCTTCTGCAGCCGCGGCTCTAGTCATGAATGCGTTACGCCTCAAACGTGTACTTGTCGATCACTACGGCGGCCGCTCTCCGGTCATCGTCCGTCCGCTCCTGGCGAACCACATGACCGGTGCATTGCACGGTTACATCCGTAGCCGTTCCCAGAACGGATGCGGGAATTGCCAGCTTGAACTCCACCCGGGTATCCATCTCCAGCGGAAGATCCGTCACAAACAGGACCCCGGTGGCCGAAACATTCTCCGTAGTAGCCTGAACATCGCCCTGTGGGGTACGCAGGCTCAAAGAGAGCTTGAGAGGAAACCGGACTGCGGCCCGTATTGGTTCCGATGAATCTTCAGGCTTTTCCTTCTCGGACGACGTCTTTTGGGCCTTATCGTGCATGGTCACCTGACACTGGAACTAGCTGGAAGCACAATATCCGACGCAATGGCCGCAAAGGAATTACGGCCCAAGATTAGCACAAAGGTAACTACTTCCGTCGAAAATCTCTTCGATTTTTGAACCCCTCGCGCTCCCAAAAGCGGCTTCGTCCGGAGACGTGGAAAAGGCCACCGGGAGTGCCGGCGGCCTTCTGGGATTCAAGTACGAGGCTGAAAAACTAGGCGCTCGCCGGAGCAGCTGTCTGCCGTGAGGCAGCGGCTGCGGCACGGGCGGCCTTGGTGTCCACCTCGCGCAGGCGGGCGGCCTTGCCGCGCAGGCTGCGGAGATAGAAGAGCTTGGAGCGGCGCACTTCGTACGACCGGACCTTCTCGATCTTGTCCACAACCTTGGAGTTGAACGGGAAGATGCGTTCGACGCCCTGGCCGAAGCTCATCTTGCGTACGGTGAAGGTGCCCTGCGGG
>DATMLK010000110.1:0-6312 GCA_035570215.1 Acidobacteriaceae bacterium
TCGGCGGCGATGGCGTCGGTAAAGCTGACGATCTCGGCGTGCATCTTCGGGGTCACCGGCGTTTCGGCCAGCTCTTCAAAGCAGTTCACCAGCGACTTGCGAAAGCTCTCCACGCCGTAGCCGTGGGCCTGGATGGTGGCCAGCTCGTGCCGGTTCAGGTGCAGGCGGACCTGGTGCGGCGTGTAGGTATTGTGGTTCAGGTAGGAGATGAACGAGGCGATGGCGCGCTCGAAGAAGATATTGTTCTCCCAGAGGGTGTCGTCGGCGTCGATCAGCAGCGTCTGGCCGGGCGAAAGCCGGGTGCGCGGGCTGGGGATGTGGCTGATCTGGTTGACGGAATCGGTCATGGTGGCGAAAGATGTGCGTGTAGCGGTGCAAGCTGATGGTTCTGCTAGGATTCTATCGCGCGTGTGGGTATTATGGCTCATCATCCAGAGTCAGCTTCGGAGGTAAAATCCGGCTGCCTCTACATGGCGTAATAGGTTCACGAGAGAGACATGATTCCGGATAGCGGTCAGTTTTTTGGGCCATACGAGATACTCGGGCACCTGGGCGCAGGCGGCATGGGCACCGTGCTGCGCGCGTATGACCCGCGCCTGCACCGTGAAGTTGCCATTAAGATGCTGCGCGGCGAGTTCGAGATGCCGGGCATGCGGGATCGCTTTCTGCGCGAGGCACGCGCCGCCTCTGCCCTGAACCACCCTCACATCGCCACCATCTTCGACATCGGCGAGCAGTCCGGCGAACCCTACATGGTGATGGAACTGCTCGAAGGCGAGACGGTGCGCGACCGCATTCTGCGCGGCGGCTGCACGATCGAGGAGATCGTGACCATCGGCGCGCAGTGCGCTGAGGCGTTGGCTGATGCACACGCCAAGGGCATCGTGCATCGTGATATCAAGCCGGCGAACATCTTTCTGGTGCGCAAGAACAGCGGTCAGATCCACGTGAAGATACTCGACTTCGGGCTGGCCAAGGTTGAAAGCTCGGAGTCGTCCAGGTCGAGGATGGACCTTACCTCCAGCGGGGCAACGGTCGGTACCGTGGCGTATATGTCGCCGGAGCAGGCACGCGGGGAGTTACTGGATGCCCGCAGCGACATCTTCTCCCTCGGCGTCGTGCTCTATGAGATGGCGACCGGGCAGGTGCCGTTCAGTGGAGCCACAAGCGCCATCGTCTTTGTCGGCCTGCTGAGTCGCGATCCGGAGCCGATCCGCGACTGGAACAAATCGATCCCCAAGGATCTGGAAAAGGTCGTATTCAAGGCGCTCGCGAAGGACCGGCTCGACCGCTATCAGAAGGCGCACGAACTGCAGCGCGCACTGGAACCGATCACTGGTAAGAAGGGCTGGTTCGGCGGCCGCAGCTCTGCTCCGACGTATGAGGCGCGCGAGCCGAACAATGACCCTGTCGCCCGAGACCGCCGGGCCGTAAAGCGCCGGTCGGCCTCGCTCTTATCGGTCACACGGCAGGATGTTCGTCCTCCCGGCACCACGATCCCTGCCGCGGCACCGGCACCGGCAGGCAGCAGTGCGACGGCTGTCGAGTCGGGATCGCAGCCGGCCATACCGGTTGCAGGGGAGCACCCAGGTTCCAGCACCATCGAACGCAGCGCAACGCTGGCTGACTCCGGTGCGCGCCCACAGCAGGCCGAGGTCTCCGGTATCAGCGCCTCGCCCTCATCCGTGGAGATGCCCGCCGCCAAGCCGGTTTCGACGGGACAGGTCTTCACCTACACGGACCCCAACCGGACAGTTACCGCGGAGCAAGAGGACGAAGAGGAATTCGAGACTCCGAGGCGCCAGCGGAAAGTCTTTGCCGACAGTGCTACGCGACGCAGACTGGCCGCGGCAACGCGCCGCGAGACGCCGGGCGATCGCCGCCGCCGCAAGCAGAGGGTGGGCTACTCGATCATGGCGTCACTGGTCTTTGTGGGCATGGTCTGCGCTCTGTGGCTCCACGCCGGACATCATATGGCAGCGCCTCTCTCCAGCGGAGACGATCTGCTGGTCGGCATAATCGAAAACAAGACGCAGAATCCGCTGCTGGACCACTCCATTCGCCAGGCGGTTGCGATTGAGCTGAGGCAGTCTCCCTATATCAATGTCCTCTCGGACAACCAGCTTGCCGGCGGCCTCGCGGTGGCGCAATCCGCTGTAGAGGATCCGAGCACGGTCACGCTTACGCAGGAGAACATCCAGCCCATCGCTGTCATCTTCGGCGCAAAGGCCTACCTGACCGGTTCGATAGAGCAGGCCGGCACCGCGTTCACTCTGCAATTGAATGCTATCGACTCGCAGGGCGCCGGTACGCTGGCGAGTGTGACGGAAAGCTCTCCCGATGCAGATCATCTTCTCGACGCAGTCGACCGCGCCGTGATGAAGCTGCGTTCCGCGCTGGGCGAACCGGATGCCAGTATCCAGCAGAACCACACGCCGTTTCAGCAGGAGGCGACCGCATCGCTGCAGGCTCTTGCCTCCTTTTCGGAGGGAGAGATCGCGATGGCGGAAGATCATCCGTTGGTCGCCATTCCGCTCTATCAGAGCGCGCTGGCGGCCGATCCCAACTTTGCGCTGGCAACCATGCGGCTCGCCGAGGCAAGCTCCACCATCAACGCCGATGGCGATGCCATGACCTACGCTGCGCGCGCCGCATCATTGACCGGCAGTGTGGGAGCCAAGCAGAAGCTGTTCATAGCCTTCACCAATGACCTCTACAGCGGACAATGGCAGAAGGCGAGCGATGATCTGGGTCTGCTCCAGAACATCGCGCCGCATGATCCGGACGTCAGCCTGCGGCAGGGGATACTGAATACGATCGAGGGGAACTTCTCCGACGCGATGAACTATGCCGAGCAGGCAAACGGGGATTATCCGTACACCGGCAGCGCCTATGCGAATGCCGGTAATGCGCTCATCGGACTGGACCGCTACGAGGCGGCGCAGCAGATGGAGATACAGGCCGAGCATCACGGCTTCCCGCAGCCGGGACTCCTGCTGGCGGCGGCGTATCTGGAAGGGAAGCAGGACATCGTTGATATGCAGGCGAAGACCATCAGCTCCGGCACAGGTATGGCCGGCAAGATGAACTACGGCCTGTACCTGGATAACACCGGCCAGTGGAGAAGCGCGCAGCAGGCATGGCAGAACGCGGCGGCGCTGGCCCAGCAGCAGAAGCTGCCGGATGTTGCCGCGAATCTGCTGGCGCAGGGAGCATTTGACCGCGCGGTCGCGGGTCAGTGTTCCGGCACGGAGGAGATGGCTCAGAGCGCCGTCGCGCAGCTTGGCGGCAAGACGCAGCCTTCGCCGAAGACCCAGTACTACGCCGCCATGACGAGCGCGATGTGCGGCACGCCGGATGCTGCACGGTCGATGGCCAAGGCGCTGGGCGATGCCTATCCCAACAGCATTCCCGTGCAGCAGCTCTATGTGCCGGAGATTCAGGCCGCGGCCGCGATCAAGTCGGGCGATATGCCCGGCGCGCTGCAGTATCTTGACACGGTGCGCCAGTACGAGCTGATCTCGATCGTGCCGTATCTGCGCGGCATGGCTCATCTGCAATCCAACCAGGCTCAACTCGCGATTGGAGACTTCCAGCAGGTGCTGGAGCATCGCGGCGCGGCCTACCTCACGCGCAGTCCCATCTATGCGCTGGCGCAGGCAGGGTTAGGGCGTTCCTTTGCCGCGCTGGGCGATGCGAACAACAGCGCACCTGCTTACAAGGCCTTTCTGGATAACTGGAAGTACGCTGATGCAGATCAGCCCCTGATCCTTGAGGCAAGGGCCCACGCAAAGTAATCTTGCTGGAAATCTGCGCAACTAGGGAAGCACGTGCATCTGGACTGGCGGGGAAAAATCCGGTGGAGAAAATAGGTCAACGCCAAGTCTCATTCCGCCAACGCGTGCGAGCGCACATCGCGATCATGCGGCTCGATCATTCCATCAAGAATATTTTCGTGCTCCCCGGAGTGGTCATCCCGCTGAGTGCAGATCCGCAGATGTGGAACGCCGGGCTGATCTGGACCCTGGTGCTGGCTTTCCTCTCCATCACGCTGATCGCCTGCAGCAACTATGTGATCAATGAGGTGCTCGACGCTCCCTTCGACCGTCTGCACCCTGTCAAGAAAAACCGTGTCGCGGCACTTGGACTCGTGCATACCGTCGCGGCATACGTCCAGTGGCTTGGCATGATGCTTGCCGGCATGGCGATAGCGCTGCACGTCTCCCGCGATTTTGCCCTGGTGGCTCTTGTGCTCTGGATCATGGGCTGCCTCTATAACTTTCGCCCGTTCCGCACCAAGGACGTGGCCTACCTGGACGTGCTCACCGAGTCCATCAACAATCCGCTGCGAATGCTGCTCGGTTGGTATGCCGTGACGAGCGTTATGGTTCCGCCTGTTTCGCTGCTCATCTCCTACTGGATGATCGGCTGCTACTTCATGGCGCTCAAGCGCTTCAGCGAGCTCGCGGAGATGCCTGACCGTATCGTGGCCGGATCGTACCGCCGCTCCTTCAAGACATACACGCCGCAGTCGCTTCTGGTCTCGGTTGTCTTCTATGCGTCAACGTCCATGCTTTTTCTGGGAGCCTTCATTATTCGTTACCGCATTGAGCTGATCCTCGCCTTCCCGCTGGTCGCGCTGACGATGTCCCTCTATCTGAAGATCGCCTTCAAGCCGGAGAGCGCGGTGCAGCATCCCGAGAAGCTCTACAAGGAGCCTATGCTGATGGCTTCGTTCCTGTCGACGGCCTGCGTTCTGATTCTCCTGCTCTTCATCCGGATACCGAGACTGGAGACGCTCTTTCTGCCTACCATGCCGCAGGAGACGCTTCCCGCGGCGCCTGCGCACTCCATGATTATTCTGAATGGCGGGGTTACTGAGCACGCATGAGCCACTCTGCCGTGGATACGAAAGACGCAAAGGGACTGCCGCTCTCTGCCGTCGGATTTCTTGTTCTGACGGCGGCAATCTCGCTCGCTGTGTCGCACTACAGAATGATGTGGTTCGATGAGTTCCTGATCCTGAATACGGACAGCGTGTCGAGCCTGAGACAGCTGCTCCACGTTCAGCGCACCACTCCTATCTCGCTCGATCCTTTTACGTATCACCTCTTCGCACATCTCTCGATCCGGCTCTTTGGCGCGGGAGCGTTCGCCATCCGTCTGCCGTCTCTGCTCGGCTATCTGCTGATGCAGGTCTGCCTGTTTCTGTTCGTCCGGCGCATCGCATCGCAAAACGCGGCGCTCTTTGCAATGGTCTTCCCATCGCTGCTGTACGCCCAGTACTTCTCGGTGGCGGCCCGGCCTTACGGCTTGGAGCTTGGTCTGTACGCCCTGGTGATGCTGTGCTGGCAGAACGCGATCCGCAGCGATTCTCACCGCACGGCCACGCTCATCACTCTCGCCGTAGCGCTCTCCCTCAAGCTGAACACCCACTTCTTCGCCATTCTGCTGCTGATTCCGCTCTATGCCGCCGAACTCTTCCGTTCAGTACAGCGCCGCAGGCTCGATCTTCCGCTGCTGGCCTCCATCGGCCTGGGCACGGCGGCCATCGTCGCGGCGCTCCCATTTGTTAAAGCGGCCGCGGAGTTCCGCGAGCACTACATCGCGCTGAACGTCGACGCCCACTTTATCCCGCTGGCCTATCAGACGCTGCTGGTATTTCCCGATGGCTCCAGCGGCATGGGCCGCACGATCTTTCTCGCCGTGCTGATCCTCGCTCTGCTCTGGGGCGGCATTCGCCTGGTGAAATATCCGGTGCCGGGAATGTTGAAGCCGGAGTACGTTCTGCTGATCACGCTCACAGCGCTGCCGTTCTTCGGCTATCTGCTGGCAGTATTTGTCACGCATTCCATCTATGCGCGCTATGTTATCGGTGCGGCGCTGGGGATGACGATACTGGAGGCTGTTGCCTTTGCGCCGCTGCTCAACTCACGGCGGACTTTTCGCGTCGTCCTGGGCTTGATGCTGCTTGTGGTCCTTGCGCACGGCGTACAACGCATCCATCGCGAGCGGCAGTCAAAGCAGCGGCGGCTGGCGGAGCTGGTGCTCAGCCCTGTGATCAAGGCTGAACTGATGTCCACTCCGGACCATCTGCTCTACATTCAGGACCTTGAAACATTCTTCGTCGCGCGCTTCTACGAGCCTGATCCTGATGTACGCGCTCGCCTTGCGCTCGTGTGCTCGTACGATCAGGAGCTGCGGCTCATGAACCAGGACACCTACTGGATGCAGGGTACGCATCTTGGAGACTTCACCGATGCCCGCGTTGTTTCGTATGAGACGATCGCGTCGCAGCCCGGCGAGCATCTC
>DATMLK010000111.1:0-2565 GCA_035570215.1 Acidobacteriaceae bacterium
CACTATGGGACGAAGAGAGCGGATGGCGACTGAGGAGGTCACTCGGGGATTCTGAAGTCGTAAACCCGGCCTGCCGCGGCGCCTCCGGACCTGACGCCTCCGGTGCCACCGCCGGCCATGGTTGCCTGCTGACCGGTGCCCATGAAGAAGGCGTATTCACCACCGGGCTTCAAGGCTGCGTCGATCTTGAGCTTGTAGGTGCGAATGCCAGCGTGCTCAGAGGTGAAGGCGATCTGCTTGTCGCGCTTTACGCCTGATTTGCCGCCGGTGATGCCGCCGAAGCTTCCTATCTCGAACTCTCTGCGGTCGCCTTTCTTTTCGAGGATGATCAGATCGAAGTCGGAGGCGCTACCGCCGTCGGGCACGTAGAGGTAAAAGACAGGCTGACGGTCGGTGATGACATTTTTGGATTGCGGGCCGTTGAGATAGGCATCCCAATGTTCATTTCGCAGGCCATAGGTGAACATGCTGCCGGCCTTGCCGCCGACCTTAGCCTGGCTGATCGCCTGTCCCTCGATGCGGGTGAACGCGTTGCCGTTCTTCCAGTAGACGCCGACCTCCGGGGGTGGAAGGTTGGGGTCGTTGGACATAGGCGCGGCGGCGACGACGATGGGGCCGGCAGGCGGGGTGGGATTGATCATCACCTTGATGACGTCGTCGGAGACCTTGGCGGCCTTGAGTTCCTTCAGGCCGGTGACGCTGGTGTCGAACTGCAGGGTTCCACCGGCGCTGGCGCTGCGGATTTTAGAGATGATGACGTCGTCGGAGAGGCCGAGGCCCACCATGTCGATGACGTCTTTGTTGGTGAGGCGCGTGGAGAGCTGCTGGCTCCATGTCGTCGATGCGAGAAGAAGGACGAAGAATACAGCTGGGAAGATAAGCCGTCTCATGAGACCTCCAAGCGACTCTCAGGTCGCGTCGTGTCTGTCCCTGGATATGGCCGCTGCTGGGTCTACGCTAAGAATCTAGCATTAGCATGAGAGGTTTGTTATCCGGCTCGGAGCGCGACGGTTCGTGGGGGCAAACCGCCGACTTCGTCGTCATGGGTGGACACTCGCGATGGTAGCGTCAGCCGCCGGAGCCGCCGCGTACGGCGCCGGGTACGCGATTGAGGAGAAGATCGATCTGGCCGGCGTGGTGGGAGATGTGCTCGCAGACGTGGAACCAGAGACAGTAGTTGTTGATAGGGCCGCCGCCCCAGCCGGGCTCTTTGAGCGGGGTGAGGAGCCAGGCGTCGTCGCGCTTGGCGAACTCGGCGAGGGACTTCTGGCGGGCTTCGTAAAGGGCGTCCTGGTAGAAGGCGATGTCGTGGCCTTTGATGGTGGCGCGTCCGGCGTCGCCGAGGTCCATGGCGGCTCCCCATTTGGCCGCGTAGTCGGGTGGGAACTTTTCGAAGTCTTCGTTGTTGAAGGTAATGCGCTGGTAGAGGACTTCGGTGGCGGCGAGGTGGAGCATGAGCGCGCCGATGGTGTTGGCGTTTTTGTCGAGCAGGAAGTCGAGCTGCGGCTGCGTGAGCATGCGCGTGGGGCCGAGGACGGCGAGCTGCATCCAGGTGAGCATGGAGACGAGCGTGCCAATCTGCGGCGTGTAGCCCTTGATGGGCTGGCCGATCATGTTGATGGTGGCCTTGTCGTAGGGTGGCGCGGTGCGCGGCAGCGGGACGGCGGCGGGTTTCGACGGCGGGGCGGGCGCTTGCTGTGCGGCGCTCTGGGTTGAGCTTTGCGCTGATGTTTGTGCGAGGGAGCCGAGAGGTGAGGTGGCGAGGGCTCCGAGGGCGGCGGTGCCGAGGAAGGAACGGCGCGTGAAGGGGGCGAGCTTGGTCATCGGGGACTCCGAGGGGGATTGGGGCCGATGAGGGTTAGGTTATCGCGAATGGTATTGATGCGGCGCAGGTCAGGCGGGTTTGTAGACGAGCGCGATGGCGGCGCAGACGATGAGCCATTGCACGAAGTAGGCGATCGCCTGGTAGACCGTCAGAGTGATGCCGATGTTGAGGTTGATGTAGTTGTGGATGACGAAGACGCAGACGACAAAGAGGCCGATGAGTGTTCCGAGGGTTGCGCCGGAGGCGAGCGTGCCGCCCGCGGGGTAGATCTTCGCGTAGAGGACGGCGACGACGACGATGCCGACCAGGATTGCGATCATGCCGAAGGGCATGACCTTCATCATTTCTTCCTTGGGGCGGTAGACGGTGGGGTACTTACTGAACTCCGTCTTCATGGCGGGGAGGGCGGCGAACATGGCGAAGCCGTAGACGAAGTAGGCGACGACGGCCCCGAGGGAGGCCAATGCGATACGGGCATAGTTCACTTGCATGCCTTGCGAAGCGAGAATTGATTCCGTGGTTGCGCGGATTCTACGTGTTCGCTGCAACGCGCGTCAAAATAGAGACAAGATTGTGACACAATGGCTTCCGGCCTTCGGCGTATACTTGAGCCAGCGGGAACGCAAGCCCGCGCCGGTTCTTGCCCTCATTTCTGGCGTTGGCTCGCATCCGCGAGCAGGAGCAGAGCCATGGATAAGCTGGACATTCTCAAATCCGCCCGACAACTTTTCTTAGTCCCA
>DATMLK010000112.1:0-38104 GCA_035570215.1 Acidobacteriaceae bacterium
TGAGGCTGCTAGACCAGATTCCTGAAAGCGGACAACTGCCACGATTCGTGGCAGGCTAACCCTCGCCAATAGCAGCACAGTGACGGGTTATGACACAAACCATGACACAAATCTCCCCGCCGGGAAGAATCGCGTTAGCTAGGTTATTGGGGAATTTGGTGGACCTGGTCGGGATCGAACCGACGACCTCTTCCATGCCATGGAAGCGCGCTCCCAGCTGCGCCACAGGCCCACTCGCCCATCTGGTTGACAGAAGGGACAGTTGTTATTGTCGCCTCCGCTGCGAGTGAAGTCAAACGGCGAGGTGCGGCGGACTGAGATTGAAATGAGATTGAAAACAGATACAGCGCCGGAAGCGTGCAGCTCGCCGGCGCTGTGCCTGCTGGATTTCGTCTAGCGCCAGTGTCCGTCGATCCAAACGTAGCCGCCATTGCGGTGCGACCAGTGGCCCGGTACCCAGCGTGCATGCGGGTGAGGAGGCTGTTCATAGTGGCCGGGCACCCAGACATACTGGTTCCCATCCCACTGGTGATAGCCGGGCTGCCAAACCCAGTCAGCATGCTCCGGCGGAGGCGCCGGCACCACTTCAACCGGCCGCGGAGGCGGCGGGCCGATGCGGACCACAACCTGTGCGTTGGCTGCCGTGCCCACGGCAAGCAGAGTTCCAAAGGCAAGTGTCAGGAGTTTACGATTCATCTCTCGATTTCCTTTCGTGCAGCTAGCGATTATGTTCTATTGCTCAAGATTGCTGAAGAGCTCTAAACCGCACAGGGCAAAAAAGTCTCCCTGCCCGGTCTTACTAACAGACCCACTAGCAGCGTTGGATGGCTCCGTGGGGCGGCGGGAGGCCTGAATAATAAAATTTTCAGGAACAAACCGTCCCAGGAACGTGTCTAACTTCAGTAGAGTGAGCGAGCACTCTCACCGCCGGCGGTGCAGCCGTGAAAACGGGTGACTTGCACACCCTGAGCGCGGTTTCGTAGTGTAGAGGACACCCGGTATGCAGGCGGGCACCGCAGTGAGCAATCTGGCGAGCGCAATTGCAGTCCAGTCCGGTGAGGCAGTCCTCGTCTCCGAGTTGAAGGCTGGCTCCGAGGCGGCCTTTGCCCTGCTCATCGCGCAGTACCACCAGCCTATCTATTCCGTTATCGCCCGCAGCCTGCAGGATCCCAGCGACGCTGCCGACATCACGCAAGAGGTCTTTTTGAAGGTCTTCCGCGGCATCGGTAGCTTCCATGGCGATGCCAGCCTGAAGACCTGGCTCTACCGCATCGCGCTGCATGAGGCCTCCAACCGCCGCCGCTGGTGGTCGCGCCATAAAAAGCAGGAGTTGACCATCGACTCACCTGTTGCCGAGAGCGAATACGGCGGCGATGCTCTCTGCCTGGGCGATACGCTCACCGACGGCGGCCGTTCTCCCTTTGAGCTTGCAGCTGAGCACGAGACCAGGATGCGCGTGGCAGCAGCCCTGCAGAAGCTTCCCGAGAACTACCGCACCGTTTTGGTGCTGCGCGAGATCGAAGGCTTTGCCTACGACGAGATCGCGGAGATACTGGACATCCACATCGGCACCGTCAAATCGCGGCTGCTCCGCGGTCGCGCCGCCCTCAAGAACCATCTACAGGGGGCCGCGCGATGACTCCCAGTTTCGATCTCAACTGCAAAGCCGCGCGCGCGCACTTCTCCGCCTATCTGGACGGCGCAGTCAGCGGCACGGTGATGCAGTCGCTTGGCCGCCATCTGGAGAGCTGCGGCGCGTGCGGCGCCGAGTTCGCCCAATGGTGGGCTATGCAGCGATCTTTGGCGGCGCTCGGCCCCGCCAAAGCGCCCGCCGATCTCGCCCTGCGTCTCCGCGTCGCACTGTCGCACGAGAGTGCGCAGAGCAGCATCACATGGCTCGACAGGTTGGAGCTGGCGTGGAGGAACACCATCGCCCCGCTCGCACTGCAGGCCTCTACCGGACTGGCCAGCGCCGTGATCCTTCTGGGAACCGTGGCTCTTCTGCTCGGCGTGGTCTCCGTGCCGGAGCAGGCGGTGGCGAACGACGAACCCACGGGAGGTGCTACCGCGCCGCGCTTCCTCTATACCTCCGTCGGATCGGACACCCGGCAGATTGCCTCAGGAACGGATGGACAGCCCGTAGTGGTCCAGGCCCTGGTCAACACCAGCGGCAATGTCTATGACTACCGCATCGTCTCCGGCACGGTAACGGACTCCGTGCGCGCCCTGATCGAGAACAGACTGCTCTTCAGCAAGTTCGAGCCGGCCATGCTGCTGGGTGAGCCCACGCGCGGACGCATTCTGCTCTCGTTTACCGACATCTCCGTCCGCGGTTGAAATACAGGGAACAGGGATTAGGGATCAGGGAATAGAAGGCCAGCAAATGCGTCGGTCTATAAGTGTGGAGTGTGGGATCCCTGTTTCCCTAATCCCTGTTCCCTGTTTACACTCACCCTATACGCCCGCGAACGTCCAAACGCGAGAGCCAACTTCGCAGCCCACGGTGAGTTCCAGATCCTGATGTCCTCCGATTCCATCCCAGTTCGTTATATCCAAGGTCACTCCGTACGCATCGGCCCGTCGCGCACCCGCCTTACGCGCAAAAGCCTGCTGCTGGCCTGCCTGCTGGCCGGGTGGCTGCTGCCGCTCACGCTGCATGCACAGAGCTCCTCGTCTGTATCCAGTCCGGGAGAGGCGGATCCCAATGCCCCCGGCGAACAGGATCAGACACCCGCGCCGCGGCCCATGCAGCGGCCCTATGCGATTGACCCGGCCGGCCCCGCCATCACGCTAGAGAGCAGCGAACCTCTTTTTGATATCGCCACCGCGCTCAACGCCTGCGGCTATGACGCAGGACTCGCCGAATCGGATCCCGTCCGCCAGCACGTGCGCGATGATGTGAACGCCGCGTTGCTCGCCTCCTCCACTGCCCGCGATGATCGCGACGCGCTCTGCGGCTACATCGCCGACCACAAGCTCGGCGATCCCGGTAACGACCTGGCGCAGTACGTCTCGCTCGCCGTCTATCTGACGCCGGAGCTCGAGCCCAGCGTAAGCGAAGCGGACATGCCGCCGGATGCGAATAACGTCGTCAACATGCTTCCGCAGCTGCGCGCCTTCGTGGACTCCGTAAAACTGCACACCATCTGGGTCCAGCACCGTCCGGAGTATGAGGCGCTTGCAGCCCGCATACACGATCCGCTCACGACCATGATCCTGGAGACCAATATCTACCTGAAGCAGCCGACCAGCGCCTATGACGGCCGCAGTTTCCTGGTGCTGCTGGAGCCGATGCTCTCTCCCGCCGAGACGAATGCGCGCCTCTACGGAACGGATTACATCATCGTGGCCTCGCCCTCAAAATCGGCGGCGAATGCGGACGATGCGGACGCGCCTCTTTCCGTACGGCTTGACCTGATACGCCACATCTACCTGCACTATGAGCTGGAGCCGCTCATCTACTCCCGCGCCAGCTCCATGGCTCGGCTCGCGCCTATGCTGATCACGGTGCAGGATGCGCCGATCGACTACATCTACAAGAGCGATATAGTGGCTCTGGTGACAGAGTGCCTGATCAAGGCCATTGAGGCGCGCACGCTGGAGATTCCGGATGCCAAGCCGAAGCCCCCGGCCTCCAGAGAACGCGCCGATCAGGTCGCGTATCAGGAGCAACTCAATGCTTACGAGAAAAGCGCCGAGATACTGCGCCGCGAATATGCAGCCGACGCCGTAAAGCAGGGCTATGTGCTGACGCAGTACTTCTACACGCAGATGCAGATCTTCGAGCACGCCGACGTCAGCCTGAGCGAGAACATCGGCGAGATGGTCTACGGCATGGATGTGGATCGCGAGAAGCACACCGCATCGCAGGTGGTCTTTGACCGCCAGGGCAGCTCCGATGTACTGCGCCGCGTGCCGCAACAGCTCACCGGTCTGGATCTGGCCGAGGTGAAGCTGGAGCACGGCGATGTGGACGGCGCGGCCGGCCTGGTGCAGAAGACGCTCGACAGCAAGCTGGGCGACAAGGACCCAGACGCCGCCCGCGCACACTTTATGATGGCCCGCATCGAGACCCACGAAGGACTGATGGACGATGCTCAGTCAAGCTTCCAGCAGACCATCGCGCTCTCGAACGATCCGCGCACCACCGCGTGGTCGCACATCTATCTCGGCCGTATCTATGACATCCAGCAGCAGCGGGACAAGGCGCTGGCCGAATACCGCGCCGCGCTCGACAGCCGCGATGGCCGGTCCGACACCAAAGCGGCTGCCGAAAAAGGCCTCTCGCAGCCCTTCAGTGTGCCCCAGCGCGCCCAACAGGACGAGGATGCTCCGCTGGACCCCACCGGCAAGGCCCAAAAGGACTCCTACAAGCCTGAACCCATCGTTGTACCCCTCCCGGCCAAGCCCTGAACACGCGCACCAGCTACAGTGGATAGAGGGAGGCTGGAGTGACCAAACAGCGGGGACCAACCGACAAAGCCGAGCCGTTAGCTGGGCACATAACCGGACACAACTTCCGCAATCCCGCGCTGCTGAAGCTCGCGCTGACCCATAGCTCGCTCGCGTATGAAAAAACGATGGCTAAAAGCGTGGGTGCATCGCCGGCGAAGAGTGCCTCTGCGAATCACGCTCCTGCCGACAACGAACAGCTTGAGTTCGTCGGCGACGCCGTGCTGGGGCTGATCGTTGCCGAGACGCTCTACCGCCGCTTTCCTCATCTGCGTGAGGGCGACCTGACGCGGCTGCGTTCGTCACTGGTGAGCCGCAAACACCTGGGCGAAGCCGCCGCCGCGATGAAGCTCGGCCAGCATCTGCATCTTGGCAAGGGCGAGGAGCGCACCGGCGGCCGCCGCAAACCAGCTCTTCTGGCCAATGCACTGGAGGCCGTAGTGGCTGCTCTTTATCTCGATGGCGGTCTGACCGCCGCTGCCGCATTCGTGGACCAGTACATCGTGCAGCCTGCACTGCCCGCGCTGGCCGCGGAGATAGGAGAAGGCGGCGCGATCGGCGACTGGAAGTCCGCGCTGCAGGAGCATCTGCAGGCCAACGGCGCCGGCCATGCGCGTTACGCCGTCACCGCGGAGAGCGGTCCCGACCATCAAAAGTGTTTCTCCGTCGAGCTGCGCCTGGAAAAGGACGGCAGCAGCAGCGCGCTCAGTTCGGCCACTGCCGCCACCAAGAAAGAAGCGCAGCAGATGGCCGCGAGGTCCGCCTATGAAAAGCTGCGCGGGAAGGCAAAGCGGTGAGCGCCGGCTCCGCGCATTCGCCGGAACAGACGGTCATTCAGCAAACCGCACCGCCGATTGACGTCACAGATGCGGTAACGGACGCGCCGCGTTACGCGCACGACGCCGGCGTTCTGCCCATGCTGCAGTCGCTCGCTCGCATCATCACTATAGCGCTCTTCATTCTTACTTTTATTGTCCAGCCCTTCCGCATTCCGTCTGCTTCGATGGAGAACACGCTGCTGGTCGGTGACTTTCTTCTTGTCAACAAGCAGGTCTACGGGCCGCCCGGAATCTGGTCGCACCTGCTTCCCTATCGCAATATCCAGCGCGGCGAGATCATCGTTTTTTACTATCCCGTCGACCCATCGCTGCATCTGGTCAAGCGCGTCGTCGGTCTTCCCGGCGACCGGCTGCATCTCGTCGATGGCCGCGTCTACGTCAACGGTGCCGCACTGCGCGAACCCTACGCCGTCTACCGCACCTCGAGCGCGGACAACTACCGCGACAACTTCCCACAGATGGACGAGGCCGACCCTGCCATTGAAACGCGCTGGTGGATCCAGATGCGGTCTCTCGTGCAGGATGGCGAGCTCACGGTTCCGCCCGGCGACTACTTTGTGATGGGTGACAACCGGAACGACAGCCAGGACAGCCGCTACTGGGGCTTCGTCCCGCGTGCTGCCATTGAGGGTGAGCCGCTGTTGGTCTATCTCTCGCTGCGCGAGCCGGATACCGAAGAGCCGCTGCCCAACGTCCCTGCCATACCAGAATCCCCGCTGAACAAGGCCCGCTGGGAGCGGACGCTGCACGTCATCCGCTGAAGATTTTTAGCCCAAAACAAGGCAACGTGCTCCCGCGATACACTTTCCATACAGCACAGGAGAGCACAAGTTGCCGAAGACATCGCAACCCCACAACGAAGACGCCGAGCCACGCCGCGAAGAGACTCCGCTGGAATCCCTCGCCTCCATCTGCAGTGTGCTCGTGGTTGGGCTCTTCATTCTCAGCTTCGTCTTCCAGAACTTCGAGATTCCCTCGGCCTCTATGGTGCAGACTCTGCTCATCGGCGACCATGTGATGGTGGACCGCATCACCGTCGCGCCGCCCACGCGCTGGATGCCCTTCGTCCACTACCGCGATGTGCGCCGCGGCGACATCATCGTCTTCATCAAGCCATCACCTGAGCCGGACGGCGAGTACATCTTCCTCGTCAAGCGCGTCGTCGGCATTCCCGGCGACCGCATTCATCTTCGCGGCGGCGTGCTCTATCGCAACGGAGTCGCGCAGAACGAGCCCTACGCCTCCATGCCCGTCGACGACGGTGACCCCAACCACCTCTACGAACCCTACCGCGACGACTTCCCCGCCATTCCGGTCAGCATGGGAGATGGCGACGTCACCGCCAGCTGGGCGCTTGACCTGCCCAACCACATCCAGGGCGACGATCTCGTTGTGCCTCCGGGCAAGGTCTTTGCCATGGGTGATAACCGTCTCGACTCGCTCGATGGCCGCTACTGGGGCTTCGTGCCGGATGAGAACATCGTCGGCCGCCCGCTCTTCGTCTACTGGTCGTTCGAGACGCCGGAGGACCAGATCGACAAGACCGGCCTCGGCGACCGCATCGGCTTTATGTTCCATGTCGCAATCCACTTCTTCGACGGTACGCGCTGGAAGCGCACTCTACACCTGATCCAATAACATGACGGACGAACAACCCCAATCGACCAAGAGATCGCGCCGCGGATGGTGGCTGTTTGCCGTCATCACCTTGATACTGCTCGTCCTGCTTCCGCCCTTTCTCAACATCAACCGCTTCCGCCGCCGCATCGCGGCCAGCATCAGCGGCTCGCTGGGGCGTCCCGTTCACTTTGACTCCGTCGGCTTCCGCATCCTGCCCACGCCCGGCTTTACCCTTGAGAACTTTGTCGTCGGCGAGAACCCGGCCTTTGGCGACGAACCATTTCTGCTCGCCAACACCGTCACGGCGACGCTGCACATCAGCTCCCTCTGGCGCGGCCATCTCGAATTCGCCACCATCTCGCTCGACGAGCCGCACGTGAACCTGGTGCGCAATGCCGAAGGCAAGTGGAACGTCGAGAGCATCCTGTTGCAGGCCTCGCAGATCCACACCGCGCCCACCGCTCAGAGCAGCGCCGGAGATCTGCCGCGCTTCCCGTATATCGAGGCAACGCAGGCGCGCGTAAACATCAAGATGGGCGAGGAGAAGATGCCCTTCTCGCTGACCGACGCAAAGCTTGCACTCTGGCTCTCACAACCGGAGACCTGGCATGTGCGCATGGAGGCTCGTCCTCTGCGCACGGACATGAATGCGAACGATACCGGTCTGGCGCAGGTGGAGGGAACCTTCCAGCGCGCGGCCACGCTCGATGCCATTCCGCTTGAGCTCTCCGCGAGATGGCGCGATGCGCAGCTCGGTGATGTGAGCCATATACTGATGGGCGAGAACGCCGGCTGGCGTGGTTCGATCGACACCCAGGCGAATGTCACCGGACACTTCGGCGATGCACAGATCGATGCCAGGATGAATCTGGATGAGGTGCGCCGCGCGGAGTTCGAACCGGATCACGCGCTTTCACTCCATGTTGCCTGCACCGCGAATGCACTCGATAATCTGCGCTCGTTTGATGCGATCCATTGCACGCTCCCGGTGGGCGATGGCAGCGTTCTGATGGAGGGCAAGATCGCGAACCTGCGCGAGTCGCCGCAGCCTGCGCTCCGGTTCACCGCGCAGCAGGTGCCGGCAGCACAACTACTGGAGATCGCGCGCCACGCCACCAACCGCATAGCGCCGGAGCTCACCGCCGCAGGCGCGGCCGATGGCACATTCTCCTACGGCCCGCCTGCGGCACCGGCAGACAAGAAGCCGCACGCACTTCCTTCCAACACGAAGCCGGTCTGGCAGGGTTCGATCACGCTGCCCACGCTGACGCTTGCCGTACCCGGCATTCCCGGATCGCTTACGATCACAGACTTGCATCTGCACACCGCGGACGAAGCTGCCACAGGCAAGAGCCATGCCCACGCCTTTACCGGCGCGGTATTTGATCCGGTCACGCTCGCGCTCGGCGGATCCGCGCCCGCAACCCTGGACGGCTCGCTGCATCACGACAGCTACACGCTGCATCTGCGCGGCAGCGTGATCGAGCCGCAACTGCTCGCACTGGCCCACGCACTCCCGCAGATTGGCGATGGGATCGAGAATGCGCTGCCCGCCACGACGCCAACTGCGCCGCCGCTGCCCATTTTTATCGACGCGACCGCGCAGAGAACATGGTCTGGACTGGGGATGTACGCGGGCTCGAGTCTGCTGAATCAAAGCAGCGGACTCTGGACCTCCGCCACGCAGCGCAAACCGCGCGGACGCTAGCTACTTACTGGGAAGCACGATCTCTTTGCGATGCACCGTGGCGCGCAGCTCCGGTACGCTGCCGTCGTTCACCTGCACCTCTTCGGGCCTCACCTCAAACAGAATGCGCGTGGTTGCATGCTCGCGCGCCGGCACCAGCAGACTCTCCGTGATGGAGATCGAGCCGGTTCGCACCGTCACCGGCACTTCGGCCGCGGCATAACCGTCGTTGGCCACTTCAACGGCTACCAGATACTCGTCGTCCTTGCCCAACACCTGGCGCGGAATGACGGCGGCAATGGAAAGATCCGGCAGACCGTGGTCGCGATAGACCCAGTCGTCAAAGAACCACTCCAGGTCCTTCTTAGATGTCTTCTCCAGCAGCTGCTGAAAGAGCGACGGCTCCTTCTCCTGCGTTGCCTGTACGCGCGCCTCTGTGTGATAGATCGCCAGTGCCTGCTGCAGAGCGGTATCGCCCACCATGTCGCGGAGCATCCACCACACATCAGCCGCCTTGGTGCGGTAGTAGATCTCATCCGTCGCGAGAATTAAACTTTGACCCGCATCGTCAGGAGTGTTCGCGTTGCTCGCAGCCGAAAGATCAGGCTCCGCCAGCGCCAGCGCCGCGCCGTGCTCGTTCATCTCGTCCACGGCCGCCTGGCGTCCATGCGTCTGCTCGATCCACAGCAGGGCGATGAACTGCGCCAGCCCCTCATCCATCCAGGCACGTGGTGGTGCGTCTGCACTCGCCAGTTGTGCGCGAGCCAGCGCATGCGCCATCTGCAGCGTTAACTCTGATGGCTGCGCCGCGCGCAGTCCCAGCGCCAGCATGCCGCCTGCCTCAAACGGCTGGTCCATCTCTTCTGGCAGACCCACCAGCGCAAGCGGCGGCGGTGCACCCAGCCAGTCCGTCACCAGAGGCGTCACCTGTTGCGCGGCCCCGGCATAAGGCGCAAGCAACTCAGGTTGCGTGGTGTAGGCCAGCAGCGGGCTATCGGCATCGTGCGGCGCAAGCGGAGCCTGCACGACGAAGAGGCTCGGTGCCTGAAAGCCCATCGGCTTCGCCGGAAACTCCACCGTCGCGGCGCGCGGCACGCCTGCGTCCGCGGCGACCGCCTCGTCACTGTTCGCGGGAAATGCCCGGCTCTCTCCGTTCAGCAGAACAGCGGATGGCGTCGCACCCGTATACTCCAGCGTGAGGCGCAGACTGAAGAGCGCCTGCGACTCGCGCAGCTTCATGCGGCCCGCGGCCTGAAAGAGTTTCGCGCCATCGCCAAGAAAAAGAGCCGGCGCGGCCACTGGATACCAGAGCACGTTGCCGAAGCCGCGCAGACCGGTGAACTCCGGAGTGATGCGGTCCCACTCCGAGGCACTTGCCTCATCGGTCGGCGCGCCGATGCGCTCCAGCCGTTCCGCGCTCTGCGTGATCGTGCCGGAGTAGATCGCCGTCACCTCCACGCTCGCGCCCGCTGCCAGCGGCGTGGCCAGTGTGATCACAGCCTCCGTCGCCGCGCCCGTGTGGTCGGCGTCGGTCACCAAAGCATGCTGCTGCCAGTCGTGCCCCGCCGTCAGCGCCTTGCCGTCGATCTCGATGCTCTCCCACTGCAGTGTCGACGATATCTGCAGCGGCAGATAGGGCAGCGGCGCCGTGCCGTCATTGCGGACGGTCATGCGTGCGTGCACTGCGAGCGTGGAGTCCGCCGGCGCCAGATGCACATCCAGCGCATAGCGCGTGAAGGTGACGGCATCGCGCTGGCTGTCCTCGAGAGCCGTTAGTGCGATGGCGGCCACCACATCATGAGCCGTCGGAGTCGCGTTCTGATCCGGAGCCACAGAGGAGTCATTGCCGCGCGAGAAGATAACCGTGCCGTGTGTTGAGGGCGGCGCAGCGGCATCCTGAGCGCATGCCGCCATAGAGACCGCAAACAGCGTGATCCAGACTGCTTTTTTCATCAGGAACCTAATCCTTTGCGCGGCTTTGCTGGCTTCACCGGTGCAGCGTGTGCCGGAGTGTCTAAACGCCTCTGGCGCGCGGCCTCATACATCACCACCGCACCCGCCACGGATACATTCAGCGACGAGACGCCGCCCGCCATCGGGATCCGTAACAGATGATCGCAGGTCTTGCGCGTCAGGTCGTGTAACCCTTCGCCTTCGCGTCCCAGCACCAGCACACAATCCGCCTTGAAGTCGAATTCGTCGTAGCTCTTCTTACCGCGTTCGTCCAGGCCAATGCACCACACGTTATTTGCCTTCAGCTTCTCCAGCGCGCGCACGAGATTGGTCACCTTGGCGATGCGCACATACTCGGTCGCTCCAGCCGAGATCTTCGCCACCGTGGCATTCACCGGCGCGGCCCGCCGCTCGGTCAGGATGACGCCATCCACGCCGGCGCCATCGGCCGTGCGCAGCAGCGCGCCCAGGTTGTGGGGGTCTTCCACGCCGTCCAGCGCCAGAAAGAAGCGGTACTGCCCCTCCTGCTTCGGCGTCTCCAGCAGGTCTTCAAGGGTCAGGAATTTGCGCTCGCGGATGAAGCCGACGACGCCCTGGTGAGCCTCCGTATTGGCATAGCGTGTCAGCTGCTCGCGCGGCTCCACGGCCACGCGGATGCCGGCGTCCCGGCAGGCCTGCACCAGGTGCTCCAGCCGCCCATCGCGCGCCTCTTTTGCGATGCTCACGCGATCCAGCGCGCCCGCCCGCGCACGAATCGCCTCCTCCACCGGGTGGAGGCCGTAAAGAACGTCCATCCTGCCATTTTACCCGCTATAACCTGCCATCGCGGATGGAGGGGTAAGCGAGCCTCAAGACCGACGGGAGTCCACGCCAACCCGCAGGTTCCACAGCAAAATATGCTTTTCCGGAGAGTCTTTTGATGTAACTATGCGTATATATCTATAGGGAGAATCCTATGCGCACCTCCGCCATAGCCGCCGGCCGGACACGGGCAAGCGCCCTTGATGCACTCAAGGAGGCGCTCGCGTCGAACGCCGTCATCGCCCGCGGGTTGAAGAAGCAGGACCCGCAACTGCTCGACCTGCTGATCGAGCAGTACCAGCACCGCCTGCTCCGCTATCTTCTCTTCCTCACCGGCAAGCGCGATCTCGCCGAGGACCTCTTCCAGGAGACATGGATGCGGGTGCTCACACGCGGCACCCAGTATGACGGCCGTGCACGCTTCGACACCTGGCTCTTCACCATCGCGCGCAACCTCGTCATCGACAACTCGCGCAAGCGCCGGCTCGCCAGCCTGGACGAGATGAGCGAGAACAGCGAAGACGCACAGGCCTTTGAGATTGCCAGCCATGAACCATCGCCCTTCGATCATCTGCGCAGCGGCGAGCAGGCCGCTCATCTCGCCACGGTGCTTCTCAAGCTCGACGCAGCCTATCGCGAGGTGCTCTCGCTCCGCTTTCATGAAGAGCTCTCGCTCGAAGAGATCGCAAACGTCACGCGCGCACCGCTCTCCACTGTGAAATCCCGGCTCTATCGAGGACTCGCCGCGCTCCGTCCGCACCTGGAGACACTGCAGGGCGCGCCCAGCGGCGGCAAGGAGGTGGCGGCTTGAGCGGACAGCACACAGCAACCGAGCTGCAGGCCCGTGCCGCGTTGCGCGGCATTCCGCTCGCGGCAGACGCAGCGAGCGTGGGCCGCACCCACCGCGTGGTGCGCGAGCGCGCGCTCGTGATGCAGGAGGCGCGCTACCAGCGCCGCACGCTCTGGCTTCCGCTTACCATCGCCTCCGCCATGATATTCCTGCTCTGCTACGCTGCCTGGAGCGGCCTGGCGCAGTACGACGTGACCGAGATATCCGATGAGCTTGCCGGCTCCCTGCATGGCAGCCAGATGTTGATCATCGGTCTCTGGTTTCTTCCCGTCACCGCCACGGCTCTCTTTTTCGTGTGGCTGAGCCGGAGCCGCAATCGCAATCAGTAACTGTTGAATCGGTGGAACCGGCACTGCCATGAATGACTGGACTACAAATCGCGAGCTGCACGACGGCGATCATGAACTGGAGATGATCCCGAAGTGGTCCATGGTGCTGGCCGTGATCGTCTTTATCGCGGTGCAGTATCTCTTCCATCATGTGATGCCGCACAGCAAGCAGAACCAGTTGCCCATGCGCATCCTGGCAGGCTACTCCTGGGGCACGCTGTTGGCCAGCTATGTGCTGCTGATCGGCTACGTCAGCCGCGACGTAAAGCGCCGCGGCATGTCGGCCAAGCTGTGGATGCTGCTTGTGCTGGTGATGCCGGGCGGAATCGGCGCGGTCGTTTACTTCCTGTTGCGCCAGCCGATTCTCTCCCGCTGCCCCAACTGCAGCACACAGATCAACTCCACCTGTAACTTCTGCCCGCAGTGCCAGTTTCAGACGGCGCCGGTCTGCGAGCGCTGCTTCCGCGATGTTCGCATTACGGACGTTTACTGCAAACAGTGCGGCCATGAATGCGGTGGCGAGTCCGTGCCCGAGCGACTGAAGGCCTACCGCTAAAAACTCTTCTATAATCACAGCTTTACTCCATGGCCCTGACCGCTCTCATCATCGATGACGAACAGCTCGCCCGCGCGGAGCTGCGCTATCTGCTGGAGCGCGCCGGCGGAGTGGAGATCCTGGCCGAAGGTGGCAACGGCATTGAGGGTGTTCAACTCATCCGCGCCCACAAGCCGGATATGGTCTTTCTGGATGTGCAGATGCCGGGGCTGGACGGCTTTGCCGTGATCAAAAAACTGCTGGAGAAGGACAAGAAGGCGCGGTTACCGCAGATCGTCTTTGCAACAGCCTTCGATCAGTATGCCGTGCGTGCGTTCGAGGTGAATGCGGTCGACTATCTGCTGAAGCCGTTTGATCTGGCGCGCGTGCAGAAGACCCTGGAGAAGGCGCAGCAACGCGCGGCCGGCAATGAAAACGGCAACGATGCAAAACTGGACGCCCTGCTGAAGATGATGGCGGAGCCGGCGCGGCGCGGCGCGGGAAAGATCATTGTGCGCGCGCAGAACCGGCTGCTGCTCGTCGATCAGAAGGACGTGTGCTATGCCTCTATTGAGGGCGGCACCATCTCTGTAGCCACGCCGACGCTGGAAGGAACATCGAACTGCCGCACGCTGGAGGAACTGATGGAGCAGCTGGATGGGGCTTCCTTCTGGCGAACGCACCGCTCATTCGTCGTCAATATCGAACATATTCGCGAGGTGGTGCCGTGGTTCAAGTCCAGCTATCAGCTGAGAATGGACGACCGGAACAAGAAAGATATTCCGGTGAGCCGCGCGCAGACAAAGCGTTTGCGTGAACTGTTCAACCTCTAAGCTGCCGCGCGCAGATCAATCGTAGCGTTCAAAGATAATCTGCTTGCGATCCCAGCCAAGTTCTTTTAATTGCGCGCGATGCGCGTTGACGAATGGGCTGAGCCCGACGATGTATGCCTCGCGGACGGCAGAGTTCGCGGCGAGCGTGTTCTTGACGGCCGCCAGTGATGCGGCATGCGTAGCATCGTCGTGTACGGGCAGGTAGTGGAGTGGGCCTGTGGCGGCAGACTCTTCGCCCCCAAACTCTTCACCATAGAGCGGAGCGCTGCTGGCTGTGCTGGTCTGGATCAGCGTCGCGGATAGATCTTGATTTGCCTGCAGCATGCTGCGGATGGGAGCGATGCCGGTCTCTTCAGCGATGAGAAGAACCGGGCCGGTGCTCTCGCGCAGAGTGAAGTTTCCATGCGGGCCATGGAATTGGATCGCGGCCCCGGGAACAAGATCGCAGAGAAGGTTGGAGAAGTAGCCGCGGCCGCCTGCTGTATCTAAACGGTTCAGGCAAAGGTCGAATGAGGTTCCGGCAGGAGCTGAAGCAAGCGAGTAGGCTCGGGTGTCCATCCTGGATTCGCCGGCGCGGGCGTGGCCTGCGGGGTATCTCCGCTCGGCAAGGATGGAGAGGAACTGCCCAGGGATAAACGAGAAGGGCGCGTCCGCGGTGAACTCAAGGTGCCAGGTCTGAGAGGATTCGGAGAGGACTTTCTTCGATCGCAGACGGGCCGTGAGGGTCTCGCGATGGGGTTCGTTTTGCATGCCAGATACAGGGTAACAGGTGGATTTGATAGGCAAGATCGATCCCTGGTCTCTCTAGTCCTCTTGCAACCGCATCTCACAGTCGAAAAATTTCATTCTGAAATCACCCTGAGATATGGCACCATTCTCCTATCCAGCATTGGGAACGGGCCAGCGGCGAGTAACGGCGAAGTCAAAGAGGGCGACCAATGAAATCCTCATCCATTCGCATTCTTCTCTTAGTGTTCGGGAGCTGCACCGTATTCCCGCATGCGGGCCTGCACGCACAGACACCTGATTCAGCTTCCACCGCATCCACCACGGCGGATGCCACACAACAAACAGCTGCGACTGTCGACACTACAAACCTTACGGCTGAATTGCAGCGGGTCAACGATTTAATCGAAAAGACGAAACAGGACAGAGCAATTCAGGCCCAGCTTATCCAGGACAGCATTCAACAGATGCAGATCGGTGCTACTGGATACGCTGTGTTTGAGGTGGTTCACGGCGCGACCTCTACCATCAAAGAAGGCATCGTCGCCATCGATCCCGAGAACCCCCTGCTGAAACTTCTCAAGGATTCCTCGGACAGTGCCGAAAACCTGGTCAAGGCTGCGTCGGCCGATTCAGCCAATGAGAAAAACGCGGCGCTGCTTGCATCACTGGCCGCTGCAAGCGGCTCAACTCCGCTCAAAATAGCCTCCGGCGGCATAGAGATAGGCAACAGCGGCAAAGAGGGTGATCATTTGTCAGCCATGGGCTCGCTTACATCTCTGGCCGGTGATGCTGCGAATCTCGATTCATGGTCGACGGCCGGTGGAATCATCAAAGGAATCGCCGAAATAACCAAGGGTTACACGGACTTTACAAATGTCCCGGCCCAGGTACAAGAAGTGTCCGATCAGGGAGCAGCCGGCCTCGCCATCATGGATAAGGCGCTGCAGCACCTTCAGGATCTGAAGGCATCGCTCGAGGGCGGAATCGCTCAAGTCCAGGCCACTCCGGAAGCTGAGCTTGAGACTATTCCTGAAGCTGTTCCCGAACCCACGCCTGAAGAATCGCCTGCTCCCGAAGCTGCACCAGATGCTCCTGCTCTCGAAGCTGCGCCGGATGCACCCGCACCGGAAGCCGCACCAGATGCTCCTGCTCCCGAAGCCGCACCAGATGCTCCTGCACCGGAAGCTGCACCAGATGCTCCTGCTCCCGAAGCTGCACCAGATGCGCCTGCACCTGAAACTGCACCAGATGCTCCTGCACCTGAAACTGCACCGGATGCACCTGCACCTGAAGCTGCACCAGATGCGCCTGCACCTGAGGCTGCGCCGGATGCTCCTGCTCCCGAAGCTGCACCGGATGCTTCTGCTCCGGAAGCTGCACCTGATGCACCTGCACCAGAGGCTGCGCCGGATGCACCCGCCCCGGAAGCTGCACCAGATGCACCTGCTCCCGAAGCCGCACCGGATGAGCCTGCGCCAGAAGCTGCGCCGGATGAGTCTACGCCTGAAGCCGCACCGGATCCGGAAGCTGCACCAGATGCGCCTGCACCTGAGGCCGCACCGGATGCTCCTGCTCCGGAAGCTGCACCGGATGCGCCTGCACCTGAGGCCGCACCGGATGCTCCTGCTCCGGAGGCTGCACCGGATGAGTCTGCACCCGAATCTGCTCCGGAGGCTGCACCGGATGAGTCTGCACCCGAATCTGCTCCGGAAGCCGCACCGGATCCAGAGCCAGAGGCTGCGCCGGATGAGTCTGCACCCGAAGCCGCACCGGATCCAGAGCCCGAAGCTGCACCAGATGAATCTGCTCCGGAAGCTGCACCTGATGCACCTGCACCAGAGGCTGCGCCGGATGAGTCTGCACCCGAACCTGCACCAGATGAATCTGCTCCGGAAGCCGCACCGGATCCAGAGCCAGAGGCTGCGCCGGAACCCGAGTCAGCGCCGGAGCCGGAAGAATCATCACCCGATCCCGATACGGCGCGACTCTATAGAGCTATGCGCGGACCGCTGCTTTTGGAGCGAGTTTAGTAGGCCACGAGACCGACGGCGCCTGCACTGGCTTCAGTAGTGGCGGTGGGGGTGAAGTGGCTGGTGGGCGCGACGTTGACGTTCCCTGTGGCGGTGGTGGGCGCGAAGGTATAGAGATCAACGTTGTGCGGGCTGCTGGTGGAGGCGGCATCTTCTACATAGATGTTGCCGACGGCATCGACGGTGAGAGCCTGAAGTGGACCGAAGAGTGTGTTGCTGCCGCTGATGGTCTTGATGGCCGCGACGGTACCGGCGGCCTGGGGATATTCAAAGATGGTCGGTGTCGATCCCACATCGCCAGCGATGTAGATGTTGCCGACGGAATCGAGAGCCATGTCTGTGACGCTGGAATAATTGAGGCCGGAGGTAGGACCGATGTATCTGTAGTACGAGCTGGTGCCAGCAAGGAACTCGGTGATGATGCCGCTGGTGTCGTAAGTGAAGAGATCGCCGGCAGTGTCGGTGGCCATGGCGCTGTAAGAAGAAGTGGAGACAGCGATGGTGCTGGGCGTGGCGGCTCCGGTGGCGTTGGCCGCGAACTTGAGGATCACACCGCGGCCATTGGAGATGTAGACGATGCCGGTGGGATCGACAGTAAAGGAATAAACGGGCGTGCTGTAGGTAAAGGAGCGCGTGAGCGTGAGCACACCGGCCGCGGTGGAGTAGACGCTGACGGTGAGGTTATTGCTGAGGTATGGAGCGCTGACGAGGTAGATGTTGCCCGCGCCGTCGCCGTGTATACCGCCCACGTACGTACTGGTGACGGGCACAGAACTGCTGGCCGCGACAGCGCTGCCGGTGGAGGCGACGGGGTAGGTGTTGACGGAGCCGGCGGTGTTGCTGGCGAGCGCCGTGGTGAAGAGAAACGTGGCGGCGACAGGATTGGCGGTGTTATAGGTGAGGCCGGAGATGCATCCGGTGAGCGTGAGCGTCGAAGCGGCGAGGAAAAAAAGTAGAGCAGCGAAACGAGTACGCATTGGAGTGCCCCTTATGCTGTCTACGCTCCGCGGGGAACGGAAGTGGCGTGGCAGTTACAAGGTATGAGGCAGTTCCGCGTCACGAAGTTGCATTGGCAGCCGCAGTTTTGGGGTTTGTGGGCGATGTACGGAGCATCTTTGGCGGGAGCGGGGGTTTGGGGTGGGCGGCTTCGGGAGTTGTCCGTGTCAAATCCGTGACGGAAAGTGCGCGTTTTTGCACGGGCGCCGTGGGCGCTTTAATCGCTTCGCGTGGTGCTCGCGATGCTCGCAGACGGGAGATCTATCCGGCTGATGATTTTGATGAAAGGCTGGCGTAGTTTTTAGCGAAACGACAGGTTTCTAGTCATCACAAAAGCGCGATGGGCTTTTTACGGCATGGATGAAGCCATGCCCTTCCGAAAGATGAAGACAAAGACGGTCGCGCTACACGCGCGATGTCCCACATATGCGCGATACTGCTGCGCATATATGGGGCACCCGCTGTATGGACGAGTTTGACTGTATGGGTAGAGAAGCAGATTCCGGCGTGCGCCGGAATGACAAATCAAGCACGGACTTTAGGGTTAGAAACTCTGGAGCGGTATGGGCCGACGAGTTGCATGGCGGATTCTTCGTCGCTCCGCTCCTCTGAATGACGAGCAAAAACAAGAAGCAGGTCCCTCGGCTGCGCTCGGGATGACAAGTGAATAGGGATTATTCCACGGTGACGGATTTGGCGAGATTTCTTGGCTGGTCGACATCGCAGCCTCTGCGGACAGCGATGTGGTACGCCAGGAGCTGGAGGGGCACAACTTCCAGCACGGGGAGCAGGAGCTCCGGGGCCTGGGGGATGTGGATGACGTGGTCTACGATCTGGCCAATCTCTTCGTCGCCTTCGATCGCGATCGCGATCACCTTGCCGGCGCGGGCGGTGACTTCCTGAATGTTGCTTAATGTCTTTTCGTACTTGAGGACGCTGCTCGGGTCGGCGGGGTCTTTGGTGGCGATGACTACGCTTGGCAGGGTCTCGTCGATAAGGGCGTTGGGGCCGTGCTTCATCTCGCCGGCGGGGTAGCCTTCGGCGTGGATGTAGCTGATCTCTTTTAATTTGAGTGCGCCTTCGAGGGCGATGGGGTAGTGAATTCCCCGCCCCAGGAAGAGGAAGTCGCGTGCGTTGGAGAACTCTTTCGCGAGTTGGAAGCACTGGTCGTCGACCGAACGCAAAACCTCTTCGACCTTGCCGGGGAGCTTGGAGAGTTCGGTGACGTAGTGGAGCGATTCGGCATCGGAGATGGTGCCGCGGACCTGTGCGAGGTATAACGCGAAGACAAATAATGCGGTGAGCTGGGCGGTGAAGGCTTTGGTGCTGGCGACACCGATCTCGGGGCCTGCATTCGTGGTGATGGTGCCTTGCGCGGCTCTGGTGATGGCGGCGCCGACGACGTTGCAGATGGCGAGGGTCTTGCTTCCCTTCTGTATCAGTTCCCTTTGGGCGGCGAGTGTGTCCGCGGTTTCGCCGGACTGGGTGATGAGGAGGCCGATGGCGCGCGCATCGGCGATGGGGTCGCGGTAGCGGAACTCGCTGGCGTAGTCGACGTCGACGGGAAGGCGCGCGAGGCGCTCGATCATGAACTTGCCGGCGAGGCCGGCATGCCACGACGTTCCGCAGGCGGCGATGGTGATCTGCGAAGCGTTCTTGAACTCGGCGGGGGTGATGCCCATCTCTTCGAGGAAGACCTTGCCGGTGTCGAGGGAGACGCGGCCGAGGGTGGTATCGCGGATGGCGCGAGGCTGCTCGTTGATCTCCTTAAGCATGAAGTGCTTGTAGCCGCCCTTTTCGGCCTGGATGGGGTCCCAGGTGATGCGCTGGGTCTCGCGGATGAGGGGCTTGCCGTCGAAGTCGGTCCAGGTGACGCCGGTGGGGGTGAGGATGGCGACGTCGCCATCCTGCAGGAAGCAGATGTCGCGGGTGTGGTGGAGGATGCCGGGGACGTCTGAGGCGATGAAGTACTCACCGTCGCCGACGCCGATGACTGCGGGCGGGCCCATGCGGGCGGCGACGATCTTGTTGGGTTCGCCGGCGGAGAGGACGCCGATGGCGAAGGCCCCGGTGAGACGCTTGACGGCGCGGCGGACGGCTTCTTCGAGCGGGAGTGCTGCGCGGACGGCGGATCGCGCGGCGCGCTTCGTGCCAACAACAGCTTCAGCGGAGTCGGACGCGATCGTGCTGCTGTTTAATTTTTCATGCAATGCCAACTCATCCTGGATGACGTGGGCGATGATCTCGGTGTCGGTCTCGGACTGGAAGTTGTGGCCCTTGGCGATGAGGTCTTTCTTGAGCTGGAGATAGTTCTCGACGATGCCGTTGTGGACGACAACTAATCGTCCCGTCCCGTCGCGATGGGGGTGCGCGTTCTCTTCGGTGGGGCGGCCGTGGGTGGCCCAGCGGGTGTGTCCGATGCCGTAGGTGCCGTGGATGGGGTCGGCGGCGATGACGTTCTCGAGATTGACGAGTTTGCCGGGGGCGCGGCGGAGTTCGAGACCGGCGCTGGAGCCGGCGACGGCGATTCCGGCGGAGTCGTAGCCGCGGTATTCGAGGCGGCGCAGGCCTTCAATGATGACGGGGACGACGGGCTTCTTCCCTATATAGCCAACAATTCCGCACATCTTTCTATTCTACCCGTGCTCTCGCACGGGTGAGCTCCCGATGGCCGCAGAGGCAAAACGTGCCTCAGCGGCTGAAGCCGCTTCCCTGCCGATCTTGTTTCGACATCCTTCGGCTTCGCTCAGGACAGGCTTCTAAAGCCGTGTCCTTAAGCAAGGCATTAAAAAAGACAAAGGCCCGGGGCTGAAGCCCCTTTTTATGCGAGCTTATCCAGGGGGCTGAAGGCCCCTGCTCCCTCCGAAAGCAAAGACGGATCGCTGCTACGCGAAGATGTCCCACATCTCAGAGGCGAGATGTGGGGCACCCGCTAGTGGCATACAAACAACGCCGCGCTGGCCCTGGGAACGTGGACGGGGGCGTTGTGGCCGAGGTAGATGAAAGCAGCCGAGGGGCGCGGCTTCCATTGGCCGTTCAGGGTGACGGTGGCGTTGGCAAAGGTGACGCCGGTGGCATCGGGCGCGCTCGCGGTGAGGTGGAGAATACTCGACGGATAAGCGCCGGTGATGTGGACGACGATGTCGTTGGTGAGGTCTTTGTTAATGACGGCGATGATGATCTTGCCGTCGGGACGAATGGCGGCGTAGGCGGTGGCGTTGACGCGCGCGGTAGAGCCGGCGGGTTCGTTGACGGGCGTGAAGGTGGGGTTGAAGGCGACGTCGAGCATGGTGGCTCCGGCGAACTGCTGGGCGAAGAGCATGCCATAGAAGACGGGTTCTGCGGTGTAGATGCCGTTGATGCTGGCGATGGGCGTGTAAAGAGGCCGGGGGTGGGACTCGTCGGAGTTCTTCATGAGAGCTTCGCCGGGGAGCGAGCCGCCGAGGGAGTCGGCGACGGGGAGGGCGTCGCCGCCGTGGAGGTTGACGCCTGCATAGCCGGCGGAGGCGAGGTAGAGGAGATAGTCGGCGGCCCAGAGCGAGGAGGCGAAGACGTCGGAGACGCCGGGCTTGCCGCCGGAGTAGCAGGTGTTGCCTTCGGTCATGCGCAGCGCGGTATGAAGCTGTGCGGCGGCGGCGGTACCGACGGCGATGGCCTTATCGACGGCCGGGTCGGCTGCGGGGCCGGCGAGGATGCGCGGGATGGTCATATCCGGCGAGTTGGGTGGGCCGCCGACGTAGTGATGGTGGGTGATCGCGGCTATCTTCGGCGGGTTATCGGTCTTCGCGATGTTGGCGGCGAAGGCGGTGAGCCAATCGAGATTGCCGGCGATGTCTGGGGCGCCGAACTGGGCGTTGGGGACTCTGGCGAGGATGGCGCGGGCCATGGGGAGCCACTCGGCGAAGTAGGCGTCTGGCGACCAGGTTTTGGGATCGCGGATGTGGCGGGAGAACTGATCGACCTCGTTGCCGAGCTGGAAGTATTCGAGGCGCGGCCCGAGTTTTCCGGCGACGTAGGCGGCCTCATCGGCGGCGAGCTCTGGCGTGTTGTTGCCGAAGTTGATGCCGTAGAGGCAGGTCCAGTTGGCGTCGTCGAGGAATTTGCGGAGATTGTCTATCGCAACAGGAGTGATGGGATAGCTGAAGCCGGGGGCGGGTTCGCCGGCGAAGAAGACGCTGCTGGAGCGGGAGGGCCGCGCGGTCTCCGGCGTGGGCTGCCACCAGGAGAAGTCGCTGGTATTGCCGCCGATGCGAAGGACGCCCTGCGGCGAGAGTGCCTTGAACTGGGCGATGAGCTGCGCGTTCTTCGGCGAAAAGAAATGCGGGTCGGCGAGCTGCTGGGACTCATAGCTGAGACCGACGAAGTTCCTGGGAATGGTCACCGTGCGCGTAGTGGATACGGCGAGCGCCACACCGGCAGTGGGCGAGCCGGCCGGCATCTGCCTTTTAAGCTGCAGCAGATCGTGGTTGACTGCGTACAGCTTGGTGGAAAGGGTGAGGGCTGCGGCTGCGGTAATGAATTCGCGGCGGTTCTTCATGGGGACGTTTTTCATTGGGACAAGGATAAACCTTTGCCGGGCGCCGTGGGCAGCGGAACGATAAAGCAAGGAACAAATTCGCTTCGCCTGCAGCTTCGCTCATGCCTTCGGCAGAGCGGAGCGCGCCGCAAGCGGCGCGGCTTTCCGGCAGGGCTGAAGCCGTGGGCTTAACGAAAGTCCAAGTAAGCTAAACCTCACCCAATAAGCAGCTCAGAAGGCGTTGGCGAGGGTGTTGAAGCTGCCGCCGGCGTTGCCGCTGACGGCATAGAGGCTGGTGCCGCTGAGCGCCAGATCCTGCACCGGACTGGCGCTGGTGGCGGTGTAGCGGAGCACGGTGGCGTTGGCAGGATTGGTGATGTTGATGGTGGCTATGCCCTGCGCGGAATAGCAACCGACGTAGGCATAGCTGGCCGTAACGGCAACGGGGAGAGCATTGCACGGGAGAGCGACGCTGGTAAGAACGCTGGGCGCGGCAGGATTAGTGACGTCGACAATATCGAGCTTCATAGAGTCGAAGTTGGTCACGTAGGCATAGTTGCCGCTGACGACAACCCGCTGCGGCGAGTGGGTGAGCGGAATCTGGCCGAGCAGCGTCATGGTGCCGGTGGCGGTGAAGGTCTGGAACCAGGACTGCATGGGTTCGGAGCTGCAGGCGCAGTAGACGATGCTGTTGGCGACGTAGACGGCGTTGGGCGATGTGCCCGCGGCGGTGGCAACGGAGCCGTCGATGACGGGGGCGGCCGGGTTGGAGACGTCGACGCGGAAGATAAAGCCTGCGTGCGAGGGCACATAGAGGTGGGTACCGGAGAGTGAGGTTCCAGGATAGGGCGATTGCAGACCGCTCACGGAGCCGACGACGGCAAGCACGGGCGCGGCGGGATCGGCGTTGTTGATGCTGAGCACATAGAGCGCGCCGGTGTCATAGCAGGTGACGTAAGCATAGCCGCCGGAGACCTTGATGCCATTGGGCTGGGTGCAGGGCATGGGGAAGGTGGTGAGCAGAGCAGGCGCGCCAGTGGAGATGTCCAGAACGGCGATGGCACCGGCGCTTCCCTGCAAGGCAACATAGGCGTAGTCGCCACTGACGGCGATGGAGTTGGGAGTGAGCGTGGCGGAGGGCACAACGGAGCCCAGAGAAACGAGACCGGTCGCGAACGAACTGCCGCCGCATCCGGCAAGGAGCATGGCGACAAAGGCACCAAACGGGGCGATGCGAGGCACAATCTTCATAAGGCAAGCGGTCCGCAACGGAGCTTCATTGAAACCAAGGATACCTTTTTCGACTGGCAACAAGAAAACTACGGGCAGAGAATGGGCACGGCTGACTGGGGAGGCTTTGCGATCTGCAATGTCTCCGAAACTCTCTTCAGCAGTTCCGTGGGATGCACGGGCTTGGAGAGCGTGGTGAAGTTGTGCCCCATGGCGCGGGCACTGGCGAGCAGGTCGACGGTGGAGGCCTGTCCAGAAAAGAGCAGTATCCTGCAATCCGGAAGCAGCGACTCCATCCTTATGGCGAGATCGATACCGTTCATGACGGGCATGACGACATCGGTAATGAGCAACTGCGGCGAGACGAGAGCGGCAAGCTCAAGCGCGCTCTCTGCGTCATAGGCGGCAAACGCGGCATAGCCGCTGCGGTTGAAGATGGCAGCCAGAGTGTCGGCGATGATCTTTTCGTCGTCGACGATCAGGATGACCGGCGAGGGCGAGTCTGTAGCGTCAAGCTTTGCCTGAATCGCTTCCGCGAGTGGAACGATGTCGTTGGGAGACATGGGCATTTACCTCTATCTCCCACGCTAGCTAGCTTGTTTGAATACGGGTTAACTCTTTTTGATTCGTTTTGTCACGTATTAAGTATTTTAAATCTGATACTTGCAGATTAGCGCGAGATTCCGGGTTCCATTATTCGCTACCGAATATGTTATACGTTAGTTTTGTGTTACGTTAAGAACTCGATTGCGATGATATTTAAAGCATGGAGGCCGAGTGAAGGAAATCATGCCCCTTCCGAGATTTCAATCGATATTGCAGGCGGATGTCCCCAAAGGTCGCGAGGGGAAACACAAGAAGATCATCACGGCGCTGCTCGGGGATCTAGCCCAGTTGAAGCCGGGAACGGCACTCCGTGTCCCTTTGGCTGAGCTGCCGGACTCGAAAGAGAATATCCGCTCCGCGCTAAGCCGCGCGGCAACGCAGCAGGGGCTGCAGCTTGCCACGTCAAGCAATGAGGAGTTCCTTTATATATGGAACTCGAGTGATGGAAGTGATGGAATAGACGACAAAGCTTAGGGATAGTGTCCTGATCTGATGTCGCGAGTGCACCGGGGCTAAAGCCCCTATTCTCTGCTAATGCTTATCCCATCCTTCGCTTCGCTCAGGACAGTACCAAGTTCAGGATGCAGTTGGATGACATGAGAAAGCCCCGCAGCAATGCGGGGCATTTACTTTAAGCAGCCAGACGATTGCCGAGATAGACCGAAGGCACCATGAGCAGAAGGGCGATGAACTGGAACCAGTGATCGCGGCCGGGGGAGTTATAGAGCGAGAAGCAGGTACAGGCCAGGATGAAGAAGACGATGGCGTCACCGGCGCCGTGCGTATTCTGCGGGGCGATGCGCGCGGCCGCATAGCCGCCGAGCAATGAAAAGATAACGCCGAGAGCTGCGGCGATGGCGATGTAGCCGGCGGACGCGGGGGCAAGGGCGTTGTGATGGGTGTAGCGGATGAACTTCATCGCCGGAGCGAGGGCCAGCGTGGAGCCGGCGAGAAAAGCGAGGATGGCGCGAAGGGCTTTCATGGAGCGACTACTCGATTCTATAGGTGAACTCTTCGATGACCGGGTTACTGAGGACGTCGCGGGCGATGCGCTCGATCTCGGCGGCAGCGGCGGCGGGATCAAGGGTGCCGTCGAGGGTGAGGAGGAAGTATTTTCCCTGGCGGATATCGGCCACGCCCTTGTAGTGCATGCGGGCGAGAGCGTCGCGAACGGTCTGGCCCTGGGCGTCCAGGACGGTGGTCTTCAACGTGACGTAGACATGTGCCTTCATTGTCCTTGATTATAGTGCTATGCACGGGGTGAATCGCTTCGCCCGCGAAGACGATTTCCTAATGAGGAATAGGTAGGATAGAGACAGGTACCTCAGGGGCTAAGCCCCTTCCCTCTCCTAAACTTTTACGGTACGGCTAAAGCCGTCCCCTTAAGCAAGGCACAGTTGCACGAACAGAAAGGCACTATGACGAATTATCTGGAACTGCCGGCTGGCGAGAAGTCACCCGAGGTGATCAACGCGGTCATTGAGATTCCGGCGCAGGGCATCAATAAGTACGAGTACGACAAGAAACTGCACGTCTTCCGGCTGGACCGGAACCTATACTCGCCGGTGCACTACCCGGGCGACTATGGATTCATCCCGTCCACGCTCTCCGAGGACGGCGATCCGCTGGACGTGCTGGTGCTGGTGGACGCTCCGAGCTTTCCCGGCTGCCTGCAGAGCGTACGGCCGATCGGCGTACTGGACATGCTGGACCAGGGCGTGCCGGACGAGAAGATCCTGGCCGTGGGCAAAAATAATCCGCGGTATGCCGATGTTTGGAACTTCTCCGAGATCTACCCGCACATGCTGAAGGAGATCACGCACTTCTTCTCCATCTATAAAGATCTTGAGGGCAAGCGCGTGGAGATCAAGGGCTGGCGCGATGCATCGTACGCGCGGACGGTCGTAATGGATTCGATGAAGCGGTTTGAGGCGAGCAAGGCGCTGAAGCAGAAGTAGGTCTGCGCGGACCCCTCGGCTTCACTCAGGGCAGGCTCGAAGAGGGCAGAGACAGAAGCAGATCCCTCCCCCTTCGACTCGCTACGCTCGCTCAGGGTACGGGATGACAAGTAAAAACAAAGGCTGCACGGATGATCCGTGCAGCCTTTTGTTTTGTGAGGATGGGTTAGTGGATGGCGATGCTGTCGTTGAAAAACGCGTCGGAGATGCCGGTGTTGAAGGTATTGGTGGGCGCGGCGTTGCCGGTGGCGTTGGCGGCGAAGGTATCGACGACGGTGGGATTAGAAATCGCCGCGAGGGGCTGGAGGGCATGCCCGGAACCCGAGGCGCTGCGCTGCGCCGAGGCATCATCGCGGACGTAGATGTTGCCGGCGGAGTCGAGAGCGATGCCGCTGGCGTTCTCGGTGAGCGTGGTGTTCGAGCCGGTGATGGTGGTGGTGGGAGCGACGTTGGCGGTGGTGGAGAAGATGGCGATCTCCGGCGTGTCGTCGGGATCGATCTCCAAGGTGGTGTAGACGTTGCCGGAGCCGTCGACGGCGATGCCGCCGAAGAAGGCGTTGTTCGTTCCCACGATGGTGGTGGGGTTGATGGTACGCGCAGGCGTGGTGGTGGTGAAGCCGGCGCGGTAGACGTTGATGACGTCGTAATCGGTCTGGGTGTCTGCATCATATACATCCTGCACGTCATAGAGATCGCCTGCGGAGTCGGTGGTCATCTCCTGGGGCTGGGTGATGCGGGTGAGGGTGAGCGCGGGCGTGGCGGGGGTGGTTCCGTTGTCGGCGGCTCCGGGTGCGTATCGAACCAGGGTTCCGGCTCTGTCATCGAAGTTGACAAAGACATTGCCGCTAGGATCGACGGCGAATTGTGCCGGTATGCTGCTGGCGACTACGTTGCTGGGTCCGAAAAAGATGGCGGGAAGAGTGATGGTGCGGACCGGTGTGGAGGGTGTGCTGGAGGTGGGGCTGTAGACGCTGATCTGGCCGGTGGGAGTCGAGCTGCTCGTGGTCAGGGCGTATACGTTGCCACTGTTGTCCACACCGGCACCCACGAGAACCGTGCCGGACGGAGCGGCGAGCGTGATGGCGGGATTGGGGGTACCGGTGGAGTTGAGCGGGTAGCCGAGTATCTCATAGCTCGCCGATATCCCCGGAGTGTTGCTGGGAGACGACGGGGCCAGAGCGGGTGAGGCGTCCAGAAAGATGTAGGAGTTGTTGCTGGGGCCCGGGCTATAGGTGAGATCGGCGATGCAGCCGGAGAGCGTAAGGACAGCCGCAGAGAGAAGAAGGAAGGAAAGCAGGTGGAGTTTCACGGGGGTCTCCTAAGGCCAATAGTGTGGATTTGGTATATTTTTTAGCAGAATTCAGGCAAAAAGCGAATAGATTTTTGGATAAAATGCAGGCGCTTGATCTCATATGAGAAAAGGCTGCACGGGAGACGGTGCAGCCTTTTTTGTTTGCGGCGGAGCGTGTTAGTAGACGGCGTTATTTTTCTGTAACGGCAGAGAAAAGGGCTGCACGGGGAGACCGTGCAGCCTTTTTATCTCCTTGTAGGCGCATAGGAAGCGACCGCGATGCTTACGTTGGGGTAGTACAGGGGAAGACCTGCATTGATGCTGACAGCGGGCGCAACGTTACCGCTGGCGGTGGAGGGGAATTCATTGATCGTGGACGTTCCGCCTGGGCCGTAGTAGCTAAGGCTGCGAACGTAGAGGGTTCCCACGGCATCTATGGTCATGGTGTTGTAGGAGCCGGTGCTGAGCAGCGTGTTTGCGCCTGTGATGGTGCTGGTGGGCGTGGCGTTACCGGTGGCAGTGGGAGCGTAGGTCTCGATCTGTCCGGAATAGGTGCCGTAGGTAAGTTCGCCCGAGGCATGGATATTGCCGCTCGCATCGACCGCCAGACCGTCAATGAACTCTGAATCCGGCGGCGTGATGATGTTCTCTGGCGTGAGATTGTCGAAGCCGGCAGAGTAGACGTAGATAGCGTCGCCGTTTATGCCGGTGGGGCACGACCCCGGGCCCGGGCATGGTGGCGCTGGTCCGGCGCCAGTGGCGGAGATGTAGAAGTTGCCCTTCGAGTCCGTGGTCATGCCATTGTCCGCAATCAATCCGTTGAGCATGAACAGGGGCTGGGCGATGCCATCGGCGACGGGGGTGAACTTGAAGAGGTTTTGGTTGTAGTCGTAGACGTAGACATTGCCGCTGGGGTCCACGGTGAGACCCCCGACCGGGGCCGTCATAAAGCCATTGTGGAAGGTGCGGGTGGGCGCAACCGAGCCGTTGACGGCGGCGGAGCCGCCAGCGAAGACGTCAATCTCTGCCTCTTGTGCGTAGAAGTCAAAGAGGGCGGCGTAGATGTTGCCGCTCGTATCCGTGGCGACGGCGGTGATGCCTACGGAGCTGGGTGTGTCGCTCAAGATGGTGGGAGCACAGCAACCGTTCGCAGCAAAGTCCGCAATCTCCGGCTGGATGTACAGGCCGGAGATGACGTTGTAGTCGAGGTAGATGTCTGTGGCGGCCATGGGAGCCGCAGGCGCGCTGGTGTCGATACAGCCCGTGAGGGTGAGGGCGGTTGCGGAGAGAAGAAGAGCAGCGGCCAGGCGTAGTTTCATTTTGTCTCCCTTTCGCAAAGCTGTGGGGCAAAAGAGGCTAAAACGCACGAGAGTTTAGCATCCATGGGTGACGCTGAATTTTCTGTTGTGTGAGAATTGTAGCTCCGCCGGGATGGCAGGCAAAGCAAAAAAAATAACGGCCACGCGGATCACCCCTGTGCGGGCTGCCTGCCAGCGCGAGCGGCCAGCTTTGCAATGAGATAGAGCACAGCGCCGCTGCATGCGACGAGGGTGGCGAAGACCAGCGCCGGCATAGCGCCGATGTGTTCGCCGCGGGCGGCGTAGAGGGCATAGAGGATCAATGCGGTGGGGCCGAGACCGACGGCGACAGCACCGAAGATGCCGCCGGGGACGCGGAAGGGACGATGCAATTCCGGCTCGCGACGGCGGAGGACGATGAGGGCGACGAACTCCAATATTAAGGAGAGGCCGTAGAGGACGAGGTCCATGGTGATGAGGCGTTCGAAGGTGAACTGCAGGGCGAGCGCCCATGCGCCAGCGCAGACGAGGATGCTGACCCAGGGTGCGCCGTTCTTCAAACGGCGGGTGAAGAGTTTGGGGAGCAGGCCGTCTTCTGCCATCGCGTATGGCAGGCGCGTATACGACATGGTGAGCGAGGTGAAGGTGCCGAGGCCGTCTAAAGAGCCGGCGATCACAACTGCGAGCGCGAGGGTTGAACCTCCGAAGAGAGCGGCTGCATTGACCCAGGAACCGGTGGTGAAGTTGCCGGGCGCGACGCCTGCGATCCAGATGGCGAGTAGCGGCAGGCAGTAGACGAGCATGACCATAAGCGCGGAGGTGAGCATGGCACGCGGGTAGTTGCGCTGCGGATCCTCGACTTCAAGTGCGACGGTACTGGCGTTGTCCCAGCCCATGTAGTTCCACAAGGCAACGAGCAGAGCGCCGGAGAAGCTGAAGCCGATGGGTCGACCGCTGAATGCGGCGTGGGTGTGCGTATGGACTGCACTATATATAGCTAGCCCGATTAAAACGGCGAAGGGCGAGAGCGAGAGGAACATCATGGCGGCGCTTCCCTCTCCGACGGAGGCTGCGCCGCGGAGGTTCCAGACGGCCGCGATGGCGACGACGAGCAGACCGAGGAGAAGGCCACGGTGGCCGGCGGTCCAGCCGGGGGCGATGCGGGAGAGATAGTCGACGAAGATGGTGGGGTAGATGGCCATGTCGAAGACGCTGGCGGCAAGAGAGAGCCAAGCCTCCTGAAATCCCCAGAAGGGGCCGAGTGCGCGGCGGACCCAGGCGTAGAAGCCGCCTTCGGCGGGAATGCTGCTGGCGAGTTCGCCGATCATGAGCGCGGTGGGAAGACTCCAGAGAAACGGGAGCAGGAGCAGCAGGAGCAGAGCGATGCGATAGCCGGCGTTGCCGATGATGTCTTCGAGGCCATAGGGGCCACCGGCGACCATGTAATAGGTAGCGGCGACGAGCGGGAGCAGACGGAGCTTTTTGAAGGCGGCACGAGCCGGCGACGTCACCATGAAGAGATGCTAAATGAAGCGGTGCAACGGGTACGGGCATCCTGCAAGCCCACATCTCAGAATCGGGATGTGGGGCAACCACAGCCGCAGGCGCGGGGATCACGGGTTACAGGTATACTGAAAAGCATCCGTGCAGGAGAGTTGGCCGAGTGGCTGAAGGCGGCGGTTTGCTAAACCGTTATAGGACCTCAAAGTTCTATCGGGGGTTCGAATCCCCCACTCTCCGCCAGACATTCAGGGCAGGGCTGGTTCCCTGGGCTGGCCCACTCCAAGCGCAACGAAAAGCCCCGCAAAATGCGGGGCTTTTGTGCGTCTGGGGATCTCGAAACCGGACTAGAACCTCTCAAATCCGCGCTAAAATAGCCAAGACATGTCCACCGGCGCAGCCCTCGAGAAAAAATACTCCGCGCCATGGACGGACCACACCGCAGGCCGCTGGTTCTACGCGGCCATGGCAGCAGCAGCGGTTCTGATCACCCTCGGTTCCTTCACGCCGTCGATCGCCTACCCCAAGCACCGGCTCGGGGGATACACATGGCTCACGGTCACCCACGGCATCCTCTTTGCCACATGGCTCGTGGTCTTTCTGGTGCAGACGCTGCTCGTGCGCGGCAGAAAGATCTCCCTCCATCGCACACTGGGCACGGCGTCGCTCTTTCTGGCGGCCGCGATGATCGTCTTCGGATACATGGCGCAGATCGTGATGACGCGGCGTGGATTCGACTTCAGCGGCGATCTGGGCGTGAAGAACTACCCCATCGGCCCGCTGGGTCAGATGCTCTTCCCTTTGCTCGATATCCTCGAGTTCGGCATCCTCGTCGCGGCTGGATACTTCTACCGCCGCAACATCGCCGCGCACAAACGCCTGATGCTCTTCGCTACAGCCGCCATCCTGCCGGGATCGTTCGCGCACATTGTGGGCCACTATGCCGTGTTGCGCGCGCACCCGAACTCCATCATCCCCATGGTCGCGCTCTCGCTCGCGGCGAGCGCGATCTACGACCTCCTCCGCTTCCACCGCATCCATCCCGTCTCGTTCTGGATCGGCGGAGGCATGTTCGGCATCGACACGCTGTGCAATAACATCATCGGCCCCAGCGCGGCCTGGCACCGCTTTGCCGCGTGGCTGATCCGTTAGTGGAGATTATTATTTCGTAATTTCCCTGCTGTCGACCTGGAATCCATATACTGTTTTGAGCTATCGGCCCCAAAGGAGATTCCCCATGAAACGGATCGTTGTCATAGCAGTTCTGGCGTTGCTCTGCGTTGCGGCTCCCACCCCTGCTTTTGCACGGTACGGCGTCAAGCGTTACCTGAAAAAGGAGACGACCACGAACATGACGAACATGAACCACGTCTGCGTAGGCTGGGTCGATCTGGGCGTGGATCAATGGGGCAGGCTCGAATATGACACCAAGGGCGAATGGAGCGCGGTCATCGATGGGTTGAACGACTCGTTCGTATCGGCCCTGCCGGTGATGTATCTGCCCGGCAAGACGGTCACCGGAGCGAAAAATAAAGACGACGAGAGCATGGCGGGATGCGACCTCTACGTCAAGTTCTCGAACGTCTACGTGGACTACGACAACTACCACCTGATCCTTGCCATCGACTTCATCGATCCGAAGACCAATACGGAGATCGGAACGATCCCGGTACGACCATACTTCGGCGATGCGTGGGGTCTGCGCGGCTATCTCGATGCCGCACTGAAGGAAGTGTCGACCAAGTTGACGGTGGAGATCACGGGAGCACTCCCGCCAAAGCCGAAGAAGTAATGGCTGTAGAGATCTAACGACGGCATCTATTTCAAGAACGGCATCTGCGGCTTAGGCTGCAGATGCCGTTCGCATTTAAGGAATATCGAGCAGAAGCGCGGCGAAACCGCTGTGGTCCGGTGTTGCCATCATAAGAGCCTGTCCGCTCTTCGGCCTTTCGCTCAAAGCCAGGACCAGATGAAGCAGTCCACCCGCATCGGTCAGACCGAGGGCGACGGTTTGAGCAGGAACGATCGTTGCGTCAGGGCCGACGATGCTGGTGGGCGAGCAGGCCGTGGAGCCAGCAGTACACGGCGCACCATCGCCTGCGCATATTGCGAGATCGGGAATTTCACCGCCGAGTACTTTGCGGATACCTGCGACGGGTTCGCCGCCAGCCGTCCAATGGCCTCCCTTGAGGTGAGCATATGAACGTGCATTCCTGCTGCCTGCGGGCCGGCTGCCTTCGGGCTCCAGAACCAACGCGACAACGCCTTCGCTGGGCACATAGCCGCTGTTCTGCAATAAAGGACCCGAGTTGAAACAGGCTGGAGCGAGCAGGCCGGCGGTCTCATACCATTCATAGAAGGTGCGCGTCACGGTATCGCCAGCGATGACGATGGCGAGATCGGCCTGTCCGTGACGAAGCAGTGAAGCGGCCTGGAGCATTGCGCTCTCGCCGGAAAAGTTTTTGACGCTGACCGTGATATTCGGTCCGCGTACGTTGTGCCATATGGCCACGTGGCCTGCAGGCGAGTTGGCCAGGGTCTCCGGAAAGGTTATGGGATCGGTCCCGGACCAGCCATTGACGTGAGCGCTCTGGAAGAAGGACTCGGCGGATTCAATACAGCCGGAGCCGGTACCAAAGACGACGGCAACCCGTGAGCGATCTAACAGGTCCAGATCGATCCCGGCATCCTGCAAGGCCAGAGACGAAGCAACGACGGCCCATGCCGACAAGCGATCCAGACGCCTGGTCTTTACGCCGGGAACGATACTGGAGGGCTGGAACGGCGTGACGAGAAACGCACGGCGCAGACCATCGGTTGCCCAAGCGGTGATGGGAGTGGGTTCCACATGGGAGTGTGGGATGAGTCCTGCCAGAGGACCAAAGGGGCTGACGGAGCCGATACCGGTAATGGCTGGAAGGATGGTGGGCTTCATGCGTGTGAGCCCCCGGTGCTTTCGGAATTTCCGAAGACAAGCACGGTGTTGCTGCCACCAAAGCCTACCGAGACCGACATGGCCGCGGGTACCGGCTGGTTTCGAACCTCGCCGCGAACCCAATCCACGGTTGTGCTCTCGATCGGGTCGGCGAGCCGCAGCGTGGGCAGGATCAAACCGGAGCGGATGGTGGCGATGGTGATGGCGGCTTCGATACTACCGGCGGCGCCGAGGCAGTGCCCGAAGTAGGATTTGGTGGAAGAGACAGGGACAGGATGGGTGCGATCGCGGAAGGCATTTTCGTAGGCGGTGGCCTCAGAGATATCGTTCAAGGGCGTGCCGGTGCCATGAGCGTTGACGTAGGCGATATCGTCGACGCCGGCTCCGGCCATTTCCATCGCTACCTTAATGCAGTGGGCCAAGCCGAGGCCGTGCTTGTGCGGCGCGGTGGGATGGGAGGCATCATTGCCCATCGACCAACCGCGCAGTACAGCGAGAACTTCAGCACCGCGCGCCTTCGCCGAAGCAAGCGTCTCGAGCACGAGAACGGCCGCGCCTTCGCCGAGGTTCAAACCTTTACGATTTTTATCAAAGGGGCGGCAGGGTTCCCTATCCAGAGACTGAAGCGAATTGAATCCGCTTACGGTGAAGGGGCAGAGGCCATCTGTGCCTCCGGCAAGAACCATGGGGGCGGCGCCGTCCAGAAGCATGTTGGCGCCAAGAGCAATGGCCATGGCTCCGGAGGCGCAGGCCACGGGAACAGCACAGATGGGTCCGTGAATATCCAGATGTTCCCCAACAGAGGCAGCAACGCGTGCGGCGGAGTAGGATCGGGCGCGCGCCAGATTACCCTGCCGATACCATGCGGCCGGGTCCAGAGCGATGGCAGAATCTATATCCGAGAGGCCACCGACCGTACTGGCGATCAGGACACCGCTTTCACGAAATGCAGTCTGGTTGCGATCGAGACCGGAGATAGCATCCTGAGCGGCGACCATGGCGAGACGATCGGAACGGGAGTAGCGATGATCTGAGTTTCCTGGAAAGTCCGGCAGCGCGGCGACGGGAGCGGTTGTGCCTTCGAAGCCGGGATATAGATCCTTTGCCGGCGACAAGCGGTGTTCGCCTGACAACAGGCCGGCATGCAGAGCTTCCATGCCGACGCCGTAAGGGCTGACGATGCCGATGGCAGTGACAACGATGACCTTTTGCGCATCAATCATGGAGACCGGCCTGCCAGAAATCGAAGAAGTTAGCCCACTGATCGGAATGAACCGACAGCTGAGCTTCAAAAAAACGGACGGCCCGCACTAAAGCTGCGACCTGGTCCGCAATGGAATCGCTTGAGGTCCCGGGAAGAATGGGATCACCGCCCAGCATACGATAGCGCTGCCAACCCTGGCGAATCACAAAACCGGGCAGCACGGCAGCTCCGGAGACCTGCGAGAGCAGGAAAGGACCAAGCGGAAAGGCCACGGGTTTTGAAAAGAACGAAACCTCGGCGCTGTGCCGCGGGTTATAGACGCGATCACCCTGAATGGCCACGATCTCATTTCTGCGCAGAGCCTGCAGGAGTTCGATGGTTGCGCTGGCGCCGTCGCGGAGATCGATCACCTTAAGCCGGCCGCTGGCCATTCTATCGCGCAGGAGTTTCTCTGCCGGGTTGTCCTCAACAAAGCGGGCTACGTTGACGGGGCGGCCGTGCAGCTCAAGAAGGCGCGAGGCAAACTCGGGATTGCCCAGATGCGCTGTCCAGAAGATGACGCCGTTGCCGGCCTCGAGATATTTAGCGACGATGGCAGCGCCGTATTCTCCGTCTGCGAGCATGGAGAGTATCTGCGCGTGACTGGCCTGGGGAAGATCGATGTACGAGACCATCAAATTGCTGAAGGAGTAGAAGACACGGTAGACCTTCCAGTGCAGAGCGGGTCCGCGGCTGCCTGTGATCTGGCGGAGATTGCGGGCCACGGCACGGCGCTCTTTCTTCATAAGGCGGGAGAAAAAAAATGCCGTCAGCATCGCGACGAAGGGATGGGCGAAGCGCGGTATCCGGGGGACACCATCGAACATCAGTTGAAGAGCCTTAGTATTATGGAACCGATGCTGGTACCAGCGCATTAAATTTCACCTGCAATCAGGGCGCTAGGTCCTGGCTTTAACAGCCAATTTTGAATCGACTGCGGCCGCCAACGTGTTGATGCTCTTCCATACCGCCATGTCGAAGTCACCATCCACCAATTTGATGCCGAAGTGCCGCTCAATCTCAAGGATGAGCTGGAGAATATCAATGGAATCAATCTCCAGATCGCCATCGATCAGTTGCTGATCATCGCGCAGGCTCTCCGGAGTCCTGTCGTTGATGCGCAGACCCTGAATAATGATTACCTTGAGTTGCTGTTTGATATTTTCCATTGCCAGTAGTATATCGAACGAAGTCTGCACGAATAAGCAATTTCAGACGCTTTATACGATCCATTTTGCTCCAACCGCCCAAGTTTACCGGTCCTGTAAAACCCCCATGCCGGTACGATGCCAACCTGCGGTTTTTGGGTGCTAGAATGGCCTTAGATTCCCCCGATTTTTCCCCACAACCGGGAATATTCCTATGGCCAGAGGCGCGCTTTTCTTCTTACTGATCCTGGCGACCAATACCTGCCTGGCCTTCCTGCATCCTTTTTCCCATTCGCGGCTTCTGCTGGTGCTGCTGATCTACGCCGCCGGGACGAGCGTGGTGCTCTACCTGCTGTTCCATCCGCGCAACCAGTGGCTGGTGGCTAACCGCTCGCGGGTGGATGGCGAGCACAGCGTGGCCCTGACCTTTGATGACGGACCGGATCCCGTCGACACGCCGAAGCTGCTCGACATACTGCGGGAGAAGGACGTGAAAGCGACCTTCTTTGTAGTGGGAAGGCGCGCCGAGCAGTTTCCGGCGATCGTGCAGCGCGCCCGGGATGAAGGACACCTGATCGCAAACCACACATGGTCTCATCGCAATCTGTTCTGCTTTCTCACGCCGCGCCGCCTGCGAGCGGAGATCGAGCGCGGAACCGAGAGCGTGGAGCGCAGCTGTGGTCTGCGGACGCGTTACTTCCGCTCGCCGGTGGGCCTGCGCCATCCGATGCTGAGGATTTATCTGCAGGAGATGGGGCTGGAGTTCATCTCGTGGCGCGTGCGGTCGCTGGATACGGTGATCGGGAGTTCCAAGGTTCTTGCCCGCCGCATTCTGAATGCAGTGACGGGCGGAGATATTATCCTTCTGCACGATCGTTTGCCCTCGGGTACCCGGGTCATGCTGGAGGCGCTGCCGGGAGTGATCGATACGCTGCGGGAGCGTGGATTTGAATTTGTTCTCGTGGGGCCGAGCGAGATGCCGCACGCGGGTGCGACGGCCAGCATCTTACTATCAGGAAGCCCAGGGAGCGCGTCATGAGGCTGCGAGGCAAACTCAGTCTGCTTGTAGCAATTTTAATTTTGCCGGGAGTACTGGCAGCGCAGACCGATGATCTGCTGGCGCGCGTCTGGACAGGCGTGCAGCAATCGCACACAAAGTTCACCTCGATCTGCGGAGCCGTGACGGAGACCCGCACCTCCAAGCTGATCGCGAAGCCCATGGTGCTGCATGGGAAGTTCTGCGCCGAAGGAAGCGATCGCTTCATGCTCGAATACCCGGAACCGAGCCCCATGAGTATTCGTATGAACGGCGACACTCTCAATATCACGGCGGATGGCAAGACCGAGGTCATGAACATCAGCGGCGAGGAGCGCCACGCGGAGTCTGACTACGCCAACGAGAACTCCATCGACAATCTGAAGAAGAAGTTCACGGTCACCGCGGAAGAGAGCAGCCGGAGTTTTGAACTGAGGCTGGTGCCACGCGCACAAGGGATACGCCACAGGCTGAATTATCTTGTCGTCAAGCTGGACAAGCAGAGCTTTCTGCCCCGCTCCGTGGAGGTGGACGGCAAGAGCGGGGTGAACAGCGTATTCCTTTTCGATATCACTTCGGAGAATGCAAAGCTTCCGGAAGACACATTCGAGGTGGTGAAGACACGATGATGGAGCGAAGCGAGATCGAGACGATGATTCCCCACCGCCCTCCCTTCCTCTTCCTCGATCGCGTGGAGGAGCTGGAGCCGGGAGTGCGTTGTGTGGCGTGGATGTCCATGGATGCCGGAGACGCGATCTTCTCAGGGCATTTCCCGGAGCGCCCGATCGTGCCGGGCGTTCTCATCCTTGAAGCAGTGGCCCAGGCAGCGGCGGTGATGATGGCAGCCTCTGCTGCTGGAGGAGTTAAAGGCAATGCGCTGCTTGCATCCGTCAATCGATTTAAATTTTTGAAGCCTGTAATCCCGGGACAGCGTGTACGCATTGAGACCACCAAGCTTGCCGAGGCTGGATCGATGTTCTGTATCGGCGGCACCGTGTTTGTGGATGGCGTGACGGTAGCGAGCGGAGAGCTGTCGATCGTATGTTCGTGATGAATGAGAGAGCCTCTACTGCATGATGCAAAAGATCAAGACCTATATACGGCATTTCACAGCAGCGTTGCTCACGGAGCGGCTGGAACCTGGCCGGGCCGCGGCTGCTGTCTTTCTGGGCATCTTCATCGGCATCGTCCCCATCTATGGCTTTCAGCTGCTGGCGGCGATCGCGCTGGCGATCTTCTTCAAGCTGAACAAGCCGCTGGTCGTCGCTGCCACCTTCATCAATAATCCTTTTCTGCAGCCGCTGATCGTCGTCTCGTCGGTGGAGACAGGATTTTTTCTGCGTCACGGTTATTTTCATCCCTTCAAGCTGTCTGCCCTGACCGGTGCGCATGTGAAGGACGATCTTTTGTCCTGGTTCCTGGGCAGCCTGGTGATAGGCGTTCTGGCCGCCAGCGTGGGCGCGGCGATCACAGCCGCCGTGGTCTATTGGAAGGCGCCAAGAAATCCGGAGCTGCGGGACCGCATACGCTTCATCAACCAGACCTTTAATCCCAGATCCACATCGGACCGCTGCTTTGTGCACTGGAAGCTGCGGCTGGACCGGATATTCGGAATGCTCGCGGTCGAAGACCTGGGGTCGGGGACGGTGATCGATCTCGGCTGCGGCTACGGCATGGCTCTCTGTCTGA
>DATMLK010000113.1:0-2620 GCA_035570215.1 Acidobacteriaceae bacterium
GTCTTGCGGCTGCTGCGCACCAGGGCTGGTCCGCCAATCTCCTGTCCACGCCGTCGGATATGTTCTCCTCCACGGCCGTCAGCACCGTCGTTGGTCTTGGCGGCGCAGGCGGAGCACTCGGCGGCGCCATCTTCACCTACATCGTCGAGCATGCCTGGACGAGCCACCCACGCTCCATCTTCGTCATCGCGGCGCTGGCCTATCTTGTCGCGCTCAGTGTCTTCCAGGTTCTGGTGCCGAAGCTCTCCATCGAAGAGACCGCTTAGTTTCATTCTGCAAAACAAAGAGCCCGCACCATGCGGGCTCTTTGTATTTCCGCGCTGCCGCAATGCGCAGCCTATTCGATGCCGTGCTTCTTGCTCACCGCTGCAAAGGCCTGGTCCAGCAGCTTTACGGCCTCATCCACATCGCTCTTGCCCACGTTCATTGGTGGAGACATGCGCAGCGTGTTGTTGAACATGCCGCCTTTGCCGATGAGCAGGCCGCGGTCGCGCGCGGCGTCCAGCATGTCGTTGGCGGCCTCGGTTGCCGGCTGCTTGGCCTTCCGGTCCATCACCAGTTCCATCGCCTGCATCATGCCCATGCCGCGCACGTCGCCGATGATCGCGTACTTCTGCTGCAGTTCTTCCAGCTTCTCGCGGAAGTAGCCGCCGGTAACGTGGCAGTTCTCCAGCAGCTCGTCTTCTTCGATCACGGCGATCACCGCCCGCGCGGCAACGCTCGTGACCGGATTACCGCCGAAGGTGCAGATGGTGGGCGGCGTGTAGGCGTCCGCGATCTCCGGCTTCGCGATGGTGAGCCCGATGGGGTGTCCGTTACCCAGCGATTTGGCCGCCGTGATCATATCCGGCTCCACCTCCCAGTGCTCGATGCCGAACCACTTCCTGCCCGTGCGTCCCCAGCCGGTCTGCACCTCGTCGGAGATGAAGTCGCCGCCGTACTGCTTCACGATGTTGAAGACGATCTTGAAGTACTCTCTGGGCGGCGTGATGAAGCCGCCGACGCCCTGGATCGGCTCGGCGATGAACGCGGCGATCTTGCCCATGGTGGAACTCTGGATCACGCTCTCCACATCCTGCGCGCACTTCACATTGCAGCTCGGATACTCCAGCCCCAGCGGACAGCGATAGCAATACGGATTCAGCGCGCGCACGATTCCCGTCTCAAACGTGGCCCGTTTCCAGCTGCTGATACCCGTCAGCGCGCGCGTGAGCGAAGAGCGGCCGTGGTAGCCGTGGCGCAGCGCGATCACCTCCAGGTTGCCGGTGTGCAGCCGCGCGGACTCGATCGCCGTCTCATTCGCCTCGGTGCCGCTGTTCGAGAAGAAGGACTTCTGCAGCGTGCCCGGCGTGATCTGCGCGATCTTCTCGGCGAGGTCCATCATCGCCGCATTCGGAAACATCGTGGAGGTGTGCTGGATCTTATCGATCTGCGCCTTCATGGGGCCGGTCACGCGCGGGTTGGAGTGGCCCACGCCCACGGTGACGATGCCGCCGAAGAAGTCGAGGTATTTCCTGCCCTCGCTGTCCCACACATGCTGCATCTCGCCGCGTTCCATCACCAGCGGGTCTTTGAAGTAGTTGGCGACGGCCGGGTAGATGAACTCCTTCTTCTTGCGCAAAACCTCCAAGCGGTCCATGGGTTCCTCCCAAATGCTGATGCAAAAGTCAAACCATTACTATACTGGTGATATGCACACCATGCGAGAGCGAGCCTGTGCTGTCAGGAATACGCCTGCCGCAAACCGCTCCACCTGAGGTCTATCCTGTCCGACAGCCACGCATCCGTTATCGAGCCCGCCACTGAAGCCGCGCCGCATCGTGCTGCCATACTTGCGGTCATCGTGCTCGCCAGCGGGCTTCTGCTCGGCTACCACCCCTTCGCCGAGGACGCGGGCATCTACCGCTGCAGCATTAATCTCGCGCTCCACCCCGCGCTCTATCCCGCATCGCGTCTCTTCATACTGCCGTACATGCGCCTCACTCTCTTCCCTTACTTCTTCGCCTTCCTGACGCGCGTGCTGCAGCTGCCGCTGGCATGGGTGTTGCTCTGTGTGCACTTCGCCCTGCTCTGGCTTCTGCTCTATGCGGCCCACAGGATCGCAGTCCTTTGCTTCTCGCTTCCACTTGCTCAAGGGACGGCAGTCTGTCTTACCGCTTTCTGCCTCGCCACGCCGGTCGCCGGTACGGCACTCACCATCGCCGACCCTTATCTGACACCGCGAGCTTTTGCCACGCCGCTCAGCCTGCTGCTGCTCTGCGCTGTGCTGGAGCGCCGCCCACGTATGGCCGCGCTCGCGATCCTCATCACTCTCTGCTTCCATCCGCTGATGGCGATCTACGCCGCCGCCTTCGCGCTCGTTCTTTGGACGATCCATACACGCCGCCTCCATGGAACGCTCAGGGTGTGCCTCGCCGCGGTGCTTACGGCAACCATCATCGCGCTCACCCAGCAACGCGTCGCCGAAAGCCCGGTCTACGTTCACGCCGTGCTCACCCGCACCTACTTCTACCTCGCCGACTGGCAGTGGTATGAGCTGATCGGCCTGGCTGCGCCGCTCGCCATCTTTTGGAGGATCTATGGAGCGAATCGCGCCCAATCCGCGCCGCAAGTTCACAAT
>DATMLK010000114.1:0-2015 GCA_035570215.1 Acidobacteriaceae bacterium
GACTCTCGCCGGATCATGCCGCTCGCCCGGCACATGCACCACCGGCCGCATCATGACAAATGTCCCCTCGGATCCGTATCGTCCGCGAATGTCCTCAAAGACGAAGATGTACCCGCTCTGCGCCAGCTCCGGCGTGTGCTCATTCACATCGTCCGATGAATTCGCATCAACGCCATACGGCGTCCGCTCCAGCAGGATCGGTAGCGGTCCCGTCACATCCGCCGGCCGCAGTACCACCGCATGCAGACGCACGCTGTCGCGCATGGGGATCATGACTTCGCTGCGTGTGTAGCTTCTGAAGTGGTTCGCAACGGGAGTGCCGCTGATCTTTACCGCATCGCCGCTGGCATCGCCTTGCACCCGATGCCAGCCTGCGGCCGTGCCGTCTGCATTCAGCTGCATGGCGAAGCGTGCGCCCAGGCTGTCGGCCGAGAACTGGTTCCCTCCGAGAGGCACCAGCGGCGTACGCGCCAGCCGCGGAGCCTCCAGAAATAGCGTACCGCCGTCGAGCGAGATGGAGTAGACCATATCCGGCTCCGCGATCTCGCGATACTGGCCGGCGTATATCCCCAGATCGCCGACCGGCGCGCCACCACGCTGCGCGACACCGTACAGAGGAGCCAGCAACGCCGCACACAGCACAAGCCACGCGCAGCGAACGCCAACTGGTCTGGTCATCAGCATGTTGATGAGCTTACATTAGCTTCTCGCGCATCGCGCGAGCCACGCGAAGCAGTTAAAGCGCCTGCGGCGCCGGACTCGCATTGCAGGCAAAGCCCGCCTTGCCATGCGTGCCATCGCAGAAAGGACGCTTCTCCGAGAGCCCGCAGCGGCACAGCGAGATCGCCGGCTTGCCGGTCAGGTCCCACTCGGCGCCGTTCGCATCCACCAGCGTGACCGGGCCTTCCACGCGAAAGGGCCCATTCGGGCGGACAGTGATTTTGACAGCTGTATCAGACATATTTTTTCCTTAGGCGCGAGGTTGGTCGTACATAAAGGAAGAATAGCAGGTGGTATTGCGCAGCAGGACTTACGCCGTCTTCCGCAACCTCTCCCGCAGATCTCCCGCCAGCCCCACCAGGTGCCGCAGCTTCGCCTCCAGGTGCGGAGACACCGCCGGCTCCCGCAGCGCCAGCTCGCTCTGCAGCAGGATCCCCGTCACCACCGACTTCAACTCACTCTCCATCGCAGACGCCGCCGCCCGCATCGCCACCGTCTTCTCCTGCGCGCGCCGTGCCAGCGCCGCCCGCACCTCGCGCACCAGACGCGCGCAGCCGGAGATGGCGAAGTTCACCTGCAGCGGCACCGCGCTCCCCGCCTGCTGCCACAACAGGTCCGCGCCCTGCGGATCACCCGCCGCCATCGCCTCCTCCAGCACCACCACATCGAACTCCCCGCGCCGCAGCGCCGCCAGCGCCGCCCGCCGCGTCGCCGCCACCTGCACGCTCAGCCCGAGCTGCCGCTCCACCGCCGCCGCGCACTCCTCCACACCGGCCATCTGCGTCACCATCAGAACCGATTTGCTCATCGCAACCTCCAAGTACAGGGACTAGGGATTAGGAGTTAAAAGCGAACTGCTTTTGTTCTTAATCCCTGCTTTTCTAATCCCTAGCCCCTGCTTCATCGTCCTTTTCGATCCCATACTCCTTCAGCTTCCGGTAGAGCGTCGTCTTGCCGATTCCCAGCAGCTTCGCCGCCGTCAGCTTGTCGCCATTCAGCTGCCGTATGGTGTTCAGGATCGCCTGCTTCTCCATCTCCGCGATGGAGCGTATCGGCCCATCGCCCGTCCTCTCCGTTTCAAGCGCGGGCTCGCTCTGGGCCTGGACCGCCTCTATGGGAATGGCGCTCCGCGTCCGCATCTGCAACCGGTGCTCCTGCATCTGGCTCGGCAGGTCGCCCAGGTGCAGCACCGGACCCGATGACAAAGCGCACGCCCGCTCGATCGCGTTCTCCAGCTCGCGCACGTTCCCCGGCCACTCGAACTCCGTCATCAGCCGCAGCGCTTCATCCGAGAA
>DATMLK010000115.1:0-6458 GCA_035570215.1 Acidobacteriaceae bacterium
GCGAAGATGGGGCACCCAAATCAGTGCTGCTCAGAAGCTGGGCACGCCCTCTTCGACCACAAGTTCTTCGACGGCGATGTTGAGCAGGTGGCCGAGCTTTTTGTAGCCGTCCTTCCATTCCGTGGTCCAGCTCTCGCCGCCTGCGCCGCGGCGGAGGAGATCGTTCCAGATGTTCTGGGCCTGCCAGAAGGTTAATTCGAAGGGCAGGCGGCGGAGATGCTCGGCGAGAATGATGGCGTCTTCCAGGTTCGTAAGCGAGTGGTGTTCGCCTGCGGTCTCCTCCAGCAGGATCATGGCGCGTTTCATGCGCTGATCGGCGGCGTAGGCCAGCGTGGTCTCGTCGAGCACGATCTGGTCGCTCAGGGCGCGGTCGAGCAGCATCTGGAAGTTCTCACCGTCGAAGGCCTCGCGCGTGATGGCGGAGCGCAGGCCAGCATTCAGCGCGAAGCCGGCGGCGAGCACCAGCGCGGGCGGCTTGGGCATGCCGGTCTCGGTCAAAAAGTGCAGCAGCGAGGCGTGGTCTTCGTAGATGGTGCGCATGCTGGTCTCCATCTCGGAGAGCGTGGCGTCCAGAATGGTGCGCAGGATGCGGTGCTGTTCGTCGGCGAAGAGCGAGGTGAGCGAGTAGGCGGTCTCGCCGAAGTAGTGGTCGATGAGGCGGATGATCTCGGGAAGATTGGCGCGGCGGATGGCGGCGCGGGCCTCGACGGTGAATTTTTCGAAGGCGGCGGCGTCCTCCGGCGTGTAGCGCTTGACCGCGGCGGAGAGGTTTTGGTCGCCGAGGTGCAGCACGGCGAAGCATATCTCTTCGGTCTCCTCGGTGATGCGCGAATGGATGCGTGCGCGGCCCATGGCGACGCGGCCGCGGCCGGAGTTGAAGACCTCATGCGTGATGCGCTTCACGTTGAAGCAGAAGATGCGGCCTTCTTCCGGATAGCTGCGGAAGATGGAGCTGATGGCGTAGTGCGCACCGACCTTTTCGAGATCGATGAACTGCGTCTGCACGTAACGCTTGTAGACCTCGGCGCCATTGCCGATCTCGGGAATGTTGCTCTGGGCGTTGCTAAGGATGCGCAGGAACTCGGTTTCGAGCGCGCGGCCGGGATCGCCGAAGAGTTTGTTGGCGAGCTGCAGGACGCGGCCGGCGTAGCCGATGATCTGCACGGTCTCAATGCCGGAGACCTCGTCAAAGAACCAGCCGCAGCTGGTGTACATGAGTTGTGTGTGGCGTTCGAGCTCGAGCAGCTCGAGGACGCGCGTACGCTCGGCGGGTGAGAGTTCATGGGTTGCGTGATCACTGAAGAACTTTGTAGTGCTGGCGGCGGAGCGATCGAGGATGAGCTGGATGTAGGCGTCGCGCGCGGCCCAGAGATCTTTGAGCAGAGGCGCGGCGACGGCTTCGGCCAGTGGAGCGGTAGCGTCGCGAAGATAATCCAGCGCCTGGCGCAGCGGGCCGCGCCACTCCTGGTTCCAGCCGGGTTTGCCGCCGTTGCAGCCGCAGTTGGAGCGCCAGCGCTCCACGCCGTGCGCGCAGCTCCACGAGGTGTTCTCTTCCACCTCCGCCTCCCACTGCGGAGGGAAGCGCTCGAGAAACTCGCCGTAGTTGGTCAGGCGCGCCAGCTTCTCGTCCTCCACATAGTGCAAGGCGTAGGACAGCGCCATCTCGCCATGGCGATGGTGGTGGCCGTAGCTCTCGCCGTCGGTGGCCACGTGCGCGAGCTCGGCCTTCTCCGGATGCTCGGGATTGATGACATCGTGAAAGCCGGCGGTGAGGCGGCGGGCGAAGTCCTCGCCGGAGTTCAGCAGGGCTTCAAAGGCGATGGCGCGCGAGGCGGGGCCGTCATAGAAGAAGACGGTGATGCTGCGTCCGTCGTCGAGCGGCACGGTGTAGGGATGGGTCGGGTCGACGGTGGCATCGGGCGTACCGATCCAATCTTCGCGAGAAGCGCCGCCGTTCGCGGCTGCCTCTGCCAGACTGCCGGGCGGGGCGATACCTTCTACTGCAGAGGGACGCTTGTGGCGGATGCGCGCGCACTGCAGCGGAGCAAGCACGGTGAACTTGATGCCCTCCTGCGCGAGCAGATCGAGCACCTTGCGATTCACGGCGGTCTCAGCGAGCCACATGCCTTCAGGCTTGCGGTCGAAGCGGTACTCGAAGTCGGCTATGCCCCAGCGGATCTGCGTGCGGGCGTCGCGTTCATCGGCGAGCGGCATGATGATGTGGTTGTAGACCTGCGCCATGGCGGAGCCGTGTCCGGAGAAGCGATGCTGGCTGGTGGTGTCCGCGTCGAGAATCATGCGGTAGGTGCGGGGCGCGAAGTCGGCGAGCCAGCTGAGCAGGGTGGGGCCGAAGTTGTAGCTCATGCGCGAGTAGTTGTTCACGATGCGCACGATCTCGTTTTCGAGATTGACGATGCGGGAGGCGCCGTTGGGCGCGTAGCACTCGGCGGTGAGGCGGTCGTTCCAGTCGTGGTAGGGCGCGGCGGATTCCTGGACTTCGATGGTCTCCAGCCAGGGATTCTCACGCGGAGGCTGGTAGAAGTGGCCATGGACGCAGACGTAGCGGTCCGGGCCCGTGGTCTTCGGCGGCTCGATGCGCATGGCCTTGTGCACGCGCGATTCGCTCAACGGTGCGGCAGGGTCTTTGGGTGAGGGATTTACCATGCAGCTCTTCGATTCTCCACTCGGCGCTTCACGAAATAACTATGCTGGATTCGATTCTACCGGCCCAGCTTGCGCGCGGACATGTTTTGGTCGATGCAGAAGAGCAAAGCGATGGTTATCCAGTACGCGGCGATGTCCCGGAGCGAGAAGTAGCGGCCGAGGATGAGCCTGCCGGCAAGGGTCTGGCGGAAGGCGTTGAGTACAGGCTGATTGACGAGGCGGCTGAGTTCGACGAGCGCCGAGAGCAGCACACTTATCAGTGCAACCGCGGCAGAGCGCAGTTGCGGAGCCAGCGCGGCGACAGACCAGTAGAGGGCGATGGTCCAGAGCGCGGAGCCGCCGTACTTCCAGGCGAAGAAGGGGAGCGGCAGGTGCCGCCAGAGGAGTCCAAGGGGAATCGTGACCAGCACGATGAGGATGGCGCTAGTGCGACGAGTGAAGAAAGACAAAAGCAGGTCCCTCCGCTGCGCTACGGAATGACAGACAAATAAAATATCAGGGCTTCGCCTTAGCTAAGTCGCAGGCCCGCCACAGATACCAGCTGGCGACGGAGCGCCAGGCTCCCCACTTTTTGGCGCGTTTCAGCATCACGTCCGGTTTGGGCAGAAGATCGGGCGTGACCTTCTGGGTGGGTTTGAGGCCGAGGTAGGTGAGAGCGAAGCCTTTGCGAACGCCGTAGTCGCCGACAGGGAAGACGTCCGGGCGGCCGAGCCGGAAGATGAGGAACATCTCAACCGTCCAGCGGCCGATGCCGCGCACTGCGGTCAGGTGCTCGATCAGAGCTTCGCCGGACATTTTGCGGGCGGTGGCGAGGGTGGGGACGGTTCCGTCCAGTGTTTTAGCGGCCAGATCGCGCAGGGCGAGCTGCTTGTTGGCGGAAAGCCCGGCGGCGCGGAGCTGGGCGTTGGGGCAGTCGAGGATGTGCCGCGGCTCGGGGTGATTGCCGATGCCGCAGATGGGGTGGAAGCTCTCCAGCATGCGCCGGTGGATGGTAGCGGCGGCCTTGCCGTTGAGTTGCTGGTAGACGATGGACTCGGCGAGGGCCTCAAAGGGTGACTGCGTACCAGCCAGCCTGAGCGTGAAGGGGCCGGCCCGGGCGATAAGTTTGCCGAGCTTCGGGTCCGCGGCGGCAAGCTCGCGGCAGGCGAGAGCGGCGTCGTAGGACGGTTTGCGCGTGCGGGCAGGGTGCATGAAGAACAGGGTATAGGGATTGGGGGTCACGGACTAGAAAAGCAAAGCGTTTCTGTGCGCTAATCGGCACATTAATCTGCAAGGGGGAATTAGGACCAGAATGGTTTGTATTGGCGACGCAGATTCTTGTGCTGATGCATTACAAATTGTGCGGTTTTGGCGGTGTGCCGGGAGCGGTTGCACCACAGGTTGTGGTTCCCGCAGCGGTAGGGATCGCCTTCACGCGAGCACGGCGCAAAATTTTGAACATGCGTTGATGCGTGTGAAGGCAGGCACAGATTTTCTACTGATATACTTTTACTTTCACAGGCACTTCAAGCAAGCGTACGCCGTTGTACGCTCAAAATTTGTCACTAACCGCACCACCATCCGCAGCACCTACTAACCTTTTTCGTAACGCAGAGGAAGCAGGAACGCACTCATGGCGCAAGTATTTGACCGCAGTTCAAACGCGCTGGCTCGTGGGAGCCTGGTCCTGACGGGACTGATCGTAATCGCGTTGGCGGTGACATTGAACAGTTTGCAGCGCTCGCCGTGGGTGACGCGCCAGGGGCAGCGCGCCGAGCAGCCGGTGCCGTTCAGCCACAAGCACCATGTGGAAGGTCTCGGGCTGCAGTGCCAGTACTGTCATACGTCGGTGGAGAAGTCGAGCTACGCCGGCATACCGCCGACGAAGACCTGCATCAACTGCCACTCGCAGATATGGACGAACGCCACGCTGCTGGAGCCGGTGCGCGAGAGCTGGGCGACAGGCCAATCCATTCCGTGGATCCGCGTACACGATCTGCCGGACTACGTTTACTTCAATCATGAGATCCATGTGAACAAAGGAATCGGCTGCGCCAGCTGCCACGGTCGCGTGGACGAGATGCCGATCATGTATGAAGAGAATTCGCTGCAGATGGAGTGGTGCCTGAACTGCCATCGCGATCCGGGCAAGAACCTGCGGCCGACGAGCGAGATCTACAACATGGCGTGGGCCGGCCCGTCGAGCGACAAGCCCGTATGGTGCGGCGCGAACGGTAAGAGCGGCGTTCCCACGGCACAGGCCGTGGACTGCACGACAAGCGACCCTAGCGGCAGCGAGAATCCGACGATCGCGTTCCTGCAGGCGGGCGCGAGTGACCAGAAGTCAGCCGCAGGTTCCGGTACGCAGATCAGTCCGCATGCCAACAGCGGCGCGGGTGAGACGGTGAGTGATGCGCCTGCGATGGGCATGCTTGCCATGCCGGTGAGCTACACCAAGTTCACCAGCCAGGATGCTCTGGGCGCGTATCTGACGCAGCAGTACCACATCCGTCCGCCGGACAACCTTGTGAGCTGCGAGGTATGCCACCGATGAGCTCGCGACCGAATGATTTTGCAGAGGCAGGTTTGATGGAAATGACCGAGAAGCCCGTGCCGCAGGAAGTACAGATCGTCGAGAGCATCGCACCGGCGCCGCCGAAGAAGCTGACGCTCGCCGAGGTGCGCGCCTCGCTCGATGGCAAGACCGGCAAGCGCTTCTGGAAGAATCTGGACGAGCTGGCGTCAACGCCCGCGTTCCATGCGCTGATGGAAGAGGAGTTTCCCAAGCAGGGCATGGGCGGCGTGGGCGAGTGGGTGGATTCTGTCTCTCGCCGCGGCTTTCTGAAGGTGATGGGCGCGTCGTTCGCGCTGGCGGGGCTCGCCGGTTGCACCAAGCAGCCCGATGAGCCGATCTATCCCTACGTGAAGCAGCCGGAGGACCTGATCCTGGGCAAGCCGATGTTCTTTGCCACGGCGCATCCGTTCCCGACGGGCGCGATCCCGGTGCTGGTGAAGTCGGACGCCTTCCGGCCGATCAAGATCGAAGGCAATCCCGAGCACCCGATGTCGAAGGGTAAGTCGGACGCGATCACGCAGGCGACACTGCTCGGCCTCTATGATCCGGACCGCTCGCAGCATGTCATCTATCGCGGCGAAGAGCGTGACTTCTCCGCCTTCCAGAATGCGTTTACAACTGCCATGGCACTGAAGAAGGGAAGCGGCGCAGGCGTCGTCTTTCTGAGCGAGACGATCACCTCGCCCACGCTCGCCGGCCAGTGGAAGCAGGTGCAGGCGCTCTATCCGCAAGCCAAGCTGGTGCAGTATGACGCGGTGAATCGCGATGCGGCGATGGCGGCATCGAAGGCCGTCTTCGGCGACTTTTACGATGCACAGTACAAACTGGAAAACGCCGATGTGATCCTCTCACTGGATGCAGACTTCCTCTCCGGTATCGCGCATCCGGGTCATCTCCCGCTCGCAGCGGCTTACGCAAAGCGGCATCGCTATACCGAAGGCGAGACGATGAACCGGCTGTACGTCGTCGAAGCGATGCCGACGGTGACTGGTTTCAAGGCAGAGCATCGGCTGGGCCTGAAGCCGAGCGAGCTGGCTGCATTTGCGCAGGCGCTCGCGGGCAGCGGAGCATTTCCCAGCGCGGCTTCGCAGAGCTTCGCCACGGCTCTACTTGCGGATCTTAAGAAGTCTGCAGGACGCTGCGTAGTGATTCCGGGCGAGCAGGCTCCGGCTGCTGTTCACGCCGCAGCGCATCTGCTGAACGCGCAGCTTGGAGCCGCCGGTAAGACGGTGGTCTACAC
>DATMLK010000116.1:0-29157 GCA_035570215.1 Acidobacteriaceae bacterium
TGCCGAATTATCCTCAGCCACCACGGGAAGAATATGCACGGCATCCAGCGCGAGAGCCGGGAGATAGACAAGGTTCACGTGACGATAGAGACCGCCGTAGAGACAGAAGTCGCTGAGATCGGAGGGTACGCGCTCCGGATCGTGGGAGTTGTCGCAGAGTACGGCGATGCGTACGCGCTTGCCGGCTTCCGACGCCGGCAACTGCTTGACGGCTTCCGTAATGTCGAAGGCAAACTCGTCATATCCGCCTTTGTGAGTTCCAACCATGGTGGAACCGACCCACAGTGTGGTCGTCTGACCCGCGCCGCGAAAGTGCAGCATGGTCCGTCCACCAGAAAAGGGATTACGCACCGAGAGCTGGGTGCGATACCAGCCCTGACCGCGGTAGTAAGGCTGATCCGGATCACATGCATCCAGTCCGTTATAGCAATGCGGCAGAGCGGTCTCTTGCCAGAGATCGCTCTGTAGATTGTTTGGGGCCGGCTGCCAGACCACGTCGACGCTTTCAAACGGTCCTTTGCGAAACTGCCAGCCCGAGTCGAGCTGCGTTCTGGAGACAATGGAACCCCTTCCGGCGGAGCCAAGCTGCGCGATAACGGCTCCCAGGGGCGCGGGAAACAGTGCTCCGCCGGTTACCGCGGAGGCCGCCAGCAGAAATTGCCGTCTTGATGGATCGCGCAATGAATCCTCACTGTCGCGCTGATTCGCGCTCAGCTGGTTTGAGCTGATTTGGTTTGAGTCTGGGTTACAGCCAGGCATTGTTTTTAAAGTCCTTTGTTGAGCCGACCCACATTCTGCTTCTCGCATCTCGTTGACAAGTGACTTACCGTTTGGCTCTTAGTAGCAGGGCTATCCATTTTGTAATGTGTGATATGCGCAGGATAAGACGATTGTGACAAACGTCACTTCATAGTAAGATGGATAGTTACGAGCAGGATTTTCGATATCTAAAAATGAGCAGGATAGACACAACTCGGGAGGTATGGCACCCGCAGACTCAGCAGGACCGTGAAGCGGTGCGCGTCGAGTTGCTGCAAGTGCTGGCCAGCCCGCAGTTCTCAAGTAGTAAACGCTATCCTGCGATGCTTCAGTACATCGTCGAAAGCACACTCGCCGGCAAATCCGAACAGCTGAAGGAGCGCACCATCGGGGTGGAGGTCTTCGAGCGGCTTCCCACCTATGACACCAATGCAGATACCGTGGTGCGCTACACCGCAGGCGAGGTGCGGAAACGCCTGTCGCTCTACTATCACGATCTGGATCGCAGACCAGCGATCCAGATATCGCTTCCCACGGGCTCCTATGTGCCGGAGTTTCTACATACCCTCGATGAGCCCGCGCATACTGGGTCCGCTCCAGGCCATAGTGCGGCCCGGGCCGCGCGCCCATCCGGCACTCTGGAAGTACGGGGTCTGCATCTGCCCTTGCTGCAGTCCGTCGCAAAGCTCAGGCGCTCTATCTGGATCGCCTTTGCTCTGCTGATTGCAGTGGCTGTGGCCGGCGGTTTTGGATGGAGATACCACACCACGCACCTGCGGACGTCGCTGGATGATTTCTGGGCACCCGTGCTGCATGATCAACCTACGGTCCTGCTCTGCACGGGTGGGGTGGTATTCGCGCAGAACAACTTTTCCGGCGTCGTCACTGCAGGAAAAGAGACCGACTATCCCTTCGTATCGATTCAGATCGCCTCCGCCATAGCGCAGCTCAGCGAGCTGATAGGGCTCAACCGGGCCAACGTACAGCTGGAGTCTGCTGCCTCCACACCGGTGACAGAGCTTCGCGAGCGTCCGATTGTTCTGCTCGGGGGCTACAACAATCAGTGGACCATGCGCCTGCTGCAGCCGCTGCCTATACACTTTTCGCCCGACCAGGTCACCGAATCGATCATCGATACCACGCAGCCGCAGACGAGCTGGGCGCGCGATCATTCCCTTCCCTATTCCAGCGCGGACGACTATGCGCTGGTCGCGCGTTTTCGAGATACGACGACAGATAACTGGGTGATCGTTCTGGCCGGCCTGGGACGCAATGGAACCGAGGCCGCCGCGCAATTCGTCTCCTCGCCGCATTACATGCAGCTTCTTCGCGACCACCTGGGACATGACTTCGGCACGAAGAATATCGAGGTCGTCATGAAGCTCAGTGTCATCGAAGGCAAGACGGGTGCGCCCACGATCCTGACGGTGCGTACCTGGTAAGCCAGACGGTTTGAAACCTATCCATTGCAATGCTATAAGTATTCGTCACCGTGCGATCTCCGCTACGGGGAATAGAACCGCTTGCGGTGGGAGAGATCAATGATGGTTATGGCCGATGGCCTGAGACGTGGCGCGCGGCATACCGCGTGGATATTCATCCTGGGAACATTGAGCGCTTTGCCGGCCCTGGCCCAGGCTTCAGCGGCACAGGTTGCGGCACCACAACCTGCGGTGACAACTGCGGCGCCTTCACCTGTGAACCGGGCAGCAGCGGGAGATTCGCCCGATGATCCGGGACCCCTAGCCACCGATCTCTCGCCTGCGATCACACACGCGGCAGTCCGCAAGGCCGCACGCAAGGTGGCGGACTGGCAGCTCGCGCACTCGGAGTCTCTCTTCAATCAGCAATGGACCTACGCCGCGCTTTATGACGGCATGCTGGCAGCCACAACGACCACGGGCGACCCGAAGTATCGCGATGCGATGGTGCGCATGGCGGAACGCTACGACTGGAAGCTGCTGGATGCGCGGTTCCCAAACGCCGACGATATGGCGCTGGGGCAGACGTATCTTGACCTTTACCTGCAGAAGCGCGATCCGGTCAGAATGGCGGACACGAAGGCGATACTCGACCGGCTGGTGCTTCGGCAGGATGATCCGTCCAAGCTGCTGTGGTGGTGGTGCGATGCTCTCTTCATGGCGCCGCCGGTTCTGGCGCGGATGTCTGCCGCGACCGGCGATCGCCGCTATCTCGACTACATGGACCATGAATGGTGGGAGACCTCGGCCAGCCTGTACGACCCTGACGAGCAGCTCTACTTCCGCGATCCAAGTTACTTCACAAAAAAGCAGGACAATGGTCAGCCGCTGTTCTGGTCCAGGGGCAATGGCTGGGTCATGGCCTCTTTCGCCAAAGTGTTGCAGGTAATGCCGGAGCACTATCCCAGCCGCCCGAAGTACATCGCGCAGTATCGTGCGATGGCGCGGCGCATCGCTTCCATCCAGAGCAAAGACGGACTCTGGCGCGCAGGACTGCTCGATCCGGATTCCTACGAACTGCCCGAGGTATCCGGCTCAGCCTTCTTCACCTACTCGCTGGCATGGGGAATCAACCACCACATACTGGATCGCAAGGAGTTTGAGCCGGTCGTAGAGCGCGCCTGGGCCGGGATGCTGACGCACATCTATGCGGATGGACGGCTCGGATCGATTCAGCCCATCGACTCGCAGCCCGGTAAGTTCAAGCCATCATCCAGCTCCGTGTATGGCGTCGGTGGATTCCTGCTGGCAGCGTCAGAGGTCGACGCTCTGCCGCGCAAATGGAAGAGATAGAACCTTCTCTGGATCTTTTCGTCAGCAGAACTGCGCTCGCGCGGAACCATAGAAGCGGCCGCGAACTCGGCATGCAATAGCCTGCGCCTTCTGGACTCTTACTGCGTAACCGAGATGACCAGCGGCAGGGTGTGCGAGACTCCGGTCGTGGCGTTCTGCGGCGTTGCCGTGATCGTGATGGTGCTGGTGCCCAGCGGCGCGTCCGATGAGTTGCTGGTTGAGCCCTGCGTTACCACCTTGACGCAGCCGGCCAGCGAGAGCATCGTCGTCGCGGCCAGTAGCATCACCAGCAGACGCATGCCTGCGAACCCGCTGCGGCGGCGCCAACCGAAGATCCCGGCAAGCAGCATCGCCGGCAAGAGTGCAAAGCCCGCCAGACTCGTGATGCCGCCACTCTGGCCCGGCATCATCGGCTCCCGCAGCGCGGCAACACTGCTGCTGGTGTTCACCGTCAGCGTCACAGTCACCGGTGTTGTTCCGCTCAGCGTGAACGTCGCCGGCGTGAAGGTGCACGACGCATTCTGTGGGAGCGTGACGCAGCCCAGCGTGATCTGCCCGGTATAGCCGTTCACCGGCGTAAACGTCAGCGCGACGGAGGCACTGTTTCCCTGGATGATGGTCAGTCCTGCCGGTGTTGCGGTGATGGTGTAATCGGCTCCGGTGCCCCCGCCCGCGTTGGTGATCGTCTCCGTAACCGAGTTCGACAGCGCCGGTCCGTAGTTTGAATCACCCGCGGAGTCCGCTGTCAGTGCGTGCGTGCCGGCCGCCAGCGTGGAAACCGTAAGCTGCGCCGTGCCGTTCACCGATGCGACCGTGCCCAGCAGCGTGGTGCCATCATAGAAGAGAACGTTGCCTGTCGGCACAATGCCGTTCTGCCCTGTCAGCACCGCGGTCAGAAGGACCGGCGCGCCGACCGCCGCGGTCGTCGGGTTAGCGGTGAGCACAAGCGCTGCGCCCGTCTGCGTGATCGTCAGCACGCCCGGCACAATGCTCAGCTGATAGTTGGCCAGGTTCGTGCCCGTCACCACGGGAATAATGGAGTAGGTTCCCGGCGGGCTCGATATCGTCGCCGTCGTGGTAAAGGTCTCCGTAAAGGTATCGCCGTTCAACGCGCCGGTGATCGTTCCCGTGAAGGTGGGGTTCGCCGTATTCACAACGCGCGTGAAGCTGTTGGCCGTCGCGGTCAGCACCGGCAGGTTGGATGTGATCGTCTCCGTAACGCTGTTCGAAACGCTCGCCGTAAAGTCGGTGTTGCCGTTGTAGCGCGCCGTGATCGTGTTCGTCCCGGCTGGAATGGCATTCGTGGTCAGGCTGGCGACGCCACCCGCGAGCGGACTCGCGCCCAGGAACGTCGTTCCCGCGTAGAAGAAGACCTGCCCCGCCGGCGTACCCGTCGTGGCCGACGTGACCGTGGCCGTCAGGTTCACATTCGATCCGGCCGCTGCCGTCGGGTTAGCGGAGACCAGCACGATCGTGCTCCCGGCAGGCGATATCGTCAGCACGCCGTCGATGATCGTCGCAACGTAATCCGCTGGATTGACGCCGTTCAGCACAGGCACGATGGGGTAGGTTCCGGCATCGGATGTGATCGTGGCCGTCGTCGTACCGCTCACCGTGAAGCCAAGGCTTGCGAAGGTCCCGCTTACCGTTCCCGTAAAGACCGGATTCGCCGTGCCGTAGACGCGGGTCGCATTGCCGGCCGTTACCACGATGCCGGTGGCCTGCGTGATGGTGAGCGTTCCGTCTACAACCGTGACCGTGTAGTTCGCGAGCGCCGGGCCGATCGCCGCGGGCACGATCGGGTAGGTGCCCACATCGCTCAGCGTAACCGCCGTGGTGCTGAAGCTCAGCGTGAACAGATCGCCGTTCACCGCTCCATTCACGCCGCCGGTAAAGATCGGGTTCGCCATGCCGTACTGGCGCGTCGCATTGTTCGCCTCGATCGTGAGCGGGGCCGGTGTAACCGTCAGCGTACCCGGTACGTAGACCAGGTTGTAGCTGGCCAGATCCGAGCCATGGGCTGTCGGCGTTATCTGATAGTTGCCGACACTGCTCGTCACCGTCTCGTTCGTGGTGTACGTCACCGTAAAGGTATCGCTCCCGACAGCTCCGGTGACCGTGCTCGTGAACGTCGGGTCCACTGCGCCATAGACACGGGTCGCGTTGGCGACCGTCACGGTGAGCGTCGCCTGCAGAACGGTCTGCGCAATCGAATTGGAGGTCGAGCCGGTAAAGTTAGTGTCGCCCGCGTAGGTCGCGGTGATCGTATGCGCTCCCACCGTAAGGGCCGTCGTCGAGAAGGTGCCTGCTCCGCTCACCAGGGACACCGTGCCCAGCAGCGTCGTTCCGTCGTAGAAGCTCACCGAACCGGTCGGTACCCCGCTGCTGCTGATATTAGGCGTCACCGTGGCCGTAAAGGTCACGCTCGTTCCGTAGGTGCTGCTGGCGCTCGAACTCTGGAGCAGCACAGTCGTCGGCGACTGCGTGATGGTCAGCGTCCCATCCACCAGCGTCGTAGTGTAGTTGCTGCCCAGCGTGCCGTTGATCGCCGGCGTGATGGAATACGTGCCAACCGGGCTGGTCTGCGTCGCCGTGGTCGTCTCCGTCGTCGTCAACCCGGCGACTGCGGGAACAACGGTCGCGGTAAAGGCGGGGTTCGCCGCGCCATAGATCCGCGTTGCATTGTTGGCCGTAATGGTGACGCTCAGCGGCGTGATCGTGAGTACGCCATTCACGGCCGTCACCGTGTAATTGCCGGCATTCGTTCCAACCAGCACGGGCACGAGCGGATAGGTGCCGATATTGCTCGTCAACGTTGCCGTGGTGGTGAAGTTGAGTGCCAGCGCATCGCCGTTCTGCGTACCCGTAATGGTGCCCGTGAAGGCCGGGTTCGCCGTGTCATACATGCGCGTCGCATTGTTCGCCGAGATGGTCAGCGGCGCGGGCGTGATGGTGAGCGTACCCGGCACCACGGTTACGGTGTAGTTTGAGGCATTCGTGCCCTGCACCGTGGCCGTGATGGCATAGGTTCCCACTGCGCTCGCCGGCGTGGCCGTTGTGCTGTAGGTTGCGGTCAGAACGTCGCCATTCTGCGCGCCCGTGATGGTGCCGGTGAACGTGGGGAACGCCGCGCCGTAGACGCTCGTCGCGTTATTCACCGTCACCGTCAGAGGCTGCCCCGTGATGGTGTAAGCCATGTGCCCGGAGCCGCCGCTGTAGTTGGAGTCGCCGCTGTACGCCACATTGATCGTTCCCGTGCCTACAGGCAGACCGGCAGGCACGTTGATGGTGGCCTGAGCATTCGTGACCGTAGCATGCTGCAATGCGAAGCCGGGAAACTGATAGGTGAGGGTGCCCGTCGCAGCCGGTTCACCAGCTACAGGAAACTCAGCCGGCAGCGTCGCCGTCGTCGTGCCCGCTACGCCATAAACTCCGGTATACGACGGTAGCATCAGCAACACAAAGCTCTGCCGTACGGAGTATGAAACCGCTGACGATGTGCTCCCGCTAAAGCCCGCGCTGCCGGAGTATACCGCCGTGTAGCTATGTGACCCTACAGCCTGCAGCGGCAACGCCAGCGCAGCCACGCCGCCGGACACCGTGACCGGCGACCCGATCTGTGTGCTGCCATGGTCGAAGAATGTCACCGTGCCGCCGGCATTCGTGCTGCCGTTCGTCGCAGGCGTGATCGTCGCCGTAAGTGTGATCGTCTCTCCGTAGCTGGCATTCACCGCGGGCGATGCGGCGAGCGTCGTAGTAGTAGTCACAGCGGTGCTGGACAGGCTCACCGGGCTGGATGTGCTCGTGCTGAAGTTCGAGTCACCCGTGTAGGTTGCCTCCACCATGTGCGGCCCGCTCATCGGGAACGTGATGTTGGTCACGCTCAGGCTGCCCACCTGGGCCGCAAGGAAGGCGTTCGCATTCGCGGCGCCGCCGTTCGCCACGATCAGGCCGAGACGGCCTTCGCCGTTCAGGTCCGCGGCTGCGAGCGCATCCGCGCCCGTGCCCGCGGTGATCGGCACCGCGGCAGCAAACGTCGCATTGCCGTTGTTGCTGAGAAAGCTCAGCGTGCCGGGGCCGGCGTTCGCCGTCAGTAGATCGATCGAGCCGGTACCGTTGAAGTCCGCCGCCACGATCGCTGAAGGCTGCGCATCCACCGCGAGCGGCGAGCCTGTAAGCGCAAAGTCGCCGTTCCCGCCGCCCAGCAGGACATCCACTGTACCGTCGGTCTGGTTGGCAACGGCGAGATCCACATCGCCATCCCCGTTCAGATCAGCCGCGGCCAGCGCAATGGGGCCGTTGCCCACGTTGAACGGTGAGTTGGCCGCCTTGGTAAAGGTGCCGTCCCCTGCGCCCAGCGCCACGCTGACCGTCTTATCTCCGAAGTTTGCCGTGGCGATGTCCGGATTGCCGCTGCTGGTAAAGTCCGCGATCACCACACCGCGCGGAGACGAGCCAACCGGCACCGGCGTACCCACGGTGAACGTTCCGTCGCCATTGCCCAGCAGAACGGCGGCTGTGTTCGATCCATCCAGCGTGACGGCGAGATCCAGATTGCCGTCCAAATTCACGTCGCCGGCTGCGATCCCATAAGCACCTGACCCGGCCGTAATGGGTGTGCCCGCGGTAAACGTGCCGTCCCCGTTGCCGAGATAGATCAGCACCTTGCCGTTCTGGTTATCGACAACCGCCAGATCGAGGATGCCATCGTTGTTCAGATCGGCTGCGATCACTGCGGTGGGCTGGCCGCCGGTGTTGATCGTCGTGCCGGCGGTAAATGTGCCGTCGCCATTGCCGAGCATCACCGTGAGCGTGCCCGATCCGGTGTTCGCGATCACGGCATCCGGAATGCCGTCGCCATTGAAGTCGCCTATGGCGATGGCGCTCGGCGCCGTACCCGTCGTGACCGTGGGCTGCGCCACCTGCGACGTTGCAAAGGTTGTCGTGGAGAGATTGGCTGAGCCCACCACGGCATTGCTATTGCTGGTGTCGATGAAGTTCACGGTACCCGTCGGCGCGCTGCCGAAGCCAAAGCCGGAGACGGTCGCCGTCAGCGTGTAGTCCGCCGGTGTCCCTGCCGCCGCAAGCGACACCGCCGATCCCTGGAATCCCGTCACGCTCAACGTCTCCGTCGGAGAGATGGCCGCCGGATTTGTCTTGGTGCCGTTGAACGACGCGCGATAGATATGCGAACCGGCCGCGGGCGTCAGGTTGAATGCGGCCGTTCCGTTCGAGAGGAGTTGGACTGTACCTACCGTCTGCGCATCCGGCGGAAGGCTGAGATCGATGAAGCTCACCGTGCCAGGAGAGATCGCGGCATTGGAGCTATTGGTCACCTTGGCGCGCAGCGTCACGGCTGTACCGCGGGCAACGCTCGTGATCGGAGCCGTCGTACCCAGCGTATCTACGCTCAGAGTTGCAGAGCTCTGCGCCATGGCAGAGAGACCCGCTGGAAGGATCGTAGCGACCAGCACAATTGCGGCACCCAACCGGGAAAGAAGGCGTGCAAATGAGACAGAATTTCTCGCAAATACGGTCCGGCGGGACTGCATGTGTACTCCTCAATCTCTGTGCGCAAACGCTTCACGGCGCGGATACAGCTCGCCGCATGAACGCAGTACGCTCCCTTCAAATAGGAGAGTTCAATGTTGTGGTTCTGGCAAATAGCACTTTAGGTTCCATGCCTAGATGCTTATTAACAACTTAGGTTCCGCGCGAGCGCGCCAACTCCGGCCCAAGATGGTTTTATCCAGCAATTTTATGAGTGAAATGCTGTGTTTTGAACGGAATTTGCCCGCTGCACCATCCGAGGTGCCGTTTGCGTACGCTTTCTTTGCCCTATCACCGTGCGCGTTGGCAGCGCTAACAAATACATCCAGACCGCTGGAACCGGGAGAAGATCCAGTAGCGCAAAAACTCTCCACGGATTTTAAAATCTACACGGATTAAATACCTTCCAGTATCCGGCCCGTGTCTCTTTGCTTTAATCCGTGGTGAGCTTTCTTTGCGGGATCTACGGGATCTGCGGCGGCCCCACCAGCGGTGTCTTCACCGGCACGGCCACTCCCAGGAACTCGGTGATAGTATTCGACGCCTGGTTCGAGACCCAGATATTCCCCGAAGCGTCGATGGCCAGCGCGTACGGCTCCGACAGGTCGGCATCGATGCCCAGGCCCGTGCTGGGCGAGATCGCAGAGCCGGGTGAGGCTGTATCCGCACCGGCCAGCTCGGTCAGCGAACTGCCGCGATAGTTCGCCACCCACACCGTGTCTCCTGCATCCACGGCAATGCCCTGCGGATGATCCACACCTCCGCTGGTATAACCGCTGGAGATCACAGTGCCTGTGTTTGCAAGTTCGCTGATGCTGTTGCCGAAGTAATTGGCCACCCACACATTGTTTTGCAGATCCACCGCCATGCCGGAGGCACCGTCGCAGCAGCCGATCGGCGTCAAGCTAGTCCCGTCGAGGGAGATGCGAGTCACTGTATTGGAAGACTGGTTTGCGAACCATGCAAAGTGGTTGCTGTCCACGGCGACGGCGACGGGAAACTCCAACTCGCCATAGCCGCAGCCGTTGACGTTGCAGTTCGTCCTGATCTGCGTACCGCTGCTGCTATAGAGCGCATACGTGGAGTTGCCGTAGTTCGCGATCCACATGTCGCCGTTCGGGTCTGCTGCAATGCCTGTCGGATAGTAAAGTCCGGCCGTGTAGCCTATGCCGCTCGTGATGGGCAGACCGTTATCGCTGAATTTGGCAATGCTGCCGCCATCGTTCGGGCTTCCCGGAGTCTCGTCGCTCTCCACCCATATATCGTTGCTGGCATCCACGGCCATGCCGAATGACTCATGCAGCCCAGCGTTCGAGATGCCGCTCGCATAGACCGCGGCACCGTTGGGCGCAAACTCTGAGAGCGCTTCGTTGTAATCTGCAACCCACAGGTTGCCGCTGCCGTCGAGCGCGATCGCCGTCGGCGTATTCATGCCGCCGCCGGTGATGGTGAGAGACATGATCCAGTCCGAAGGCGCGGATGTGAGCATCGGCGTAAAGGTAGTCCCTGTCGAAAGCGCATAGATCGCTGCTACATTGGCACCCGGATTGCGCGCAATATTCACAGCCGCAGCCAGAGTGTTGGCAGGTGCCACGCCGCCAGCCGGTGTCGCCGCGGAGAAGAGTGGCGTACACGCCGCGCCGCTGACCGCGCACGCCGCAAATGCATTCGCCAGCGTGTTCAGCTTCTCGCTGCTCACCGCCGCATTCGCCGGAACACTCGCGCCCGGCGAGACGCCGGTAGAGAGATTGGCCAGCATCTGTGCGTCTACGATTGTGTTTGCAAGCCCGGCAGTATTCGATGCGCTGGCACCGAAGTTGCCGCCGAAGTTGCCGAACTGCGCCAGCGCCTCTGCCATCGCCACCGTCGTCAGTTCATTCACAGTTACGCTCAGGCTGTTCGTCAGGCTGCCGCATGGCGGCAGAGCCGCAACCAGCCAAAGCGCGCTGTTGACCGTACCGCCGCTGCCCACCTTGCCGCCCTTCGACAGCAGGAACAAAACCGTGCTGGACGAAACGCAGCTAAAGGTTGAAGGTACGGTGAAGTTGCCATTCGTGTCCGTTGTCAGCGCCGGCGTCAACGCGGCATTCGATTGCGATCCGTTGCCGCTTGTGCCTGCTTCGTAGAGCTGTACGCTCGCGCCGATCACCGGCAGACCCGTCGCCTGCACCTTGCCCGTGAACGATGTGCCTGCGACCGAACCGGTCGTCACCACCAGAAAGCTCGTCGCCGCCGTTGCCGCCGTGTAGTTCGCGGTGGCCGCCTGGCTTGCGCTCAGCATCACCGTGCCTGCCGTTCCGGTCAAAGACAGTGTGCTGCCGGTGATCGTCGCCGGACCGCTCGTCACCGAATATGTCACCGCGCCCGTCGAAACCGAGGTCGCGCTCACGGTAAACGGTGCATTCGCCGCAAGCTGCGTTGCAATGGCCGCAAAGCTCAGTGCTGGTGTGCCCTGCGTTACCAGAAAGCTTGTGCTGCCCGTTGCTGCCGAGTAACTCGCGGTCGCTGCCTGACTCGCGCTCAGCACTACTGTGCCCATACCCGTCAACGCGACCAGATTGCCGCCGGAGATCGTCGCCGGACCGCTCGTCACTGAATACGTCACCGCGCCCGTCGAAACCGAGGTCGCGCTCACGGTGAATGGCGCGTTGCCGTAGGTCTGTGTCGCAATCGCCGCAAAGCTCAGCGTGGGCGTCGGCAGTATCACCGGGGACGTGCCACCGCCGCCGCAACCTGCAAGCACAAGCACACCGCAGAATCCTGCAAAAGTAAAAATCGGAGAGAGGAGACGGGCACGAAGAGGGCGCATGGCAGTAGCAGCAAGAATAGCAAATATGGACCATGCTTTTGGGTGAACTTCTACCCACGCGCTCCGCGGCTCAAAATCCTGCTGGATGCCATGAAATCTGTTCCGGTCCGGCTGCCGCGTGGCCATGAATTTACTGGCATGAACTTACTGGAAGGCGCAGTGCGCAGGAACAGGCCTTAAAGCAAAAACAGCCAACTTGCATCCGCGCGGAAGATCAAAATATCGGCGTCAGGAGCTGCTGGCTGTATTGCAAGATCGAAAGCTTTGGCCGAAGCCGTTACTTAGTCCTTTTTGGACTTGCGCGCATTGAAGCGGGCACGGGCCGAGACCAGAAAAGCACCGGCCGAGCCGGCGATTGCGAGGATGGCCGTTGGCGCTTCGGGCGAGTCACCGCAGCCGGTCTGTGCATGCAAGGGGAGAGCAGCGGCGAGGAAGAGTGCGATGCCTGCAATAAAAAATGACTTCTTCATAAGTGGCCTCTTGGTGATTAAACTATCGAAACTCTGACTTCACTTCCAACCGGGCGTAGAGCGGAATGAGTCCGATCAAACCAGCCAAAATACACGACGGCTGCCGCCCTAAAATTGCTGCCTAGCAGTTATACGTTCTGCTCAGCAGCCTTGCAACTGTTCTTTTTGCCCGGTAAATATGCGCCGCGCTTTAGCCGGAACATGCCGTGACCACCGGCTATGAACCGAATGGTACCATCGGCTCCGGCAGCTAGTTTGAATAGCGTGTTAATTACTCAATCCAGAGGGTTTAATGCCTGTAAGCCACCACCACAGCAGCACCCCGGCCGGCGGGATGCACGCCATAAAGAGGAAGCTGGCCCCATAGCGCTGGGCATCGAACATCCGCCCCACGGCCGGCATCACAAAGGCCGTCACCAGCGCCCAGCAGGAGATGCAGAAACCGGCCAGAAATCCCGCGGAGGCAGCCGGCTGGCGTGTCAGCCCGTCTGCCAGCGACAGCACGACGAACCCGCCCGCCACAAACATCGCCGCAAAGAACATCAGCATCGTCAGCAGCAGAGCATGGGTAGCTCCAGCCACCATCGGAATCGCCGCCAGCACCACGCCGAACGCTGCCAGCCCCGCGAACAGCCCCACCGGCCGCTCACTTCCCTGCAAAGCCTGCCCTGAGCGAAGCCGAAGGGCGCGCCGGTCCACGATACGCCCCCAGACGAGATACCCCAGCTCCCACCCCGCAGGCGGGATCCACAGCAGATGCCCCAGCGTCGTCTGGCTCTCATGCAGCACGCGCGAAAGATAGAGCGGTGCGGCATAGAGTCCGAAGACCAGCGGCGCCGCGCCCAGGCCATAGACCGCCACCGTCCCGAAGAGCGGCACATTCAAAAGCGAAAAGCTGAACCGGTGCTTATGCGTCGCCGGAGTGACCTCGGCATGAGGATGAAACTGGTAGAAGCCTGCGTGATGCATCCAGAGCCAGAACAGCAGCCACAGCAATCCGGCAGAGGCCGTCAGCAGAAACGCCGCCCGCCAGCCGTAGCGCGCCGCGAGCGGCGTGATGAGCAGCGGTGTCAGCAATGCACCCAGCGAGCCGCCACTGTACGCCAGTCCAAGTCCAAACGCGCGCCTGGATACCGGCAGCGTCTCCGTCACCGTCTTCAACCCAGCCGGAAAGGTCGCTCCCTCGCCGAATCCAAGCAGCCCGCGTCCCAGGCACAGCCCGAGTATCCCCGGCAGAAACCAGTGCCCGATGAAGGCATGCGCGGCCGCCGCCAGCGTCCAGATAGCGACCGCAAGAATCGCCGTCGCGAATATCCCGCGCTTGTCCATCCACAGACCCCAGATGGGGTTCGCGATCATGTAGCAGATGCTGAATACCGAGATGGCGAAGCCATACTCCGTCGCGCTGAGGTGCAGATCGCGCAGGATCGTCGGACTCAGGATCGCCAGCACGCTGCGATCCATATAGCTGATCAACGACAGCAATAGCATGGAGACCGTCGGCAGCCAGAGAGTCGTACGCGAGCGCATGGCAATAGTGTTGCATGTCATAAGCATCCTGCGAAGAAAAGCTCAGCACGGATGACACGGAAAATGCACGGATCGAAACGGATTAAAAACAAAAGCGAATAAAACCTTGAGTTTTATCCGCCTTTATCTGTTTTTTCCGTGTCATCCGTACTGAAGTTTTTTGTCTATTGTGGCGGCGCGTTGTGGTCGAGCCACAGCTTCAGGTTCGGCTCCTGCGCGCTATGCAGCTGCGTACAGTCGTTGATGGTGTCGATCGTCTGCTTCAGCGTGCGCGCGGTCGCATCCAATGGGTTCGCGGTGAAGAAGCTCTGCACATCGTCACGCTGGGCAGCGGAGCAAAAGACGCCCGTCGCCGCCACCAGGCGCGCATTCGAGGCCACTGTCAGCTGTGCCTTGGTCTGCGCCCAGTGTGCCTTGATGTACTCCCACGTCTGTTCGCGCGTTTCAATGTGCCGCAGCAGCAGCATGTAGAGGATCCAGCTGTCCTGGTTGCGTACGCCGCCGCTCGAAAGATAATCCAGCGTGCGGCTCACCAATGCCGGATCCGTGAACGAGGAAAGATTGTAGAGCGCCGTCGTCTGCACATCCGGATTATTCGCGCTCTTGCTCAGCGCCAGCAGTTTTTCGTACAACGCTGCATCGCCACTCTTCGCCGCAAGCGATACCGCATCGTCCGCGACCTCCGGATCCACAGCGTCCGGGTTAGCGATGTACTGCTCCGCCAGCTTGTGTGCCTCGGCGAGTATCTCCGCATCGCCCGCCGTTCCCAGCACGCCGAAGAGCTGCGCCCGTAGCTGCTGTTCGTCCAGCGTTCCTCCGGTCGCCGGAAGCTTCGCGTAGATCGGAGCATACGTCGCCACCAGCCACGCCTTCAGCCGCTTGCGATCTTCTTCCGTCGCAATGCGGTCGGAGACAGCCGACACCTTGCCCAGCGCCGCGTCCTGCAGCATCGCCTCGCCGTCGTTGCGCATCGCCGCTACCAGATCCAGATATCCGCCCACGCTTCCCTGGCCCGAACGCATCAGCGACCACGTGTCGCCCAGCAGACCAAGCCGCTCCGCCGGTGATAGATCACTCTCAGCGTGCGCTACGATCTTTGCCTGCTCGTCGGCAGTGTATGCGCTGCGGTAGTAGCCCTTGTCATCTGCATTCGCGTAGAAGAATTTGTTGCGTGGCACCGCAATCGTTTGATTCGCTTCGGAGACTATTTCGCACTGCGACGTTCCTTCTTCCGCCTTGAAGCACACCGGAACCGTCCAGTGCTGCACATGGCTTCCGGTCGAAGTCGGCGACAGGTAGAAGCGGCTCTGCGACACGGCCACCCTGCTCTTCTCCACTTTATTCCTCGCCTCCGGACCGAACGTCAGCAGCGGAACGCCTGCCTCGGTCACGAAGCTCTGCATGATCTGGTCTACCGGCTTGTGGCTTGTCGCCGTCTGCGCGTTCCAGAAGTCCTCTGCCGTCGCATTCGCATAGAGGTGCGCCGCCAGGTAGTTGTGCACGCCTTCGCGGAAGGTCTCTTCGCCCAGGTAGTGCTCCACCATGCCGATCACCGCGCCCGCCTTCTGATATGCGATGCCGTCAAACTCCTCATTGATCTCCGCCGGCGTATCCGCCTTGGCGCGAATGGTGCGCGTCGTGGCCTGCGCGTCCTCGTTGAGTTCGCCGTCCAGGTCGCTCGCGTCGTCCTGCTTGTACTTCCACGCCGGGTTGTAGACGTTCGCCGCCTTCGACTCCATCCACGTGGCAAAGCCCTCGTTCAGCCAGAGGTTGTCCCACCACTGCATCGTCACCATGTCGCCGAACCACTGGTGCGCCATCTCGTGCGTCACCACCACGGCCACGCGCTTCTTCTGCGGGATCGCGGCGTTCGCATCGTCCAGCAGCAGGTCGGTCTCACGATAGGTGATGGCGCCGAAGTTCTCCATCGCGCCCGCCTCAAAGTCCGGCAGCGCGATCATGTCCAGCTTCGGCATCGGATATTTGATCCCGAAGTAAGTGTCGTAGTAGTGCAGCGTGTGCTCGGCCACATCCAGCGCCAGCTTGCCGTACTGCACCTTGTCCGGCGTCGCGCACACGCGGATCGGCACGCCGTCCGAGCTGCCGCTCAGGCACTGAAAGTCTCCCACGAGAAACGCCACCAGGTATGTCGACATCTTCGGCGTCGTCTGGAAGGTGATGGTGTGCTTTCCGCCGTCTTCAGGAGCATCGGTGAGTATCGGCGTATTCGCAATGACCGTGTCGCCCTTGTCCACCGTCAGAGAAAGATCATACGTCGCCTTGAACGCCGGCTCGTCCCAGCTGGGAAAGGCGCGGCGCGCGTCCGTCGGCTCGAACTGCGTCACCGCATAGTTGCGGCGATCTGTTTTGGAGAGATAGAAGCCGCGCAGTTCGTCGTTCAGTATGCCGGTGTAGTGCAGATGCAGCGTGGCCTCGCCCGCGCGCAGCGTGTCGGGGAAGGTGAAGGTCGCCTGCTCCTTGTCCGTGTCGTACGCGACCGTGCCCGTCAGCCGGATTCCGTTGCCGTTCGTGCATCCGTCACAGGCCTGCTCCGCCGTCACATCCAGTATCTTGATCTCGGCCGAGTTCAGCGTGACCGTATCTGTCGCCGCATCCATATGAATGGTGATGCTTTCGGTGCCCGTGAATGTGGCCGCCTTCAAATCCGGCGTCAACGCCAGCGTGTAGCTCTCCGGCGTAACCCCAGCCGGCAGACGCTGCGCCTGAGCAGCAGAAAATGCTGCGAGCGTAAGCAGCGAAAAGAGAGTGAGGCGAATCGAACGAATGCGCATGGGCGGGATTCCTCAGAACGTGACTGGAATTTTATGATGCCACAAACCGCCCCGGCAGTGGGCTATACGAGCTTTTCGAGCAGATACTCCCTTACCTGCGGCGTAAGCTCCTGCCCCTGGTCGACAAAACCTTCCACGATCTGCTCCACCTGCTCCGCATGCTGACGGTGCCAGTGGCTGAGACCATGCAGCGCGCTCAGCTGGCACAGCTCCGAGGGCAGATTCAGTACCTCGGCCATTACCTTCAGCGCCGCCTGCTGCAGCTCCGGCTCTACCGCCTGCTCTTCGTCCTGCATCAGAAAGCGCATGGGGAAGATGTCCCACCACGCATAGCAGGCCGCATGGAACGGGTTAGACTCGATCTCCGCGGGCCCCGGAGCAGCCGGCACAACGAACCGCCGGAAGAACTCGCCCATCGCCTCGATGCACGCCACGCGCTCCGCCAGCGGAACCTCGGGACGCCCCTCTTCCGAATGAAAGAGCGCCGCGCTTGACTCACCCGGCGACGCATCGTCGATCAGAAACGTGATCCCCTGCGCCACCTGCACCAGCGAGTAATGCCGCAGCAGCTCCGGCTCCAGAAAGAGCCGGGTCATGTGACGCACCATGGCAGTGTCCGTCAGCTTCTCCCACAGCGCTTCGAATGCCGCATCCCAATACCACTCCGGCCTGCTCTCAGGATGGTGGAAGACGGCGTAGACCCACTCCTCAAACGTCACGCTCATAGCGATGCCGCCCGCTCCGATAACCCCGATATCAACGCCGCGCGTTGCTCCGCATACGCCGCCGCTCCCAGCAGCGCGCAGCCGTCATCCAGGATGATGCGCACCGGAAAGCTCGCAAGCAGTGGCGACATCCGTCCCTTGTCCAGAAACGCCTTCATGAAGGTGCCATCCTGCATCTTGCGCAGGATCTTCGGTGCCACGCCACCGCCTAGGTAGACGCCGCCCGCGGCCAGCACTTTCAGAGCGAGGTTTCCCGCCTCCGCGCCGTAGGCCGAGACCAGCATCTCCAGCGCCGCCGCGCAAAGCTCGCTGTATTCATCGTCGCTCGGGTCCTTCTCGCCACACTCGCCGATGACGGCGTTGGGATCCTCCTGCGCCATGCGCTCCTTCAGCCACGGCGGCTCGTCATGGTTCTTGTGATCGCGCAGGAACGCGTAGATATTCTTCAGCCCGATCCCGGAGACCACGCGCTCCCAGCTCACGCGCCCCTTCAGCTCCCTCCGCAGATACTGCAGCAGCTCGACCTCAAGATCATTGCGCGCGGCAAAGTCCGCGTGCCCGCCTTCGGAGGGAATCGGCTGGTGAATAAGCCCGTTCCAGATCAGCATCGCCTCGCCCAGCCCCGTGCCCGCTGCCACCAGCGCGCGATGCCCCACCGAACTTGCATCGCCCGCATGCAGCGTGAAGATCTTCTCCGGCGACAGCTCAGCGATCCCGTAGCCGTTCGCCTCCAGATCATTGATCAGAAATACGTGGTCGATGTTGAGGTCCTTCGCCAACTGGCGTCCGTCGAGCGTCCAGGGAAGGTTGGTCAGCTTCAGCCGGTTGTCGCGCACCGGACCGGGGCAGCCGAAGCACGCGGCGGTAACCTTTTCAGAGCCGGCGGCCAGAAACTCCTGCACGATCTTCTCCAGGCCGTCATACTTCTGTGCCGGAAACTTCTGGTCGCGCGTCTGCTGCAGCCGCCCCTGCGCAAAGTTGTAGAGCGCAAGATGCACCTTGGTGCCGCCGACGTCGCCCGCCAGAATCATTGCGCTATCTCCCGCCCGCTCAACGCTCGACTTCCACTACATTGGACCAGATAGGCCCGTGCTGCGCCGAACCCTCACGCGGAATCTTCGCCGCGGCCGCCTCATCCAGCAGAAAGATCAGTTTCCCGCTCGCAGGCCGAATCAGCTGTGAAGGCAATCGCTCCGGATCGCGCGGCCCAAAGAGTACCTCGTGCAGGAGCTCTGCCTTGTCGGCCCCCTCGATCAGGAAGACGACCTCTTTGCCCTGGTTGATGACCGGCCACGTCAGTGTGATCCGCCACGTATTCATCTGCGGCACATGGTTCGCCACCACCAGAGCGCCCATGGCATTGATCGCCTCGGTATGCGGAAAGAGCGACGCAGTATGCCCGTCCGGCCCCATACCCAGAAAGATCAGGTCAAAGCTCGGCAGATCGTAGGGCCGGGTTCCGCGCGGCGCTTCGTAACCCCGCAGCCCGAAGCTCTCGCACAGCACCTTCTCATAACGTTCGGCTGCCACCGCAGGCTCCAGCTCGCCTTCCATGCGGTGCACGTTCTCCGGCGGCAGCGGAACCCACGCCAGCAGCGTCTCCTCCGTCATGCGGTAGTTTGAATCCGGATGGTCCGGCGGCACGCAGCGTTCGTCCACCCAGAAGAGCTGCAGGTTCTCCCAGCGTCCGGCGTACTTCTCATACGCCTCCGAGCCCAGGTCGCGGAACATCCCCTGCGGCGTACTGCCGCCTGAAATGGCGATGCGCGAGACCGCCTTCGCACCCGGTTCAGGAATGCGGGTGATGAAGTACCGCGCCGCCGCATCCGAGAGCGCAGCCTTGTTGGGAAAGACATAAAAGTGCAACTGGAGTTTGCTGGGCATAATGACTTTGGGCTGTCAGAATATTACAGGTTTCGCCACTTGCGGCCGTCGCGCTGGATCAGATCGTCCGCGACCTCCGGCCCCCACGTTCCCGCATCGTAGTTGGGGAAGTTCTTCTTCCGGTGCTGCCACGCATCCAGTATCGGCGTCATCAGCGCCCACGTCGCCTCCACGCCGTCGCGATGCGCAAACAGCGTCGCGTCACCCAGTATCGCGTCCAGCAGCAGACGCTCGTACCCGTTCGCCGATGAGACGCCGAAGGCCGCCGCGTAGCTGAAGTCCATATTCACCGGGCAGATGTTCATGCTCGGTCCCGGCACCTTCGCGCCAAAGCGCAGCGCTATGCCCTCGTCCGGCTGAATGCGCATGGAGATGATGTTCGGCTCGATCCCCGGATCGCACTTCTCCTGCTTGTCATGAAAGAGCAGCAGCGGAGGCTGCTTGAACTGGATCGTGATCTCGGTCACGCGCTTGGCCAGCCGTTTGCCCGCGCGTACATAGAACGGAACGCCGGCCCAGCGCCAGTTCTCGATCTGCAGCTTGAGCGCGGCAAAGGTCTCCGTCTGCGAATCGGCGGCTACGCGGTCTTCGTTACGGTAGCCGATCACCTTCTCGCCGTCCACCGTGCCCGCGCCGTACTGCCCGCGCGCCGTGTCGTCGATGCCGATCGGCCGGATCGCGCGCCACACCTTGATCTTCTCCGCGCGCACCTCCTCGGCCGCGAACGAGACCGGCGGCTCCATCGCCACGAACGACAGCAGTTCCATCACATGGTTCTGCACCACATCGCGCAGCGCGCCCGCATGCTCATAGAACGGCCCGCGCCCCTCGATGCCGATGCTCTCCGCCGCCGTGATCTGCACGTGGTCGATGTAGTTGCGGTTCCAGACGTTCTCAAAGATGCCGTTCGCGAAGCGGAAGACGAGGATGTTCTGCACCGTCTCTTTGCCAAGGTAGTGGTCGATGCGGAAGATCTGGTCTTCGTCGAAGACCTTGTTCACATCGTCATTCAGCGCGCGCGCCGAATCCAGGTCGTGGCCGAAAGGCTTTTCGATGATCGTCCGTACCCAGCTGCCGGCCGCCAGTGGCTTGTTCATGCCGTGCGCGCCCAGGTGGTTAATGATGTCGGCAAAGTACTCCGGCGATGTCGCCAGGTAGAAGAGCCGGTTGCCCTTCGTGCCATATTGCTTGTCGAGATCCGCGAGCAGGGACTTCAGCCCGTCGTAGCCGCCGTCATCGTCAAAGTTCATCGCATGGTACTTCACACGGTCGATGAAGGGCGCCAGCTTCGGATCATTCTCTTCCACGCCGCCACCGGCAATGATGCCCTCGCGCATGTCCTGGGCAAATTCACTGCCCAGAGGCCGCCGCGCCACACCCACCACGGCGAACTCCTTCGGCAGCAGACCGCCCTGCTCCAGGTGAAAGAGCGCGGGCAGAAGCTTGCGCTTGGTGAGATCGCCCGACGCGCCAAAGATCACGGCGATACAGGGATCGGGCTTGCGATCCAGCTTCTGGCTGGCCTGCAGTGCATCAGGCGAGATGCTCACTTCCGTTGTCGACATACATTCTCCGTTCTTTATTCACAGCGGCAGCGAACTCTTCAACGTCCGCCGTGCGCGCAGCACCTAGAGTACCTTCACCGTGTGGCCGCCAAACTCGTTGCGCATCACCGCGAGCATGCGGTCGGAGAAGTTATTCTCCTCGCGCGAACGCAGCCGCCGGATCAGCGACTCCGTGATCACCGGCGCAGACACGTTCAGGTCGATCGCCTCGAAGACCGTCCAGCGGCCCTCGCCTGAATCGGTCACATACGCCTCCAACCCGTCCAGGTTAGGATTCTTGCCCAACGCATCCACCGTAAGATCCAGCAGCCACGAACGCACCACCGAGCCGTACTGCCATATCTCCCCGATCTCATGCAGATCCAGGTTCATCACCGTCTTCGCCTTCAGGATGGCGAAGCCCTCAGCGTACGCCTCCATCATGCCGTATTCGATGCCATTATGGATCATCTTTACGAAGTGGCCCGCGCCGGACGGCCCCACATGGCCCCAGCCCTTGTCCTTTGCCGGAGCCAGCGTCTCGAAGAGGGGCGTCAGCCGCTCTACCGGGTCGTTGTCGCCGCCGATCATCAGGCTGTAGCCTTCTTTCAATCCCCAGATACCGCCCGACGTACCCGCGTCGACAAAGTTGAATCCCTTCGCCTTCGCTTCGGCATAGCGGCGCTGCGTGTCCTTGTAGTTCGAGTTGCCGCCGTCGATGAAGGTGTCGCCCTTCTGCATCAGCGGCTCCAGCTTCGCGATCGTCTGGTCCACCGGATCACCGGCAGGCACCATGATCCACACCGCGCGCGGCGCTGCCAGGTTCTTCGCCAGATCTTCCAGCGTGTTCACGCCCACGGAGCCCGTCGCCGAGAACTTCGCGACCACGTCCGCCGAGGTATCGAATCCGACCACCTTGTGGCCGCCCAGGCGCAGACGTTCCGCCATGTTGAAACCCATCTTGCCCAGACCGATCAGACCGATTTCCATAGTGTCCTCTTCTCTCCTGCCCTGCGGCAGCCGTATTTCGATTCTAAATTCTTTCCGTCGTCACGCCGAGCTTTGCCAGCTCCGCCCGCAGTTGCTTCGGATCGCTGAACACTATCCCGTGCATACCCATCTCCCGCGCCGCCTGCACATTGGCCTCGCGGTCGTCGATAAACACGCTCTCCGCCGGCACGGCCTGGGTGATCTCCAGCGCCGAGCGGTAGATCTTCGCATGCGGCTTCATCTCATTCACATAGCCGGAGCTGATGAAGACCGTAAAGTACTTTTTTAGCTCGAATGCCTGGATGCGGTAATCGTTCAGCTCGCGTGACTCGTTGTTCAGCGTGCAGAGCTGGTAGCGTCCCGTGGCGGCCAGCTCCGCCGCGATCTCAAAGCACTCCGGGTGCAGCACCCTGGACTCCGCCTTCACCTTCAGCCAGAGTTCATCGAACGTAAACTTGCGCGGTTCGTAGAAGACCGTCTTATTGAAGTAATCGTGGACCGTGGAAAGCCCGCGCTCCCAGCTCTCATTCGCCTCATAGTGCCGTGCGTTGTACTCTGTCGCATCCAGCCCAAACCGCGGCAATACGTCCGCGCGCTGCAGAGGGTCCCAGCCGTTGGTCAGCAGTACGCCGCCGAGATCGAAAAATATCGTCTTGATCATTGCCCGTCCGGAAAGTCCGCGTCCAGCGTCACTTGCTCCCACGCCTTCGCATCGCGCTCCAGCAGGGCGATCTTATCGTGCGCGCGGCGGAACGCAATGGCACCCAGCAAAAGCCGCAGCGGTGGCTCCGGCGCATTCACCACCTGAATGATGGCAGCCACTGCCTTCCTGGGATCGCCCTTCTGCGAGCCGCTGCCTTTGCGCATATTCACGCGCGTCCTGCCGGCAGTCTCCGCATAGTCCGCGATCGGCTCACCGGACTCCACCAGTGAGCCCGCAAGAAACTCCGTGCGGAACGGCCCCGGCTCAATGATCGTGACCTTGATGCCGAGCGGCGCAATCTCTGTCGCGAGCGCCTCGGAGAAGCCCTCCACCGCGAACTTCGTCAGGTTGTAGTAGCCGAGTCCCGGCGACGCAATGATGCCTGCGATCGAGGAAAGGTTGATGACATGCCCGCTCCGGCGCGCGCGCAGATGCGGCAGCAGCGCCCGCGTCACGTTCACCACGCCGTAGACGTTGGTATCGATCTCGCGGCGAATGTCCTCGCCGGTCGCCTCTTCAATCGCCGCCACCATGCCGTAGCCGGCGTTGTTCACCAGCACGTCGATGTGGCCGAACTGCTCCAGCGCCTGCTCGACCGCCGTCGTGATCTGCTCGCGGTGCGTCACGTCGAGTGAGATCGCGCGCGCTGTCTTTGGATACTGCTTTTCCAGGTCGGCGATGGTCGCGATGTTGCGCGCCGTGGCGACGACCTTATCGCCTGCCTTGAGCACCTCTTCAGCCAGAAGACGGCCGAAGCCGGAGGAGCAACCGGTGATGAACCAAACGCGGGAATTTTTCTTCGTTTCTGCCATATCGATTGGATGCGTCACGGTGCGGTTCGGCTGAGAAATCTATAAGAGTGTTCGATAAAAGAACAGCCCTGCACAAACCCAGGGTTATTTTCTTGCGGCAGCGGCCGGCATATACTGCGCCTCGATCGCCAGCACCTTGTTCAGCCGGCGCACAAACCGCGGCTCGCTGGCGATGAAGTTGGCCTTCAGGTACGCCTCCACCAGCTCGAAGGCCAGCGCCGTGCCGATGATGCGCGCGCCCAGCACCAGCACGTTCATCTCATCGTGCTCCACGCCCTGGTGCGCGGAGTAGGTGTCGTGGCACATGCACGCCCGCACACCCGGCATCTTGTTCGCCGCGATGCAGACGCCCACGCCCGACCCGCAGACCAGCACGCCGCGCTCCGCGCGCCCCGCCATCAGTTCCTTGCCCACAGCCAGGGCAAAGTCCGGATAGTCCGAAGGCTCGGTGTTGAACGCACCCAGGTCCGTCACCTCATGGCCGAGGTTCACGAGATGATCGCGAACCTCTTCCTTGAGCGGAAACCCTGCATGATCGGCGGCAATGGCGATCTTCATAGTGACTCCTTGGCGAAAGTAAAGCCAGTTTGTTTGTCATTCCGCCGCACAGCGGAGGAATCTGCTTCTCTACCCATACCGCCAAACTCACCCATACAGCGGGAACCGGGGTCCCCGGCGAACGCATTTGTTCGCTGGGGTGGTTAGCGGTGGGTGGGACATCGTCGCGTTAGCGACGACCTACTTTTTCTTACCAGCGATGATCGTCTTCGCGTGCTCGACGATGTTCGCTGCGTTGAAGCCCAGCTTCTCCAGCGCGATCTTGCCCGGTGCCGAAGCGCCGAAGCGGTCCAGCCCGATCACTGACCCGCTGCGGCCGACATACTTCCACCAGCCGAGCGTCGCGCCGGCCTCTACCGCCAGCTTCGGAGTCGAACGCGGGAAGATGCTCTCCTTGTACTCCTCGCTCTGCTCTTCGAAGATCTTCCAGCTCGGCATCGACACAACCCGCGCCGTGATGCCGGCAGTCTTTAGATCCGGCAGAGCGCTCAGCACCAGCGCGACCTCGGAGCCCGTCGCCACGATGATCACATCCGGCGTCTTGCTGCCCTCTTCCAAAACGTAGGCGCCGAACTTCACGCCCGCCCCGGTCTTCACCGGATCAAGAACAGGCAGCACCTGCCGCGAGAGCGCCATAAAACACGGGCTCGGCCGTTCGATCGCCAGCTGCCAGACAGCCGCCGTCTCGTTCGCATCTGCCGGACGGAAGTCCGTGAAGTGCGGAATCGCGCGCAGGCTCATCAACTGCTCGATGGGCTGGTGCGTCGGACCATCTTCGCCCAGGCCGATGGAATCATGCGTGAAGATAAAGAGCGAGTGCGTGCCCATCAGCGCCGCCATGCGCAATGCAGAACGCGCGTAGTCCGAGAAGACGAAGAAAGTAGACCCGTACGGGATCAACCCGCCATGTGCCGCCATGCCGTTCACCATCGCGCACATGCCGAACTCGCGTACGCCGAAGTAGACGTTCTTGCCCTTGGGATCCACGTGGAAGTTGGCGCTGTCCTTGAAGATCGTCATCGTAGAGCTGGTCAGGTCAGCAGCGCCGCCGAAGATCTCCGGCAGTGTCGTCGAGAGCGCCGCCATCGTCTGACCACCGGCTACACGTGTAGCGATCGGCTTGTCCGCCGGGAAGCTCGGCAGCTTCGACTCCCAGCCCGCAGGCAGCTTCTTCGCCACGACGCGCTCGAACTCCGCTGCAACCTCCGGATACGCCGTCTTGTACTTGGCGAAGTGTTCCTTCCACGCGTCATGCGTCTTCTTGCCGCGACCCTTCGCGGTGTCATAATTCTTCTGCACCTCATCCGGAACGTAGAAGAACTTGTCCGCGGGCCAGCCCAGTGTTGTCTTGGTTGCCGCCACGGCCTCCACGCCCAGCGCCTCGCCGTGCGCACCCTTGGTGCCGGCCTTCGGGCTGCCGTAACCGATGACAGTCCGCATCAGCACCAGCGTCGGCTTCTTCAGCTCGGCCTTGGCTTCGTGAACGACCTTCTCCAGCCGCGCCAGATCGTTGCCATCCTCCACCCAGAGCGTCTGCCAGCCGTAAGCCTCAAAGCGCTTGGCCACATCTTCGGTGTAGCTCAGGTCCGTGGGCCCATCGAGCGAGATCAGGTTGTCGTCATAGAAGACGATCAGCTTGCCCAGCCCCAGCGTGCCGGCCAGCGAGGCCGTCTCATGCGAGATGCCTTCCATCAGGTCGCCGTCGCCGCAGAGAACATAAGTGTAGTGATCCACGATCTCGAAGCCCTGGCGGTTGTAGACAGCGCCCAGGTGCTTCTCTGCCGCGGCAATGCCCACAGCCATCGCAAATCCTTGTCCAAGTGGCCCAGTGGTGACCTCCACGCCCTCGGTCTCGCCGTACTCCGGGTGCCCCGGCGTGATGGAGTGCCACTGGCGGAAGCTCTCCAGGTCGCTGATCTTCACGTTGTAGCCGGAGAGGTGCAGCACCGAATACAGCAGCGCCGAGGCGTGTCCATTCGACAGCACGAAACGGTCGCGGTTGATCCACTTGGCGTCGGCCGGATCATGATGCATCAGCTTGTTGTAGAGCAGATAGGTGACGGGTGCGCATCCGAGCGGGGCTCCAGGATGGCCGCTGTTGGCCTTTTGTACGGCATCAACGGCGAGAAAGCGGAGGGCATTGACGGAAAGCTGGTCGATATTGCTCATGGAGTCCTTCGAATCCTTCGGGAGGGGCGCAGGCGCGCCTCGAAATAGTGTTTGGTCTGGCTCTAGTGTAACAAGCACTGGCCGGTACTCGCACGAAACCCCAGTGAATTCCATAGAACAGCAAAAACCTCAGCACGGATGACACGGAAAGTACGGATTAAAGCGGATTGAAACGATTATGAATCGGAACCTTTTAGATTTTATCCGTACTTATCCGCTTTTTCCGTGTCATCCGTGCTGAAGCTTTTGTTTTAAGCCTTCGGCGTGATCTTCACGTCAAAGTTCTGCCCCAGCCAGCGGTTCTCCGTCGGCCAGAACATGGTAAAACTCACCGTCTGCGCCTTCTCGGTCGCCTCTTTCGGCACCCATACATCGAAGCCGGCCGCGCCCACGCTGCGCGCCGCGATCCGCTGCGTTGTCTGCCACCCATCCACGGACCATTGCAGCTCGAACGCAACCGAATCCAGAACATGCAGCGTACGATCAGCGTCCATCTCCGAGATCTTGCGCGTCAGCTGAAAGATCTCCACCTTGTTGTAGCTCTTGCGTTCCGCCACCGGCGCGGCATACCGCTCCTCCACCACCGAGATGCGGTCGAAGACCTTGCCGTCCGCCACCGAACGCAGCAGCTTCACGTACTCCGAGTGCGCCCACACCAGCGGCTGCGCCGAACCAGCCGAACGGCCGAAGTACAGCCCCGCCTCCGGCAGGTCCGCATAGTCCCATATCTGCTCCGGCAGCATGCCGCCGAAGGAGCTGAACCGCTCCATCGCCTGGATGTACATGGTTACATCCTGCCCCGCGGCCAGCTCATAATGCGCGCGCTCGCCTGTCAGTAGAGGCCACGCCCGTCCCTGTCCCCATCCCTCGTACGGCCCGCCGTCTTTGCGCTGTCCGTAACCGTCATGGTTGTAGCGGCGCCAGCACGGCCCGTACGGCGTATCGATCTTCAGGACCTTATCAACGACCTTCAGCGAGTCGATGATCAGCGGATCGTCCGCGCGCCGGATGCCGTAGCGCACCAGCTCCAGGAAACCTGCATCGATGATCGCGCGCGCCTCATACTCATACTGCTCGTCGGGCCCGCGGTTCGCCGCATGCAGCATCATGCTGTCGCAATCGTCCTTGGCAAAGGGATCGCCGCACATCGGCGGACGTATGCGCATGTAGTGCCGCTTCACATCCGGATGCAGAATGCCGTCATTGGTCACGGTCCAATCTTCCAGATGTCCTTCGATCCAATCCGCATAGCCTTCGAAAAATACCGCCATCTCCTCGCGGCCATGCGCGCGCGCAAGATCTCCCGCGCACACCAGCCCGGAGATCACAGCCGCCAGCGTCGAAGGCGAGTAGCCCGCATTCTCCTCCCAGCGCTCCTGTTGCGTGACCGGGGCATAGTGCACCAGGCATGCCGCCGCCGCCTCCACAAACGGCCAGATATCGAAGTTCCCAAGCCCTTCCAGCTTCCACAGCCGCCAGCCCAGGATGATGGGGAAGGCGATCTCGTCCAGCTGCAAACCCGTCCAGTAGGGTGTTCCGTCGATCCAGAAGTTCTGCGCGAAGCTGCCGTCCGGCCGCTGCGTACACGCTAAATAAACCAGTGCGCGTCGCGCTGTCTCCACCCGCCCGCAGGCCAGGATCGCCGTCGCCGACTGCACCATATCACGCGTCCACACCAGGTGATAGCCGCCAAGGTCGTCGTCGCCCTTGCTCGCGCCCCACGGGATCGACGCCGATGCGATGAACGCCCCCGGATACGTCTTGTCCTCGTGCGCCAGGATCACATTGTGCGAGATGCGCATCAGCTCGCCGCCGTCGGTAGATACCTTCGCCAGCCGCTCGGGCGCAACCGATCGCCGCCACTGCTCGATAAATCGCTTGAGATGGCTTGCAAAAGGAACCGAGAGCGACTGCATCAGCCCGGAGAGCGCGGCATGGTGCCCGTCGCCGAAGCTCAGCGCGATCGTAAACTCGCGGTACTTCGCCACATCGATCTCGCCGGTCATGGCGATGTTACCGTCCAGCGCCGTATCGAAGTGCCAGTCCATCTTCATGTTGTCCGAGATGTCCTGGTAGCCGTCGCTCGCGCCCACATAACCGACCGACGATGCCGAGAAGCCGCAGCTCACGCCCATCGCCAGTGACGTGCCGTCCTTCCACGCCAGCAAAACCCGCTGCCCCGCCACCTCGATCGACCGCGCTGAGTTCCCCGCGCCGCCGCCGTTCAGATGCGGTGCCAGCAGCGCATACGCCTTGATCTTCTTCAGATGCTCTTCATCGCCTTCGATCTTCACGTGGATCAGCACCACCGGATGGTGTGGGTCGGAGATGATCTCCTTCGTCATCGTGTACTGGCCCTGGCGGTCGTTCGCCACCACGCGCACAGCCAGTGCGTCTTTGTCGATGTAGTGGAAGTCGAACTCGAAGTCGCGCTTCTCTTCGTGGAAGAAGGTCTCGCCGTCGGTGAAGAGCAGCTCCATATCGCGCGTCTGCGGACGGTCGATGGTGGGATAGTAGATCTCGTTCAGCGTGCCGTGCGAGACCGTGTACCAGACATGCGACGACGCGGCGTAGGCCGTGCCTACCGTGTCCTTTTTGCTCGAGGTCCAGCGCGGCTCCAGCCCCGGCGATCCGAAGGCCTGGCCCTGCTCCGTTATCCACTTATAGGCTTCTACGAGCGCGCTCATGCAGGGAGTGTCCAGTTAGCCATATATTTAGAATCCTATATGATGTGAATCGCATGCAATAAATCTGTGCGCTAATCGCAGATGCACCTCGTACAGTGCATGCAGCCGCGGCAGCCCCACACGCATCCAAATACCCGTATCCATCCCGCCGAAGCGGCACACTTTATCAACGAATCACCACAGGAGAACGACCATGGCCTACGAACTCGCACCTCTTCCCTATGCCTACAACGCCCTTGAGCCCCACATCGACGAAGCGACCATGAAGCTCCACCATGACAAGCACCACCAGACCTACGTCACCAACCTCAACGCCGCCATCGAGAAGCACCCCGTGCTCGGCTCCAAGCAGCCGTGGGAGCTTCTGCTCGATCTCTCTGCGATTCCTGAAGACATCCGCG
>DATMLK010000117.1:0-5928 GCA_035570215.1 Acidobacteriaceae bacterium
CTCCTCGGCTCCGAGGCCGACCGCCAGCGCCTCCACGGCATGATGGCCGCGCTCGAAGAAAAGCAGCGCATCGTCGATCTGCTCACCGCCTACGTCGACACCCGCCAGGAGTCCGTCCGCGTCGTCTTCGACCTCGAAGAGCACGCTCCCGAGATGCGCGACCTCGTCCTGATCGCCGCGGCGGCCCGCCTCGCCGGCGAAAACCACGGTGCCGTCGGCGTCATCGGCCCCAAACGCATGCAATACGAACGCGCCATGTCCGCCGTCAGCTATATCTCCCAGCTCTTTGACCGCATGTTGCAGCCGCCGCAGTAGGTCGAGCATCCAATCTGGGTGCCCCATATATACGCGGTCTTATCGCGGATATGTGGGACATCGTCGCAGAGCGACGACGCGCGACGCGCAATTGACGCAAATCGTACAATATAGAAAAGCAAGCAAAGCTGGAAAGATTAAAGCCCCTATGAAGAACCACCCCACAGAAGAAGTCCTGAACCCGGTAGAAGGCGCAGCCGCCGAAGCAGAGGCCGCGCTGCCGGCTGAACTCGAGCAGCTCAAAGGCGAGAACGCCCAGCTGCTCGACCGCCTCGCCCGCCTGCAGGCCGAGTTCGATAACGCCCGCAAACGTTCTGCTAAAGAACAGGCCGAATTCCGCGACTACGCCGTCGCCGGTGCCGTCGAAGCCTTCCTGCCGGTACTCGACAACTTCCAGCTTGCGTTATCCCATAGCGCAACGGCAGACCAGCTGCGCACCGGGGTCGAGCTCATCGTGAAGCAGATGGAAGAGGCCCTGCGCTCGCTCGGCGTGCAGACCATCGAGACCGTCGGCGCCCAGTTCGACCCGCGCCAGCACGAAGCCCTCGAATCCATCGAGACCAAAGAGCACCCCGATCACCAGGTCCTCGAAGAGGTCCGCCGCGGCTACAAGATCAAGGACCGCCTGCTGCGCCCCGCGCTCGTCAAAATTGCCAGCAACGCCGCCGAACATAAAGCCTAAATTGAATTAAGCCGCACAACGTGCGGCTGCTTCCGAAGGAAAGCACTGTAGTTCGCGCGCACTAGCGCGCCAATAAAAAGATGAGAGTCGATTACTACGAAGTCCTTGCTGTCTCGCGCGACTGCTCCTCTCAGGAGCTGAAGACCGCCTACCGCAAAGTCGCGATGGAGTTTCATCCCGACCGCAACCCCGATAACCCCGCCGCGGAAGAGACCTTCAAGGCCGCGAGCGAGGCCTATCAGGTTCTCTCAGACCCCGACAAACGCGCCGCATACGACCGCTTCGGCCACGCCGGCGTCAGTGGCGGCGGCCCGCAGGGCAGTCCCTTCGGAGGCGACGTCGATCTCGGCGACATCTTTGGCGATATCTTCGGCGAGATGTTCAACATGGGCGGCGGCGGAAGCCGTCGCGCCTCCCGCATGCAGCGCGGACGTGACCTGCAGTTCGAGATGTCGCTCGAGTTCGAAGAGGCTGTCTTCGGCAAGGAGCAGGAGATCACCCTGCGCCGCATGGAGGCCTGCATCGAATGCAAAGGCTCCGGCGCGGCCAAGGGCAAGCAGCCCATCACCTGCCCCAGCTGCAACGGCCGCGGCCAGATGCGCTTCCAGCAGGGCTTCTTCCAGATGGCCCGCACCTGCACCAGTTGCGGAGGCACCGGCACACTCATCGTCGACCCCTGCACCACCTGCAAAGGCGACGGCCGCCAGCAGAAGGAACACAGCATCCTCGTCAAGGTTCCCGCCGGCGTGGAAGACGGCACCCGCATCCGCTACCAGGGCGAAGGTGACGCCGGACGCTTTGGCGGCCCCGCAGGCGATCTCTACATCGCGCTCTCGGTGAAGTCGCACAAGTTCCTCGAGCGCGACGGCGACAATCTGCACTGCGTCATCCCCATCTCATTCCCGCAGGCCACGCTCGGTGCTGAAATTGAAATTGCGACTCTTGAAGGCATACACACCCTCAGGATTCCCGAGGGCACGCAGAGCGGCAAGGAGTTCCGCATCCGCAACAAGGGTGTGCCGTATCTGAACCGCAGCGGCAAGGGCGACCTCATCGTCGAAGTCCGCGTGCAGACGCCAGTGAAGCTGACCAAGACCCAGCGCGACCTGATGAAGCAGCTGCAGGAGACCGTGACCGTGGAGAACATCCCCTCGCGCCGCGGCCTCTTCGACAAGGTCAAGGACATCTTCAACTAAAGAGACATAAGCAGAAGCTTCTAAGCCCCCGGCTCCAGCACGATCTGGCAGAGTTCATTGGTCGCGCCGCCGCGCATCGGCTCCAGACCGCAGAAGCGGTGTGTCTCGCGGTAGCCGTGCTGCATAAAGTACGCTTCGACGCCCTGGTAGTCGCCGGGATACTCCTGGATCGCGGGCAGCATCGGCAGGATCTGGTTCAGGATCACCTGATCGCGGAAGGCCGTCGTTCCGATCACCACGAAATCCGGATGCGCGGCCAGCACATTCGCTTGGCTCATCATCAGCCCGGGCGCGCTGCTGTACTGCCAGTAGCTGGACGGCTGGTTGAAGAAGATGTTGCGCGGGAAGTACAGCTCAATGCCGTCGGACATCGTGTAGTAGCCCGCGATCTTCTTGCCCGCCGCGTTCTGCCGCAGAAACACCGCTGCCTGCCGGTCACCCGAGTACTCTGTATGCCGCTCGCTGCATAGAGCATGAACTGTCCACCCGATCTGCACCGCGAAGACGATCAGCAGAAGCCCCCGGAGCGCCAGCTCCATCCAGCGCGATACACCGCGCCCTGGAATGGCAGCCGGCCATGTAAGCCACGCGCCCGCGATCAGCGAGATCAGCAGCAATCCGCTGTGGTGCTCGGCGGCGTAGATCGCCACGGACACGAGAAAGACAAAGAGGAACGGCAGCGTCGCCGCCGGATCACGCTGCCGGATGCAGCGGTACAGCAGCGCGGCAACCAGCGCATACGCCAGACCCATACTTCCCGAGAGGGGGAACATCAGCAGCGACGCGGCAAAGATCGCCCGCTCCGTCAGATAGACGTGGTGCGCCGCGGCCGGCGCGCCCAGGTACTCATCATGGCTGGCGAGCCAGAGCTTGTCCTTCCAATGGCTTCCCGTGCTGGGCGGCGGCAGCAGGCTCACGTCATAGGGAGCGGTCGCCTCGGGCGAAGTATCGTCTGCCTCTGCGTTCCATGCCGCAGCCTGTCCGCGGTGCAGCGCCTTCTGCACCGAAGGCAGATCGAGAATGCCTGCCGTGAAAGCCACATCGCGCGCCGGCCATGCCGTGAGCGCGGCGATCACCGCGGCGGCGCAAACGATACCGAACGCGCCGAGATAACGCCCGCGCAGACGCTTCCATGTGCCGTCGCGGCGCACGCGGTCCATGTACACCAGCGTAAGACCCGCAGCCGCGGCCGTGCCGAACATGCAGAGATTCGCCAGCAGGCCCAGCACGATCGCAAGCAGCACAGGCCTCGGCCGGTCTTTCACTGTGATCAACGCGCAGGCGGCGAAGACCAGCAGCGGAAAGAGCACATAGCTGCGCGCCACCACCGCATACTGATACGCCATGAAGAACGTGAACGGAAAGAGCAGCTTCAGATAGCGCGGCAGCGGCGCATAGCACAGCCACACGGCAACTCCGCCGATGGCCGCGAGGGCCGCCGCCCAATGCATGGCAGCAAAGGGCAGGTGCAGGCGCTGCAGCATCCACAGCAGCAGCGCCCACAGCGCGGGCGTGCCCTCATAGTGCATGCGATGCAGAAAGATATCGGAGAGCGAGCAGTCGCGGGCGATGATCCACGACTGCGTCTCGTCCGCCCAGAAGACATGCCGCGGAACCGCCACCGCGAGCAGCGCGATGTAGCCCGCCATCGCGGCCCACTCGTAGACGCCGGATTTTCTCTGTAGTGCCTGCATCATCCTGGCCCCTGGTCCCTAACCCCTGATCCCTACTTCTGCCGCTCTCGCCAGAGCCTGTAGACCGCCCACGCCGCTGCCGTGCAGTTATCCAGGATCTTCTCCGTCGCCAGCATCTCTTCAAACTCCGCCACGCTCAGGCGATGCACGATGAGGTCATGCTCCTCCGCATCGCGCTTAGTCGTGCTCTGCTTCAGCCCGCGCGCCAGAAATACGTACTGCTCCTGTGCCATCACGCCGAGCGCGATCTGGAACCGGGCCAGCCTTGTCATGGTCTCCGCCACCAGACCGGTCTCCTCGCGCAGCTCGCCGCGTGCCAGTGCCTCCGGATCCACATCGGCGCGCTCCCATCCACCCTGGGGAAACTCGATGCTCTGCTCGCCCACCGTATAGCGAAACTGCTCCACGAGGTAGAGAAAGCTGCCTTCCACCGTCTCCTCCAGCGGAATCACGATGCACGCCGGATCCTTCTCGATCACGCCGTAGACGCCGCGCTCGCCGTTCGACCGCTCCACCACATCCTCGCGCACACGCGTCCACGGATTGCGGTAGACCTCGCGGCTGCTGATCTTCTTAATCGACATTCATCTATTCTCCACCACCGGCAGCTCCACATGGGAAGGATGCTGCGCCGATTCGTAGATGCTCTCCGTCGCCTTCTTGTATGCGCTCGCCGGTGCCGCCATGATGTTCGGCACAAACGTCTGCGGATTGCGGTCGTACAACGGGAACCAACTCGACTGCACCGTCACCATCAGCCGGTGCCCCTTCAGGAACACGTGATCCACGCCATGCAGACTCCACGCATACTCATTCACCGCTCCCGGCACGATCGCATGCGGCTGCGTAAAGCTCTCGCGATACCGCCCACGGAAGATCTCCTCCGCCACCATCAACTGATAGCCTCCCATTCCCTCGCCCGCATCGCCGGGATAGACGTCGATCAGCTTCACTACCCAGTCCGCATCAGAGCCCGTCGTCGAAGCATAGAGGTCGGCCTTCACATCGCCCGTCACCGTCAGATCATGGTCTAGCACCGGCGTCTCCCATGCGGCAACATCCTTGCGCCCCGTCACGAACCTCTGGTCCTCGGCAAGCCAGGCGTACCAATGCGAACCCGGAGCATACGTCTCCTGGATCGGACGATGCCGGTACGGCACGGGATGGGCCGGATCTGAAAGATACGATGCGCTTTGCTCCCGATCCGTCACCTTCGGCCTCTCGAAACTCAACGCCGCATTCGCTTCGAGATACATATCGCGCATCTTCGCCTGCTTCGGCGGCCACGCGGAATACCCACGCCATGTATTGCTGCCCGTCTGGAAGCTCTCCACCGCGGCATATCGGGCCCCTGCCGCACTGGACTTCAAGTGCTCGTCAAAAAATGCAGCCTCTTCCGCGCGAAACTCCTCCGTCGTCGCCTGCCCGAAGTCCAGTGCATCCAGGTGCCGCATCGTCCTCTGCGCCCACTGCCCATGCAGCCACGGCCCCAGCATCATTTGCACCTTATGCTCCGGATCATGCGCCGCCATCGCCGCATACTCCGCCTGCGGGCCCCACATATCTTCTTCGTCCCACCATCCACCCACTAAGAACGTCGGCACCGTGACTCGCGTCAGCCACGGCGTCACCGCCATCGCCTGCCAGAACGCGTCATACGCCGGATGCTCCACGAACGCCCGCGCCGTCGGCAGACCATCGATCCTTCCCTTCTTCGCCGCGTTCGCAAAGTTCCCCGCCTTCAGAAAGTAATCGTACGCATCTTCCTCCATCTTGCCGAAGGCGTCCGTCTTCGAGCTCTCCATCCCCATCGTGTAGTCGTACCCATAGCTCTGGCGGAACGCGCCGTTGTGAAAGAAGTCATCGCCCATCCACACATCCGTCATCGGAGCCTGCGGCGAGACCGCCTTCACCGCCGCGTGCGGATCGATCCCCGCCATCGCCGCCAGAAATCCCGGATACGAGATTCCATGCACGCCCACGCGCCCGTTATTCCCCGTCACATGCTTCACCAGCCACTCGACCGTGTCGTATGCATCCG
>DATMLK010000118.1:0-9821 GCA_035570215.1 Acidobacteriaceae bacterium
AGAGCAAGCCAGCGCCCACCCATAACACAAAACAAAACAAGAGCGCGCAGAACGCCGACACTCCAAACGTCGCTTCGTCGACCGTTCACGAGGCAGAGCCGACTGCGGACGGGGGACGTTCCATGGTCCGCGCGCTCGGGCTGAAGATCGGCCGCATCGTGATCGACCCCGGCCACGGCGGCCACGACTCCGGCACGCTCGGCTACGGCGGCATTGAAGAGAAGGACGTCGTGCTGGACGTGGCGCTGCGCCTGGGCAAGCTGCTGAAGGACAAGCTTGGCGTGGACGTGATCTACACCCGCTCCGACGACACCTTCATCCCGCTCGAGACACGCACCGCCATCGCCAACAAGGCGCAGGCCGACCTCTTCATCTCCATCCACGCCAACTCCTCCAGCGACGACAGTGCCAGAGGTGTAGAAACCTATTACCTGAACTTCACGAGCGACCCCACGGCGCTCGACGTTGCCGCGAGAGAGAACGCCGTCTCGCAGTCGTCGGTCTATCAGCTGTCTGATCTGGTCAAAAAGATCGCGCTGAAGGACAAGATCGACGAGTCGCGCGAGTTCGCGCTGGATGTGGAGAGCTCGCTCTATGCCGGCCTGGAGCGCGGCAACCCTGGGCTCAAGAACCGCGGTATCAAGAAGGCTCCCTTCGTGGTGCTGATCGGCGCGAACATGCCGTCGATCCTGACCGAGATATCCTTCGTGACCAATCCGAAGGATGCGGCCCAGCTCGAAACGCCCGAGTACCGCGAGCGCGTCGCTGAATCCCTCTACAAGGGTGTGGCGAAGTATGCGAATGGCCTGAGCGGCGTCCGCGCCAGCATGGCCGATGCCACTCCGGACGCGGATGACGCGCCGCCCGACGACGCCTCAGCCTCCAGATAACCGGCGCGCTGCGATGATAGTCTCACTGAAGTATGCGTCGCACCTCTCTTCTCCTGATCCTTGCACTCTCCGCCGCGCTTCCGGCGCAGCAGCCTACGACTACGCTGCAGCTCCCGCCCAGGCCGCTGCTGCCTATGAGCTTCGCGGGCTGGACGGCCAAGGAAGCACCGGTAGAGAACGCACACCCAGCTAATAAGAACGACGCGCTGATGCAGGAGCTTGGCTTCAAACGCGAGGCCATGGCCATCTATCAGAATGGCCCGGCCACATTGGAGGTGGATGCCGTACAGTTTGCGGATGCCACCAGCGCATACGCCTTCTTTACCGACAATGCGAACGGCGCCATTGAGAATGGCACTGTGAACTTGCGCCGGGGCGACACGGTCGTTATGGCGCACTTTGACGGAGCAGCGCATCCGCATCTGCGCGAGGATCTGCAGACGCTGGCGAAGACGCTGCCCGTCCCGTTCGGCAGCCGAGGCGAACTGCCGGAGCTCCCCACCTATCTGCCGAAGAGCGGATTGAATACGCTGAGCGTGCAGTATGCGCTGGGACCTGTTGGGTTCTCGAATACTGAGAGTCCTCTCGCCGGCAAGCTCGACTTCAGCACCGACGCCGAGGTCGTCGTCGGCAACTATGGTAGTGGCACGCTCACGCTCATCGAATATCCCACGCCGCAGATGGCTATTGCACAGCTGCAGTCCATCGCCACCATGCTGCAGCTCACGGCACAGAAAGATCTCCCGGATGGTCTGCTTGGCGGCAACAATGAAGTCGCCTGGCGCTCCGGTCCACTCGTCGCGCTTACCAGCAGCATGCCGCAGGCACAGGCGGTCAAGCTAGCGCATGACGTCCACTATGAATTAGCCGTCACATGGGACAAGCCGGAAGGCTACGTGAGCGACGCGTGGCGCGCGGCGCATCTCTATCTCGGCATCTTTGCGCTGGCAGGGATACTCTGCGGGGCGTCGATCATCCTGGGGCTCTTCTTTGGCGGCGCGCGCGCCATCTCGCGGCTGCTGCGCGGCAAGTCCGCCTCGTCCGTGCAGGATATCGAGTTCATCTCGCTCGACCTCGGCCACGGCGGCGATTACAAATCAGAGCGCAAAGACTGACCCTTTTTCAGTGCACTGCGGAGGGTAAGCGGCTGAAAAAGAGCGTCTTGAGCATTCCGGCCAGCAGCTGAAATCGAAGAATGGGCGAATAAAACCTGAAGGGAGTAACTACAAAGATACTCCGCAAGCCACTCATAACAGGTAGTTTACAAGATTCTTGATTTGGCCTTGACACCCCGTTGGGCCAAACATAAGATTCGAGCAGAAAGTTTCGATGGCTTTGCCTCCGTTGGAACTATTCTCCCTAAGAAGAGGCCGCCCTGTTGCCGGGCGGCCTTTTCGCGTACTGCGCCTATGCCCGAGCCGCCTTCGAAAGCTTTCGACAATAGGCCAGCCATCGATCGACCCACGGCCTGCTGACTCCGCGATTTCATCTCGCCAGCGCATACAAGAGGCAGCCGTTGAGCGTGGCTGGGCACTCTTCGCCGGAGCAGATCGAAGAGCACAACGCCCTCGCGCTTTTGCGTGATAGCAGCGGAGCCGATAAAATCAAATCCGTAGGCCGACGTAGCTCAGTTGGTAGAGCAGCTGATTCGTAATCAGCAGGTCAACGGTTCAAGTCCGTTCGTCGGCTCCATAAAACCCCAAACCAAGACTTCAGCACGGATTTCACGGAAAGTGCGGATAGAAGCGGATTAAGACTTATAAGGTCTTAGTCCGCTTTTGTCTTTAATCCGTCGTTGTCTTTAAATCCGTGGCAATCCGTGCTTTTATCCGTTCAATCCGTGCTGAAGTCTTGGTTTTTGCCTCCCCCAATAGTGGTACGCACCTATCCCACTCCCGTCCGTTACGGCGCAGCGGAAGTGGAATGTTCGCATTTTGAGGTTGGCGCGATTCTAAGAGTGTCAGGAGGGCAGCAGTAAAAGCCCCCGGCAAGGAGAAACTCAAATGCACGATTTTCTTATCGCTCTGTCCTTCGTCGCCATGGTCCTCGCCCCCTGCCTCATAGCCAGCAAGTCCGGCTCCGGTGAGATGGAAGCGGATTCGATCTAACCGGCTCGCCTAACCTTCAAGCTGCAAGAAACAAGATTGCCAGGAGAAACACAGTGCACGACATTCTGATCGGCCTCGCCTTCCTCGCCATGGTTCTGGCGCCCTGTCTGGTCGCCAGCAGCGTCTCCGGCTCCAGCGAAGACGAGATCGACGGCTAACTCCCGTCCGGGCCTCTAAGTTTCATACCTAAAGACCGCAGCCTGATCCGGCGCGGTCTTTCTGTTTTAATCCCAAAAGAGCAAAATCTCAGCACGGATGCCACGGATCGAACGGATAAAGGCGGATAAGACTTTAAGGTTTTAATCCGCTTTCGTCTTTAGATCCGTGGCATCCGTGTTTTTATCCGTTCCATCCGTGCTGAGGTTTTTCGGCAGGCGTTGACACTCCCGGTACCCGGGTATCTGTCCATGTACACGTTATCCACTGCTTTTTGATAGAGATGGCGCATTTCATCTTGATTGCCACAGGCCGCACACCGCATACTCCACCCTAGAGACTTACGGTGCCCATCGAGATCATCCCAGTGACCCGCTACGCACGGCAAGACGTTCTCCGCATCCTCCGCCTGAACCCCCGGCAGCTGGTGGCCTGGGAGAGGTCAGGACTCATCGACTCTCTGCAGGAATACTCCTTTGAAAATCTGGTCCAGCTGCGCAAGCTGCGCGACCTGCGGGCGACCCGCATCAGCTCCAGGAGCATCCGCGCCTCGGTAGACGCCATGCAGCGCTGCTCCGGCATGGCAAACCCCATGCTGGAGGCCTCAGCCGTCATGCGCGGCTCCCGCGTCGCCTTCCGCCATGGCGGGGCGCTGGTGGACCCCGTCCGCCAGCAGCTTATGTTTGACTTTGAGTCCACGCCGCAGGCCGAGCTTTCCATCGTCGGCGCGCCGGCCCCGGAGCGCGTTCCCACCCTGCCCGAGCGCCAGGCCCAGGCGCAGGAGATGTTCCTCCGCGCGGTGCAGTTGGAGGAGAACCCAGCCACCCTGCGCGAGGCCATCGCCCTCTACGAGCAGATTCTGGAGGTGCTGCCCACGCACGCACCCTCCTGCATCAACCTGGGCACGATCCATTACAACCAGAGGCTCTACCGCCAGGCCGAAGGCTTCTACCGCCGCGCCACCGAAGCCGATCCCGAGTACGCTCTCGCCTTCTTCGATCTCGGCAACGTGCTGGATGAGTTGCAGCGGCTGGGCGACGCCATCGTCGCCTACCAGACCGCCATCAAGCTCGTCCCGCAGTATGCTGACGCGCACTATAACCTGGCGCTCGCGCTGGAGCGCAAGGGCGAGAAGCGCCGCGCCTTGAGACATTGGCTGATGTACATGCGGCTCGACCCCGTGGGCCCCTGGGCCGGCCATGCCAAAGCCCAGGCCCGCAAGATCATGTCCGCTGAGAAGCTCCGTATCGTCAGCCGGCATGGGCGCACGATGCAGCAACATGTTGCTGCGGGTTAAGCGGAAGCCTTCTCACCTGCCCCACCCGCGCTGAACCCACTACACTAGACATCAGGCCTCCGTATTAATGTCCTCCGACCCACAATCCCGCGCGTGGCTGATGCCCTTTCTCGGCTTCGCCTGCGCCGTCGGCGTCTCCAGCATCTACTTCAACCAGCCGCTGCTGCTGGAGATGGCGCGCACCTTCCATGTCACCCCGGCGCACACCGGATTCGTCGCCGTGGCCACGCAGGTAGGCTACGCGCTCGGCATCTTTCTGCTGGTTCCGCTGGGCGATGTGGTGGAGCGCCGCGCGCTGATGATGCGCATGTTCACCGCCGTCTCGATCGCGCTCCTCAGCATCGCCTTTGCGCCGAACGTGGCCTTTCTCATCGGTGCCAGCGTGCTGGTGGGGCTCTTCGCCTCGGTCACGCACGTCGCGCTGCCCATTGCTCCGTCTCTCGTCTCGCACGAAAAACGCGGCCGCGCGCTGGGCACGGTGATGACCGGGCTATTACTTGGAATCCTGCTCGCGCGCACCTTTGCCGGCTGGGTGAGCGAGGTCAGCCGCTGGCAGGCCGTCTACATCGCCGGTGCCTGCATGAACGCGCTCTTCGTTCCGCTGCTCTGGAAGGTGATGCCGCGGCTCAAACCCACCGCGCCCGTCCGCTACGGCGAGGCTCTGCGCTCGCTCTGGACACTCTTCCGCACTCAGCCGCTGCTGCGTGAGTCCTCGTTCATCGGCGCGCTGGTCTTCGCCGCATTCAGCGCCTTCTGGACCACGCTGGTCTTTCTGCTGGACAAGCGCTACGGCCTGGGCCCCGGAGTCGCCGGCAGCTTCGGCGTGCTCGGAGCCAGCGGTGCCCTGGTCGCTCCCATCGCCGGACGTATGGCCGACCGCCACGGCTCGCGCTACGTCGTCGGCATCGGCCTCAGTACGCTCGCCGCGGCGTACCTCATACTCTGGGCCTTCGGCTATCACATCGCCGGAGTCATCGCCGGAGTGATCCTGCTCGACGCCGGCGCGCAGATGTGCCAAATCGCGAACCAGACGCGTATCTTTGGCATCGACCCCGGCGCGCGCAGCCGCCTGAACACCGTCTACATGGTGATCTACTTTGCCGGCGCGGCCATGGGCTCGGCGCTGTCCACTATCGCCTGGGTACACTACGAGTGGCGCGGAGTCTGCGTGCTGGCGCTGGTCTTTATCTCGCTCGCCGCGCTGGTACATCTCTGCAGCCCACGCACGCCGGCACCGCAGGTGCATCTGGAGCGCGGCGACACGGTGCTGGAGGCCTAAACCTTCAGCACGGATTAAACGGAAAAGGCGGGATGCCACGGATTTAAAGACAAAACGCATTAAGACCTTAAACGTCTTAGACCCGCCTTTATCCGTTCAATCCGTGTCATCCGTGCTAAAGTTTTTGCTTTTGTCTTTACTCACCCAGCTCGAACATCACCTCATCCACATAGCACCAGAACCAGGTCTCACCCGGCTCATGCGACTGCATGATCGGATGCTTGGTGGCGTGGAAGTGCTTGGTCGCGTGCTTGTTCTTCGACGAGTCGCAGCAGCCCACGTGTCCGCAGATGCGGCACATGCGCAGGTGTACCCAGGTGTCGCCCATCTTCAGGCACTCTTCGCAGCCGTTCGCGCTCGGCTTCACTTTTTTGATCTGATCCAGATGTGTGCAGGCAATCGCCATGTGAATGACCTCAAAAAAATAAATGGTGGGCGAGGCAGGGCTTGAACCTGCAACCACCGGCTTAGAAGGCCGGTGCTCTATCCAATTGAGCTACTCGCCCGCGTCTTACATTCTATCGCCGCGCGCAGAATCGTTCCTATAGAAACAAAACTTAGCACGGATTACCCGGAAAAGGCGGGATAAAAGCGGATAAGACTTGGGTCTTAAATCTATTCTTGCTTCTTGTTTTGATCCGCCCTTATCCGTTCAATCCATGTCATCCGTGCTGAAGCTTTTGTCTTTCGTTCAGCAAAATCTGTGCTAGTGCCGCCAGCGCTGCCTCCCAGTTGGTCTGCGCGCGCGCCGCATCCTCGCCGACGGCATGTAGAAACGCGGTGATGGCATAGCCTTCCGCGCCCTCCGCGATGCAGTGCCGCAGCGTCAGCTCCAGCATTGCCGCCGGAGGACCACTCTTCTCCGCCGCTCGCGTCAGCCGTTGCAGCAGATCGCGGTGATCTTCAAGCGAAGCGAACTTCGCCGCGTCCCGGTGATAGAGGTCAATGTACGAGCCGATGCCGGCCTGCGCCCCATCAAGATCAAGATGAAGTGCTGCCGCCTGCAGATCATCTTCATCCAGCGGCCAGCGGTCGCACTTGGCCGTGGCCCAGGGCGACTCCAGCGCATTCAGCCGCGCTAAAACATGTGCCAATACAGGGTTTTCACGCGCCTCGGGAATCTCGCCGATGCGCTCCGGTTGGGCGCGAAGGTCGATATACGCTATGCGGCCATCGTCGTCATGCCACGGCACCGCAAGCACGGGCGACTCCGCCCCGAACGCGATGGCCCACGTAGCCGTCACGGCCGTAACTCCGGCAGCGACAACAAAAAACGCAGAGCCGTCTGCTCCGCCCAGTAGCCATCGTCGCTTGTGGCCGGGTCCGCATCCGCAAGAAACGCGCAGTGGCCGCCGTGCCGCGTCTCGATCAGGCTTACGTTCGGGTTCGCACGCAGTGCATCGCAGGTCTGCGGCAGAATCCGGATGAAGGGATCGTCCAGCGCATGGAGCACCAGCGTGGGAATGGAAATCTTGGCGGCAAACTGCGAGGCCGACGAGCGCGTGTAGTAGTCCTCCGCTCCGCGAAAGCCTGAGTAGAACGCGGTGATATGCTCATCGAACTCGCGGATGGAGTTCAGGTTGTACGCGCGCGCGGCGGAATAACGTTCAGGATAGAGCGAGACCTTATGCAGATAGTGCCGCTCCAGCGCGCGCAGAAATCTGCGTTCGTAGACGCGGTTGATGGGCCGGTGCAGAGCGCCGGCACTGGCAGAGAGATCGGCCGCGGGCGAAACCGCAACGCAGGCCCGTATCTCTGGCGCATAGCTCTCCGGCATGGAGTCATCGCCCAGCTCGCCCGCCAGCTTCAACACCATGTTGCCGCCCATCGAATAGCCGAGAATGGCGATCCGGGAAACTCCGCGCGTCTTCACAAAATGCCGCGCCACCGCGCGTACATCGCCTGAGAGTCCGGAGTGATAGAGCGTCGGGCAGATGCTGTCCGGATCGAGCGCCGCCCGATCGAGCGAACCACGCGCCTGCTCGCCGCCCCAATAGCGGCTGTCGCCGCAGTTGCGCATGTTCATACGCACAACGCTGTAACCCGCGGTCCATAGCTTGTTCGCATTGCCGATGACGTACTGCGAGTTCGCCGAACCTTCAAGACCATGCACGATGATCACCGTGGGTGCCTGCACATCCGGCTGCCAGTGGCAGAGACAGATCAGGCTGGAGGAGCCGATCTCGGCAGTTGCCGGCGCTACCTCCACAATATTCGTCTCGGGAGCCGGAAGATGGTTCATCCGCGGAAGCAGGTTACCGGCGATCGTTTGCAGATGGCCGTTCGCCAGCCAACGGCGCGGCCGGAAATCGCTGAGCCACGCAGAGCGCGGCCCCGAAGGCGTGTTGCTATGCTGGGATGTGGGTCTGGAACCGGGAGTGGAGCGCGAGGTCAAGATAGGCGCTGTGGAGAGGAATTTGGGGCGGCTAGTGGGGTTCGAACCCACGACATCCGCTGCCACAGAGCGGCGTTCTGCCACTGAACTATAGCCGCCGTATTGCGATAATTATAGCATCGTAGCAACGCACGGTTCCTGCGCCACCGCACCGGTCAGAACAGCTCTATCTATTCTTCGCGCTACGCCATGCCAACGCCCTCCACACAATCCGAGCCGCAAACCTTGAGTCCGCGCCCCGGCGGCGGCACTCCGCTCTTCGGCGACGAGAACCTTGAGCTGCTCTCGCACATCCTGGATGACTGTTTTCGCATCCCCGGCACCGGCATCCGCTTCGGTATCGACGGCATCATCGGGCTCGTCCCCGGCCTGGGCGACATCGTCACCGGCCTCGCCTCCTGCATCATCGTGCTCGCCGGCTGGTTCCGCGGCGTGCCCTACATTACGCTCGTACGCATGCTGGCGAACCTCGCGATCGACGTCGTCATCGGCGCCATCCCCTTCCTCGGCGACGCGTTCGACATCGCCTGGAAGCCGAACCGGCGCAACTACAAGTTGCTCACTCGCGAACTGACCGAGCCCCGCCGCCATACCTGGCGCGACTGGTGTGTGCTCGTATGCATGGCTGTTGCGATATTCGCGATGCTGCTCGCGCCGCTCGCCGTTGTGCTATGGCTGATCGTGCACTTCGTTCACGGATTGCACATCGTTTAATCCGGTGAGTAGGCGCACCTGCCCAAGCAGGGTCGAAGGGTGCGGGCAGCACAGCATCGCCTGCGGTAAAATGAGAAGGAGTCGGGGCGTGGCGCAGCCTGGTAGCGCACCTGCTTTGGGAGCAGGGGGTCCTCAGTTCGAATCTGAGCGCCCCGACCAATAGAATCAACCAGTTATCGCCTCAGAGGTTTTCTGTAGTTGTAGAACCTTGTTGAATCGCGAGGCTTTGGCGTCTACAAAATCTACTACAGTCGAGAAATTAATAAGGCAGATGCGTCAGACGGAATCACCACATCTACTTTCTTCCAAATGAGTTGCAAGAGTTTATACGGCACAGATTCAACAGCCGACCCTCTGCTTCTAGAGCAGAGGATTGGATCGAATTGCTCTCTTAGTCTGTTAGATCAGAGTGAGTCGTCTGACTCCCCGGCTCAATTGGGGTCTGACCCGAGCAGCACATGGAGCCCTTGCCGCGACAGCAGCAGATATAGCTCTCCGCGAAGGACTCATCGGGGGATGCCGCCGGCCAGCCGACGATCACCAGGAAGACATCCAGAACAAAGAGCGTTATAGCAATATCGTTGAAGAGTATTGCCTGATGCAGGTTCGGCCTGAGCTGGTTCGCCGCCCAGAAGAGAAATGCGACCACAAGCAAGATCGCTTTGACCCATTCCCTCATCGGAGGCCGGTGCGCGCTCTGATACACAAGATAGGCAAAGGCGATCAACGCGAGCGGAAGCGCGCCGAGAAGATCGTGAGCGCCGCTGGGAAAGAGCGCGGGACGAATATCCCACGCAAGAAGCACGCCAACGCTTGCGAGAGTGATGACTCCCAGAATGACAGAGGCCGCTCTGTGGGCCCGGTCAAGACGTGTATACATAGATTAAGCCTACCAGCTATAGGTATAGCCGATACTTGCCGTGGTGTACCACGGGACCGTAACTACCTTGCTATAGCTCTCCTGGATCCAGATAGAGCTGTG
>DATMLK010000119.1:0-9487 GCA_035570215.1 Acidobacteriaceae bacterium
GGGAGTGGGAGGCATCTGCTGCTCCTGCCCGGCGCGTGCCAGCGCCTGGGTGAGTTCGATGAAAGTGAGCCGCAGTTCGAAGAGGATCGTCTGCAGCAGCCGGCCCTCTTCTTCGCCGATAAGACCAAGGGCAATCTCACCGAAGAAGAGGGCCGGCTGCTGCAGACGATCCTCTTCGAACTGCGGCTCACTTTCATCGAACTCACCCAGGCGCTGGCACGCGCCGGGCAGGAGCAGCAGATGCCTCCCACTCCCGGCGGCCCGAGTCTGATCCGCTAAGCTATGCAGGCGCTCATAACCATCCTGGGCAGCGGCACGTCGATGGGTGTGCCCACCGTCGGCTGCGGCTGCGCGGTCTGCACCTCAAGCGATCCGCACGACAAGCGCACCCGTCCCTCCGTGCGCATTGAATACGGCGGCCACATCGTGCTCATCGATACTGGTACTGACTTCCGCCAGCAGGCTCTGCGCGAAAACATCACGCGCGTCGACGCCGTGCTCTACACCCACGGGCACGCCGACCACATCCTCGGCCTCGACGACCTGCGGCCGCTGAGTTTTGGGCTGGCGAAAGAGACAGGCCGCCCTATCGCTCTCTATGCAGATGCTGCCGCTGCCGACACCATCGAGCGCGTCTTCGAGTACACCTTTTCCAAAGAGAGCAAGTACCCGACCAGCGCAAAGGTGCAGATGCACCGCATCACCGGCGATCCCACGGCGCACGTCACCATCGATCTCTTCGGCGCGAAGTTCCAGCGTGTGCCCGTGCAGCACGGCCGGCAGCTCATCGCCGGCTATCGCTTCGGCAGCGCCGCCTACATTACAGACACGAACGGCATCCCCGACTCCAGCCTGCCGCTGCTCACCGATCTCGACGTGCTTATTCTCGACGCCCTGCGCCGCGACCCGCACCCCAGCCACTCCACGCTCGATCAGTCCATCGCGCTCGTGCAGAAGCTCAAGCCAAAGCAGGCGTACTTCACGCACATGTCGCACGATCTCGGCCACGCCGATACCAACGCTGCCCTGCCGCCCGGCATGCAGCTCGCCTACGACGGCCTGCGCATTCCGTTTGAACTCCCTGTCGAGGAGGCCGCGCCATGAAGATCTACCGCAGCCTCAAGGAAGCAGACGCGGCCCTCCGGCAAAGCGGCGTCGTAGCCACCATCGGCAACTTTGACGGTGTGCATCGCGGCCATCAGTGGGTCATCGCCGAACTCATCGAACGCAGCCGCGAACTCGTGCTGCCCTCGGCCGCTATCACCTTCGAGCCGCATCCGGTACGCATTCTGCGGCCGGAAAGTTCCACGAAGATGCTGACGCCTTTGCCGCGGAAGCTTGCCCTGCTCGCCGAGACCGGTCTCGATGCAGTCGTCGTGCTTCCCTTCACCGCCGATCTCGCGCAGGTCAGCGCGCGCACCTTTGCGCAGGCCACGCTGCGCGACGCTCTGCATGTGGTGGAGGTGCACGAGGGCGAGAACTTCCGCTTCGGCTATCAGGCCGAGGTCGGCGTGGATGGCCTCGCCGAACTGGGCCGCGAACTCGGCTTCGGCGTAAAAGTCTTTGCACCGCAGAAGGTCCGCGGCGATGTCGTCTCTTCCAGCATCATCCGCCAGCTCATCGCTGCAGGCGATGTGAGCGACGCGCGCCCTCTGCTTGGCCGTGCCTTCAGCGTCACCAGTACGCCCGCGCCGGGCCGGGGCTACGGCACGCGTTACACCGTGCCCACCATCAACCTTGCGCCTTACAGCGAGCTGCTGCCCGCAAACGGCGTCTATGTAACCTGTCTTGAGATCGGTGAAGGCTCGAACGCGCAAATATTCGACGCCGTGACTAACGTCGGCAACCGTCCCACATTTGGCAAGGACTCTTTCTCCGTCGAGACGCACATTCTGAACTTCAGGCCGCTCGCGCTCGACGAGAACACACCGCTGCGCCTGACTTTCCTGCATCGTCTGCGCGACGAGAAAAAGTGGCCTACTGCGGAGGCGCTGAAGGCGCAGATTGCTCTGGATGTGCGGCAGGCGCGGCGCTACCACCGCCTGCTGCACCGCCTGCAGGGGCCGAGGCAGGCTGCTGGTCTGGCGTAGTAACTGGATTCGCAGGCGCAGTAGCCGGTTTTGCTGGCGCGGGAGCAGCTGCTGCAGGCTTTGGTGCAGCGGGCTTCGCAGGAACGGAAGCCGGAGCTGCAACTGCCGGCACGTTGTCCTTATTCGTCACATCGTCCGCGGGAAAGACCTCATCCGGTTTACCGGCGATCGCCACGCGCATAAAGTCCATCCAGATCGGCAGCGCGGCCTGCGCTCCCGTCTCCTTGTCGCCCAGGGTGCGCGAGGGATCGTCGAAGCCCACCCACGCGCCGCACGTCACCGAAGGCGAGAAGCCGATGAACCACGCGTCGGTGAAGTCGTTCGTCGTTCCCGTCTTGCCGCCCAGGGGATGATTCAACTGCTGCGCCGCCGCGGCCGTGCCGAACTTCGTCACCGCCTGCAGAAACGTCATCATGGTGCGCGCCGTCTGCACATCGATCACCACCTGTACCGGAGCGCTCTGGTCCTGCTCCTGCAGGGCCAGGCCGTCCGTCGTCGTCACTTTGCGGATGTAGTGCGGCGCGAGCCGTATGCCATCGTTGGGAAAGACGCTGTACGATGCCACCTGCTCGTAGAGAGTCAGGTCAGCCGCGCCGATGGCGATCGGCAGAAACTCCGGCACCGGGCTGGTCACGCCGAAACGGTGCACCATGTCCACCACCTTGTCGATGCCGACGCGATCGGCCAGCTTCAGCGCCGGTATGTTGCGCGATTCGGCGAAGGCGTTCAACAGCGTCATCGTGCCCTTGTAATCGCCCTCGTAGTTATGCGGTGTGTACGGTCCGCCGGGAGTGTTGAAGGTCGTCGGTGCATCCACGATCAGGTCCGACGGCTTCGCACCGGCCTCCACCGCCGCCGTATAGACATACGGCTTGAACGACGAACCTACCTGCCGCTCCGCCTGCGTGGCACGGTTGAACTGCGAGAGGTTGTAGTCGCGGCCGCCCACCATCGCCAGCACCTCGCCATTGCTGTTGTCCACGGCCATGAGCGAGCCCTGCGCGCCGGAGTCCTGTTCGAGCACGGCATGCAACGGTGCATCGCCATGCTGCACAGGCTGTCCCACCGTTCCGGGTAACGCATCCGCTATGCGCACGTAAACGATGTCGCCGGTCTTCAGAAAGCTGTTGCCCTCCTTCTGCCCCGTCCACCTCCAGTCCTCCGGAGTCATATCAGCAGTCAGCGCGCCCACGCGCAGCAGTACACGGTTCGCTGACGCCTCCAGCACCACCGCATGCAGATAGGTGCCGGGATCAGGCGGAATCGTCCAGTCCGGATGCTTGTAGGTATCGATGTCGTCGCCGTCCTGCACCACGTTCTGCAGATTGCCCTTCCAGCCGTGCCTGCGCTCGTAGGCCGCCAACCCATCCTGCACAGCCTTGTTCGCCGTCTTCTGCAGATCGAGATCGAGCGTCGTATAAACGCGTAGACCGTCCTCATGCACCTCATCCGGGCCGAACTCCTGTTCCAGCTGCTTGCGCACCTCCTCCACAAACCACGGCGCGACGGAGTTTGGCGGCGGCGCAAGATGCAGACCGAGCGGCGTGGCCTTCGCCGCATTCGCCTCCGCCTCGGATATCTTGCCGTCCTGCAGCATCTCGCTGATGACCAGGTTGCGGCGCTTCAGCGCGCGCTCGGGAAACTTCAGCGGCGAGTAACCCTCCGGACCCTTCGGCAACGCGGCCAGCAGAGCGGCCTCCGGCAGCGTCAGGTCCTTCACATGCTTGCTGAAGTAGAACTCCGACCCCGCCTCAAACCCGTAGACGCCGGCGCCGAGATAGATCTGGTTCGCATAAAGCGTAAAGATCTGCTGCTTGGTAAAGCGGCGTTCGATCTGGATGGAGAGAAATATCTCCTGCATCTTGCGCCCGAAGCTGCGCTCCGGCGAAAGAAAGAGGTTGCGCGAGAGCTGCATCGTCAGCGTGGACGCCCCCTGCTCCTTGCCGTGCGAGCGCAGGTCCCGGTACGCCGCGCCGAGCACGCGGATCAGGTTGACTCCTGCATTGCTTTCAAAGCTCTTGTCTTCAATGGAGATGATCGCCTCGCGCAGCACCGGTGGAAAGTCGCTGTACGGCACCACCACGCGGCGCTCCAGCGCGAAGGAGCCGATGACCTGCCCGTGAATGTCGAGCAGCTCCGTGGTGGTGTCAGGGCGATAGCGCGTCAGTTCGTCGATCTGCGGCAGGTTGGTTCCGTAGATCAGCGTCAGCCCGATCATCACGCCGAAGATCGCGGAGAGCAGAAGCATCATCCCAAAGGTGATATTCCGCAGTGCACTGCTGCTATGGATCTCGGGCACGAGCAGTTTGGGGGTGCGGCCACGCCAGCTGGAGAATGCAGAGGGTATAGAAGCCGTGTTCTCGGCCTCAGGCAAGCCCTCGTTTTTATCGTGAGCCGCAGCGGTGGCAGGCTTCTTATCTTCTGGATCGTTTTGGAAGAGAGTCTGCACCGCAACTCCAAAATAGCATGGTACGTTGCGGTGTATGTCGCGTTTAGACCGGTAGGATTACGACTTCAGTTTCAGAAGGTCGAGCGCCTTGGTGAGCTGGTCATCCATCTTCGGCTTGGCGACCGGCACAGGTTCCGGCGCGGCCTTGGTCAGCGTCGCCGCGGGAGCATCGTCCTCGTCGTCATCGTCCACAGCCGCGGACTCATCGGCACTGGCGACCTCCACCGTCGGCGTAATGCCCGCGTCTTCGATCACAGTGCCGTCCGGCGCCTCGTACTTTGCCACTGTCAGGATCAGCGCGGCGCCCTCCGGAAGCTCGATCGTCTTCAGCTGCACATCCTCGCCGAAGGTCTTTTCGCCCACCAGGTCGCCACGGTGGTTGCCCTCGATCGCAGCGGCCACGATCTCCGCCGGTCCAGCCGTGCCGCGGTTCACCAGTACAGCCAGCGGAGCGGTCGTGTTGATCGCCACGCTTGGGTCGGCGGCAAAGGTCTGCTTGGGGAACTTCTGCCCTTCCAGCGTCGTGATCGTGCCATTGCTCAGGAAGAAGTTTGCCAGCCGGATCGCCTGGCTGACATCGCCGCTGGCGACGTCGCGCAGGTCGAGCAGGATCTTATGATTGCCGTCCTTCGGCATCTGCTTCATACGCTGCTCGATCTCCTGCACGCGCTCCTTGTCGATGGTCGAGGGCTTCAGCTCCACAATGCTGTTGTTGTCGTACTGCGTGTCCGCGGTCGCGCCCATCGGCACAATGGCGCGGGTCAGAGTGATCTTGTCCGGCGTCGCGCTCTGCGGGCGAATAACGGACAGCGTCACCTGGGTGCCGGGCTGGCCCTCCAGCATGAGATTGATCAATGCCGGCGGAACGTCGCGCGTACTGGTTGCGCCGATGGATTCGATGATGTCGCCATCATTCAGGTCCGCCTTGTCGGCCGGGCTGTCCGTCAGCACAGAGACGATGGTGGCATAGCCGAAGCGTTTGGCCACGTTCAGACCCACCTGCGCCGTGCCGCTCGGACCAGCCTTGTAGATCTTGTAGTCCGCGGCCGAGAGATAGCTCGAGTCCGAATCCAGCGACTCCAGCAGGCCGCGCAGCGCGCCGTTGGTCACGGCGTCGATGTTAGGGTCGACGACGTAGTCGCTCTGGATGCGCTGCAGCACTTCGCTATACACATTGATCTGGCGGTAGGCTCCGGCCGAGTCGTCGTCCGCGCGCACGCTGCGCAGGTTGGAACCGGCGAAGGCGAAGAGCACGAACGCAACAGAGAGGGTAAGCAGCGTAATCTTGAAAAACTTCGGCATGAGACTCCGTGAACTACTAAATCAGCGCGGCAGGATCCATCGGGCTATCCCTTAGACGGTACCGCTTTCAAAATGATACCGCGATTGCCCCTGCGCCGGGTTTGACCTGCTCCGGGATGCTTCGTATCATCAATAGAGTGCCTTGCGAAGCTGAACACACCGCAAAGAGCATCTCCACACCAACGGCGGTGTAGCTCAGATGGTTAGAGCGACGGACTCATAACCCGTAGGTCAATGGTTCGATTCCATTCACCGCCACCAAGCTTGCCCCCAAAATGGCGGCCACTCCTCACAAAACGCAGCGTATAGCAGGGATCATTCCCGCTCGCCTGGCCTCCACCCGGCTGCCCCGTAAGGTGCTGCGTGAGATTGCCGGCCGGCCGCTGCTCGCCTGGGTTGTGGACGCCGCCCGCGCCTGCCCGCAGCTCGATGAGGTCATCGTCGCCACCGACTCGGATGAGGTCGCCGCGCTCTGCCTCCGCGAAGGCTGGGAGTTCCGCATGACCTCACCTGACCTCCAGAGCGGCACCGACCGCCTGCACGCCGTCGCGCAGGAGCTGGCACCGCATCTCGGCGCGAACGCCATTTACGTCAACATTCAGGGCGACGAGCCTCTGCTGCAGCCCGCGCACATCGCCGCGCTGCTCAAGCCCTTCTCCAGCGAGCACGTTCAAGTGGCCACCATCAAGACGCCATGCACCCCCGAGAACGTCGACAATCCCAACGCCGTCAAGATCGTCACCGCCGCCGACGGCCGCGCGCTCTACTTCTCCCGCGCCAAGATTCCCTATGACCGCGATGCCTCTGGCTCCGCCGAATACTGGAAGCACATCGGCCTTTATGCCTATACCAAGGCCGCGCTCGACCGCTTTGCCACGCTGCCGCCAAGCCGGCTGGAGAGAACGGAACGATTAGAGCAGCTGCGCTTTCTCGAGAACGGCATCGACATCTACGCTGAGCCCGTGGACACCGATACCATCGGCGTCGACACGGAAGACGATCTGCGCGTTGTGGAAGCCATCCTGCGCGGGCTATAACTCCTCACGTTCGACTCTCCGATAAGCATCAAAATTTCTGAATCCTCCGGCAACACCGCACCCTCCAATAGAGGACGTATATCTCTTTCGAGGTTTGCCCACGATGCCAACACTGCTTCAACTTGACTCCAGCCCGCGCTCTGCTTCAGTCTCCAGCGAGCTCACCAAACAGTTCGCCGATACCTGGAAGACCAAACATCCCGGCGGCACGCACATCCATCGCAATACGGCCGCATCCAATCTTCCCTTTGTGGACGAGGCCCTTATCGCCGCGTACTACACACCCGAAGACAAGCTCACACCCGAACAGAAGCAGCATCTTGCGCTCTCTGACAAACTCATTGCCGAGTTACTTGCCGCGGACACCATTGTGATCGGTCTGCCGATGTGGAACTTCGGCGTACCGGCATCGTTCAAGGCATGGATTGATCTGGTGGCGCGGGCCGGAAAGACCTTCCGTTACGGCCCGGAGGGCCCCAAAGGTCTCCTCAAGCCGGAGACCAAGGTGGTAGTGGTAGCGGCGCGCGGCGGCTTTTACTCCGGCGATTCGCCCATGAATACATTCGACCAGCAGGAGCCCGGCCTGCGCACCATACTCGGCTTCCTTGGCCTGCGCGATATTCACTTTGTCTACGCCGAAAACCAGGGGCGCCCCGATCTTGCTCCTGAAAGCAAGGCGCTGGCAGCGGAAGCCATCGTCAAATATCTCGCATGATCATTGCGTCTCAGTGCGATCAGAAAGCCCAGCCTGTAAAGGCGGGGCTTTTGTTTTGTCATTCCGTACCCTGAGCAACCTGAACGTAGTAAAGGGAGTCGAAGGTGGTGAGATCTGCTTCTATTTTGCGGCTAGAAGCTCGCGGGAAAGCTAATGCGCAGTGTGTCGCCTTCTACGGAGACATCAACATCCTTAAGCGATTTCACGCGCCAGTCCGTCGTGTCCAGCAGGTCTTCCACCGTGTACGAGGCAACCACGCCTAGCACGCGCGAGCCCGCCGCCCTCCCCGCCTTCGCGCCCGACGGCGCATCCTCCACCACAATGCAATCCCGCACATCGAAGCCCAGTATCTCGGCGCCGCGGCGATAGGGCTCGGGATCGGGCTTGCCCACGGTCACATCGTCAGCAGTGATCATCTTCGCCGGGCGCGGAACATTCGCGGCATCCAGCCGCGCACTGGCCAGCCGCGTCGAAGCCGAGGTCACGATCGTCCAGCGGTCTTTGGGAATTTTGTTGAGCAGCTCCACCGCGCCCGGCAGCAGCTTCGTATCGCCAACGTCGAGGACCTCGATGTCCTCAATGTCCTTCAGCCCCTTCTGCGGATCGATGTCGGGTCGCAGCGTTCTTACGGTATCAATAGCCCTGCGGCCATGCGTGATGCTGAGAGCGTACTCGCGGTCCACGCCGTACATATCGGCCCACTGCGACCAGCAGCGCTCCACCGAATCAATGGAGCTTACCAGCACGCCATCCATGTCAAAGAGAAGCCCGCGTGTTGTAACCGTAGTCAGATTGCTCAAGCCTTCGCACCCTGCAGCACGAAAGCTTCCGCGGCAGCGAGCACCTTCTGTACCGTTTCTTTCGACGGCGCCTCGCAGTAGACGCGCAGCAGCGGCTCCGTACCCGAGGCGCGCAGCAGCAGCCACGTCTCCGCGGTCTTGGGATTGTTCTTTCCGCCGGCGTTGTCGAGAAAGAACTTGATGCCGTCCATCGTCTCCACGCGCAGTACCTTGAGTCCGGAGAAGCCCGCATCGCCGGCCTGAATCTTCTTCGCGCGGGCGATGGCCGACTCCTTGATCTCATTCGCGATATGCATGTCGATGCGGCCATACTCGTGCACGCCGAACTCATCCTGCAGCGCCTTCACCAGCTGACCCAGCGTCTTCTTCTCATCGGCCATCACATTCGCCAGCACCAGCGAGTTCAGCAGACCATCGCGCTCCGGCAGATGCTTGGCAATGCCGATGCCTCCGGACTCTTCGCCGCCGATAAGGATCTCGTGCTCCAGGATCAGGTCCGTCACGAACTTGAAGCCAATGCCGTGCTCATGCAGCCGCCGTCCGTATTTCTTCGCGATGCGGTCCAGCATCAGCGTCGTGTTGAAGGCGCGCGTTACATCGCCCGGCCACTTCTTGCGCTCCAGCAGCCAGTTCAGCATCACCGCAAAGATCATGTGCGAGGTGACGACGTTTCCCTTTTCGTCGACAGCCCCGATGCGGTCGGCGTCGCCGTCCGTGATCAGGCCGGCATCGCACTTGTTCGCCACCACGGCATCGCACGTCGCCTGGATGTGCGGCATGATCGGCTCAGGATTGATCCCCGGAAAGAGCGGATTCTGCTCGCCGCGGATCTCCACGCAAGGAATGTCGGCATCCTCGAAGATCGTGGAGATGATGCCGCTGCCCGTGCCATACATCGGATCGATCAGGAACTTGTAGCCTGACCTTGCGATCGCCTTCAGATCAACGAAGGCCTTGATCGCCTCAAGATACTCGGGATGAAAGTCGGCCTCGGTGATCTTCGCCGGCGTCGCCGTCTTCGGCAGCGGCTTTTCGAGATACGTCTCGATCGCCGCGATGATGGAGGGTTTGCCCGCGCCGCCATAGCTCGCTTT
>DATMLK010000120.1:0-5191 GCA_035570215.1 Acidobacteriaceae bacterium
AGGTTCGAGCCCGCGCCCGATCCCCACTTGAAGAGCATGCCCTCGGTCTTGGCGAGGGTCAGGATGCTGTCCAGCGAATCCTGCACCGAATTGATGAAGCATGCCGAGCACTGCGGCTTGCGATAGCCGGTGACGGAGAACTCGACGGCGCAGGAGTGCGCGTTCCAGTGCCAGTTCTGCGCATCGGAGTTAGGCTCGAGGCGGTCGCAACCAACGTTGAACCATACCGGCGAGTTGAAGGCGGCCTTCTGCGTGAGCAGCAGGTGCGCGAGCTCGGCGTGGAAGATCTCGGCGTCTTCGGGGCTGGCGAAGTAGCCGGCCTCGAGGCCCCAGTCGCGCATGCTCTCGGCGACGCGCGAGACCAGGTCGCGGACGCCCTTCTCACGCTGCGGCGTGCCAACCTGCCCGTGCAGGTACTTGCTGGCGACGATGTTGGTGGCCGTCATCGACCAGTCTGCCGGCACCTCCACATCCTTCTGCTCGAAGATGGTCTTGCCCTTGAAGTCCTGAATGACGGCGTCGCGCTTCTCCCAGACGATCTCGTCGTAGGGCGAGACACCGGGCTTGGTGAAGAAGCGGTTGAAGGTCAGTCCCGGCGTCTTAAAGTGGCCGGAAGTAGGGGTCGTCTGCGTACCTGTGGTATCGGCGACGATGGTCGTGGTTTTGATGTCGTTGGTCTGGTCGGCCATGGTATTTCTCCTGCTTGCTATTAGATTGCTCCGGAGCCGGTAAAGCTTCCGTGTCCTGCGGGCCCGATGTGCTGATACAAAAAGAACTTACAGCGTTTTTTAAGGGCAGGAATCCCTGTCGACTGCTCTGTGGAAAAACCGGGGCCGAATTCGCCCCTCAGAAGCGTTTCTGTCGTATTTGGGTCCTGCCAGAGTGTTGTACTGCAGGAACGAAAGTATCCCCGTCCATGGGGCGTGTCAACATTAAATCACAAGATGTAGTGGTTACCTTGTAGATACTTCCATCCACAGGGTTTATTGTTACAGTCCGGTAAAAAGCCCTTATTTTGCCTGTGGAATTCTCTTTTAACCGCACCAATTGCGGGTTTTGTGGCTTTAACCACTGCAATTCGTCAGGTTACGCCGCTATGGCACACCTTCACAAGGCGCAGAAATGGTGCACTTTATGTGGACGAGCGTGGAAAGGGCGGAAAACAGGGTCGCCTTACGGCCTTAAACGAGCCACATATGCTTCCGCCGCATCGTCAGCGCGATTACGACGACCATTAGCATCGCGATCGCGAAAGACGAGTCGATCGTACTCAGCCCGAATCCGCCGGCTGCGTGCGGCTTGGTGAGCGTGTCGCCCAGCGTGGCGCCGAGCGGACGCGTCAGAACATAGGCGGCCCAGAAGAGGATGCTCTTCGGCAGCTTGGTGAAGTAATGGAGTGCGGCCACGAGCGCGATCAGGCCGGCAAAGATAAGCGCGCCGCGTTCAAAACCAAGCCCAAGGGACGTAGCGGTGAAATCGCCCAGTGCCGTGCCCAGCGTGTTGGAGACCAGGATGGTGAGCCAGTAGAAGATCTCGTTCTTCCGCGTGGTGATGTGGTCCACGGCGATCTTGCCCGTGACGAAGTGCCAGATGATCAGGATAAGGATCACTGCGGTGAAGAGCATCGCGGACGACTTCACATAGCCGAGGCCCACGGTGCGGTCCAGATAGTCCGAGGTGGTGGTGCCCACGGTCGTAGTGGCCACCACCACAGCCCAGTAAAACAGCGCGTGATACCGCTTGGAGACGAGCTGGCCGGTGAGCGTGACGGCAAAGAACGCGAGCAGGATCAGGCTGCTCACCGCATAGCCCAGATTCAGCGTCATGGAGAGAGCGTCGCCGCCGGTCTCGCCCACGGTCGTCGCCAGGATCTTGACGATCCAGAAGGCCAGCGTGATCTGCGGGACCTTGCTGAAGGCGTCTGTTTTCAGTTCAAGCTCATCGGCTACAAAACTCACGCTGTACTCCTTATGGCGCCATGACGCCCGAAGTGGATTCTACCAACGCCCATCGCCTGTCGTCCGCGCAGGCCAAAATAGAAATGGCCACAGACTCTGAGAGTCCGAGGCCATTCGATATCGCAATTGCTTCAACTAGAAGGTATCCACCAGCTCCACCTTCGCCACACTCTTGGCAGACCGGCGGTTGGCTTCGACGGAGCGCTCATGCGCCAGTACGGAGTGCTCATGGGCGCGTTTGGACATCTCCTTGGCGCTTTCGTGGTCATTCTGATCGTGACTGGCTGCAGCGGCGCGGTGCGCGTGGGCTGCATGCTCATGCTGCTCTGCTGCTCGTGCGTGACTATCCTTTGGCATATATACCTCACCGGGAAGCATACGCTTCTCCTAGGGTGAGATGCCACATAAAGCTGCCGTGGTCAAAAGATACCTTTGGCCTTACGCATAGTCTTCCGCAACCGTTGCATCCAGACCCGGCGAGACCCTGCAGGCTGTCAGCAGGAGCGTCAGCAGCGCCGCAACTGCCAGATTCAAAAGCACGGCCGGCACCGCGGCATACATCGGCCAGACGTGGCCGCAGATACGTACCGGATAGACCGATTTCATCCCTACTGCAACCGCCATCGCGGTTCCGCTGGCCATACCCGCCGCCCAGCCCGCCAGCAGAGCCCACGGATGCAGCCTGCGCGTGAAGGCGCCGATGATCACCGCGGGGAAAAGCTGGGCTATCCATATGCCGCCGAGCAGTTGCATCTCGATCGCATAGGCCGTGGGCAGGTAGAGCACAAAGAGCAGCGCGCCCAGCTTGACCACCAGCGAGACGGTCTTGGCCATCGCCGTCTCCTGCCGCGGCGTGGGGCGCTTGCGCGCGAACTCGCCGTAGAGATTGCGGGTGAAGAGGTTCGACGCGGCGATGGACATGATCGCCGCCGGAACCAGCGCGCCAATCGCGATCGCCGCCATGCAGAATCCCGAAAACCACTGGGGATACATCTTCATCAACAACAGGGGGACAGCCGCGTTCGGGTCTTTGGTCACCACGCCCGCCGCCAGCGCCTCAAAACCAAGCAGCGCGATGAATACCAGCAACACACTGTAGCTGGGCAGCAGCGCGGCGTTGCGGCGTACCGTGTCGGCTGACTTTGATGAGAGCACAGCCGTGGCAGTATGCGGATACAACATCAGCGCCAGCGTGGAACCGAGCGCGAGCGTGGCATAGGCCGAGTACTGCTTCGGCGCCAGCATGATCGAGGCAGCAGGCTTGTGCAGCTTGAGCGCGGCGTCTGCCAGCGAGAAGATGTGGCCGTAGCCGCCCAGCTTGATGGGCAGCACGATGATGGCGGCCAGCACGGTGATGTAGAGCATCACGTCCTTGACGATGGCGATCATCGCCGGCGCGCGCAGGCCGGTGGAGTAGGTGAAGAACGCAAGAATACCGAAGGCGATGATCAGCGGGATCTCGCCGTGCATGCCCAGGCCCTCGAGCACGGCGCGCATGCCGACGAGCTGCAGAGCGATATACGGCATCAGCGCCAGGATACCGGTGACGGCCACGGCAAGCGTAAGCCAGCGCAGGTTGAAGCGGCCCTTCACGAAGTCGGCGAAGGTCACGTAGCCCTTGCGCTTGCAGACGTGCCACAGCCGCGGCATCACCAGCAGCATGTAGGGATAGACCAGCACGCAGTACGGCACGGCAAAGAAGCCCAGCGCGCCGCTGCCGTAGAGCGCAGCCGGCACGGCGATGACGGTGTACGCGGTATAGAGGTCGCCGCCGATCAGGAACCACGCGATGACGGTGCCGAAGCTGCGCCCGCCGAGCCCCCACTCGTCGAGCGTGTGCAGCCCCTCTTCGCTCTTGGGCAGCCGCCACTTCGCGGACCAGATGCCCGCGAAGATCACGACGAGAAAGAAGATGCAGAAGACAACAATGGCAGTTACTGGCATTCTTTTATTCCGCTCGCTTTTCGCTCGCTGAAGATCTTTTTATTCTGCTCACTACACGCTCGCTGAAGATTTTTTATTTGGCTCGCGTTGCTCGCACAGATTAATTTAATGATTCAGGGTTCCGGCTTCCGTTCGATCATCCACCACAACGCCGAGGTCGGTCAGCATCTGCATGGCGGACTCCATGTTGCGGCGCACCGGCGGCAGGCCGGCGGCGGGGATGTTGTGCGCTTCCTCCACCGCGATGACGCGGCCGTAGGGCCATGAGGTTGTTGGAATAGCGTCGAGCGCGGCGGGCAGGTCCTCCACGCGCACGTCGAGGTCCTGGCGGCGCGCGCCGACGGGGCGCAGGACTCCGCCTGCGTCGAAGGTGCTGGGGTTGGCGTCGGCGAGCAGAACGTGCACGGTGACCATGTCCGGCTGGATGGTGAGGTACGGGTTCTGCCAATCGCTCAGGCTATGCACCGCCATGTAGAGGCTCTTCGATGGCGGCGGGATCAGGTTGAGCTGCTGGTACGCGCTGGCGACCATGGCGCGCTGCTGCGTGGCGGCAAAGGCGGATACCGGCGCGGTGAGGACCGATTCGGCGCGCTTGCAGCCGCCAAGGGGTAGCAGGACGGCGCTGCAGGTCAGGAGGGTAAGTATCGGAGTACGCACGTTGCAAGCATATCAAGGTCTGCGCGGACAGCTACAATAGAGACATGATCAAGGGAATCACGCTGGTGCATGGAGCCAGCTCCGATCCGGTCTTTGAGCAGCTCTCGGCACTCTTTACCGCGCTCGGCTTTGAGCCGGGCAAGGGCTGGCAGGACGCGACCGGGCGCGGCGCCGCCTTCCTCGCGCCCATCGGAAATATCGAGCTTGTCGCCGGCCGGCCGCCCGTCGTCCCGCCCATCCTGGTCGAGGTCACCGCGCTCGAAGACGTGCACGCCATCGTTATCAAACATGCCGCAAAGCACGGCAAGCCCTCCGCGATCGAGACGACGCACTGGAACTCGCGACTGTTCACTCTGGAGATGGGCGGGCTGAAATTAGGTTTCTGGCAGTCGGAGAATCCGCTGCACGGCAAAGTGCCCGCGGTGGAGGGCGATCTATCTGCGGAAGGTGTGAAGTTCGCCATCGTCGTCGCGCGCTGGAACGCGGTGATCACGGACCGCCTGCTGCAGGGGGCGTTTGATGCGATCTTAAGATCAGGTGGTTCAAAGGAAAGCATCACCGTCGTGCGCGTGCCCGGCGCGTGGGAGATCCCCGGCGCGGCGCGGACGCTCGCGGAATCGAAGAAGCACGAC
>DATMLK010000121.1:0-8100 GCA_035570215.1 Acidobacteriaceae bacterium
GATGAGCCGTTCTCCAATCTTGATACAGCCGGCGCGGCACAGATGGTGACACTGCTTTCCGAGTTTCGCAGCTGGCCTCTGCGCGGAGCCACTGCGGATAGTAAGCCTAAGCGCACGATCATCCTCACCACGCACCAGCCGCAGCTGGCGGAGTCGCTGGCCGATACCGTCATCACTATGCGCGCTGGACAGATCCTCAGCATCACGGAGCGTGCGAAATGAACTACGCGCGCACCGTGCTGCATCATCTGGCGAAAGACCTGCGACTGGAGTGGCGCTCGCGCGATGCAATCGCCGGTATGTTCTTCTTCTCGCTACTGGTGGTGGTGCTCTTCAGCTTTGCGTTTGATCCGACGGCGGCGGTCTCGCGGCAGATCGCAGGCGGCATCCTGTGGGTGGCGATGCTCTTTGCCTCGGTCACCGCGCTGAACCAGACCTGGACGCGCGAGCTGCGCAACCACGTGCTTGATGCGCAACGGCTTGTGCCGGCACCGGCATCGGCCCTGCTGATGGGCAAGGCGCTGGCGAACTTTCTGCTGGTAACGGCGATCCAGGCGGTGCTGGCGCCGCTCTTTATCGTCTTTTACAACCTGCACGCTCTCGGGCAGACATGGCTGCTGCTGATCATTCTGCCGCTGGGCACATGGGCGCTGGTCATGAACGGGACGTTCTTCGCCGCGCTCGGCCTGCGCACACGCAACCGCGAACTTCTGCTGCCGCTGGTACTCTTTCCCATCTCCATACCGGCGCTGCTGGCCATGGTGCAGGCGACGACCGGCGTTCTACTGGGCGACCCCGACCCCCTGCTGTGGATCAAGCTGCTGGCGGGCTACTGCATCATCTTCACCACGGTCTGCGTGCTGATGTTTGAAACGGTTTTAGCGGCCGAATAAAACGGCATTCCGGTTAGAAAGCCTTGAACAGAATGGGTAACGTCTGGGTTCGTCTGGATTCTTCGCTTCGCTCAGAATGACAACCCTTGGAGTCGCGTAAAATTATGGGAATGAGAAAACTTCTCTGGCTATGGATGGCGCTCACCCTGGGTGTGCTGGTCTACGGCTTCTATCTTGCCATCTTCGTCGCGCCGGCTGACGCCGAGCAGGGCAACGTCTTCCGCATCTTCTTCTACCATGTGCCCTCGGCGATCATGGGCCTCGTCTTTCCCTATGTGAACTTTATCGCCGCGCTCTTTTATCTCGGCCTGCGGAGGCGCAATCCACTGGCGGCAGACAAAGCAGACGCGCTGGCACTGGCGGCGGCTGAGGTCGCGCTGGTCTTTACGACGATCTGCCTCGCGAGCGGCATGCTCTGGGGACGCGCGGCGTGGGGCATATGGTGGGCGTGGGATGCGCGGCTGACGAGCCTGCTGCTGCTCTGGCTGCTCTATGTGGCGTATCTGACGGTGCGGCGTTTCTCCTCCACCGGCCAGACGCAGACGCTGGCGGCCATCATCTCCGTCTTCGCGGCGGTGGATGTACCCATCGTCTACATGTCGATACGATGGTGGCGCACCCAGCATCCGGCGCCGGTATTCTTCGGCGGTCCGGACAGCGGCGTGGATCCGTCGATGATGCCGGCCTTCCTGTGGAACTTTCTCGGCTGGTCGATGTGGGGCGTCTTTCTGGTCTCGCTGCGCTATGGTCTGGAGCGCATGCGGCAGGCGCGCGCGCGCAGCATCGCGCTGCATGCCGTGGAAGCCGGGCTGGAGGGTAACGCATGATCCTCGCACTCGCACTTCTGCTTCCTTACTCTGACGCGGACACAGCCATGTCCATCCGGCATCTTGAGCTTTCGTATGCCGCCGTGCTGATCATTCAATTCGGCTATGCCGGTTACGTGATGTGGCAGCGCTGGAAGTTGCGCTCCAGCAGCAACGAAAGGCCTCGCTGAACCGCATGATGCCTGCTCGCCAAACTGCGCTCTCCGTCACCGCCACTATGCTTCTGCTGGCAGCGTGCGGCTGCAGGCGCACGGACTTTCCGCAGTACGCCGCCACCTACCGGGAGTACGCCTATGTCACGAATGGCGACAGCAACACCGTGACCGTGCTGGACCTGGTGAACCGCCGGCAGGACCGTGTGCTCGCCGTAGGCCAGCAGCCGACAGGAGTGGCTGTCAATCCGTTGCGGAACGAGGTCTACGCCGTGAACACGCAGCCGAGCTGGGGCACCGGCTCCGTCAGCGTGATCGATGCGGAGAACAATCGCGTGGTGGCAACGATTGCCGTACGCCGGCTTCCCTATTTCATCGATGTGGATTCAGCCGGCAAGCGCGGCTACGTGGCGAACGCGGGCTCGAACAACATCAGCGTGATCGATCTGCCGACACGGCGCGAGATCGAGGTGATCGGCGCAGGCGAACAGCCAGGCCTCGCGCGCATCGCGCCGGACATGCGCTCGCTCGTGGTCACGAACCGCGGCAGCGGCAGCGTCTCCATCTTCTCCGTCGATAACAATGTGGATGTAAAGCCGCTGAAGCTGCGCGCGGTCTTTCGCGGCTGCGCAGGCGCCACGGACGCGGTGATCCTGCCGGACTCCTCAAAGGCCTTCATCGCATGCACGGGCGAGAACAAGGTGATGGCAATCTCCCTGGCGGCCGCGCCAGACTCCTGGGCGGCCAGGCAGGACTCGAGCGCGCTGACCGACCACCTGCTCACGCTGCTCGATGTGGGCAAGACGCCGGTACAGCTTGCACTGAAGCCGGACGGCGGCGAACTCTTTGTCGCAAACTTCGATTCGGATAGCATCTCCGAGGTTTCGACGCAGACCAATGACGTGAGCGGGACCTACACCATCGGCGCGCACCCGGTCTTTGGCGTGGTGAGCGCGGACAACGGAACGCTGTGGGAATCGAACTTCGGCGCGGATACGGTGAGCGCGTACGCGATCGACGATGGCAAGCTGGTGAATGTCATTCACGTCGGCGCGGGGCCGGATGCTCTGGCTCTCTCGGCCGAGGGGCATCTGCTGCTCGCGGCGGATGCGAAGTCGGGCGATGTCTCCGTGGTGCGCACACAGGAGCAGCTTGGGCCATCGCTCTTTGATATGTGGCCTTCCGGCAGCGAGCCGCATGCCATCGCGATCAAGGCATTTGACGTGCCTTAGGCATCGCGCTGGGCGTGAGTGTCATATCGCACCGCGGAGAACTGTGCCCCCGCCAGCAAAAGCAGGCCGGAGAGAAACGCCCACATCATCAACCCCACTGAGATATAGAACGGTCCATACACCGATTGGAAGTCCAGCCACGGTAAAGCCGCCACGTAGATCATTCTGCCCACCACCCACAACACACCCGCTGCAACCGATGCAGGCAGCACGGCACACGGCGGAATCTTACGGTGTGGCAGAACCCAGTAGATGAGGAAGAAGAGCGCCACGCTGGTGATGCAGGCAAAAAGGCTGAGCAGAGCGTGGGTGACGATGGCAAAGATGATGTTCTGCGTGTGGCCGAAGAATATCCACGTAAGGAACGACTGCTGCGCCGCGGTAAAGGCCACCGAGGCCATGGCCAGTACGCCGACGCTGAAGGCAAGGAAGAGCGAGACCGCCTGGTTCAGCAGGTAGGAGCGGTCCTTGTGCACGCCCCAGATGCGGTTCAGCGCGACCTCCAACGGAAGAAAAACGCCGGTGGAGGTGATAAGCAGCGCAATGAGCGAAAAGATCTGGGTCTTTTTATGCGGATGCACGAGCACCACCATGTGCTGCACGACCCAGTCCTGCGTCTCCGCGTTGGCGGGCAGAAAATTGCGCAGCATGTCGCCGACGACGGACTCCATCTGCGGAGAGTGGAAGACAGCGCGCACCATCGTAAGCAGAAGCAGGATGAACGGAAAGAGCGAGAGGATGGAGTTGGCCGCGACGCTGAAGGCGTAGGTATGCACCTCCGTCTGCAGCAGATAGCGGCCCAGCGCGACCCACTGCTCCCGAGAGCCCGGCGGCAGCAACGCGATGCGGTGCTTGGCCGTCGCGGCTGCGAGCGAGGGTTCCTGTTGTATCTCTGAAGTATCGTCGGGCATGACTTATTTGAGTCTATCGAATGCCCATGCCGCCGTCTCGCGCAGCGTCTCGTCTTCGGCGTGCGTCCACTGGTCGAGCTGCGGCAGGAACTTCTTATCGCCGCTGTTGCCCATGGCGATGGCGACGTTGCGCCGCAGGCCCTTCAGCTTGGTGCGCTCCAGCGGCGAGCCGCGGAAGAGCCGCTTGAACTCCGGCGGATCGAGCGATGCCAGCCAGTCGAGCGGCGGGTTGATCAGTTCCTCGCGCGGCTGCATCTCGTTTGTCATGGCGGCGCTGCTCTGAATGGGCCGCATCCGTTCTGCCTTTGCATTCCACGGGCAAACATCCTGGCAGATGTCGCAGCCGAAGACCTGGCGACCCATCAGCGGGCGCAGGGCTTCGTCGACGCTGCCTTTTTTTTCGATGGTGAGATAGGCGATGCAGCGCGAGGCGTCCATCTGACGCGGGGCTACGAGCGCGTCCGTGGGGCAGGCGTCGATGCAGCGCGTGCAGCTGCCACAGCGGTCGGCTGCAGCGGCGACGGTAAGCTCCGGCGGCAGGCGCAGCGAGGTGACGATGACTCCGAGAAAGAGCCAGCTGCCACGCTGCTCGTTCAAAATGCACGTGTTCTTACCCACCCAGCCGATACCGGCATAGCGCGCGAAGGTGCGCTCCACGATGGGGCCGGTGTCGACATAGCAGCGCGTTTGAGTGTCTGCTCCGCATTGCGCGTGCAGCACACTCTCCACACTGCGAAGATTCTCCAGCATGACCTCGTGATAGTCCGTAGGGTTCTTTTCGCCGTCACCGCTCCAGGCATACCGCGCAATCCATCCGGCATCGGGGAGAGCGGGATCGATGGAGAGCGGAGCATGCGCGCCGTAGTCCGCGGCGCAGACGATCACCGACTCCGCCCATGGCAGCGCCACCCGCAGCGAGGAACGCAGCAGGCTTCCCTGCTCGTCCGCGCGCGCCAGGTAGCCCATCTCGCCGCCGCGTCCCTGCGCGATCCATCCGGCGAAGTAGTCGCGCTCGGCAGCATCCTCCTTGCTGCCCGCGGCAGGCACCGCTGCCACGCTGCACAGTGCAAAGCCGCGAGCGTGCGCACTCTTCTCGATTAAATCCTGTAGTTCGGGAGTAAATTGCATGGACTCCGGCGCAGAAGTTGCCCTGCTCCATACGATTTTACTGTGACTGGCTTACTGCGAGCTGGGACAGGAGTCCTTCAGCGTGCCGTCCAGATCTTCCTTCTGGAGATCGAGTGTGACCTGCGGAGTATTATTCTTGCCGGAGCGCCTGATGTGAAAGACGTAGATCGTATCGTAGTCGTCCCCCGGCCATGACGGTAACTGCGGCGAGCTGACACCGTAGGTCTGGAGCATCTGCCCGGCGAGATTGTGCAACATCACATGCTCCCAGGCCACGAAGATCAGGGAATGCGCATAGGCCGGCTGCAACAGCTCCTGCTCGAGCGCATCGATCTGGTCGAAACCGATCTGCGTGTTCACCGGCATCCCGAGAAAGATCGCCGTCGGCTCAATGGTGGCGAGCGGCCGCACATAAGAGTAGGCCGGCTGGGGATTGCCGTCTTTTATCTTTACGCCTGGATCCGGCGCGTAGATAAAGTCCGGCTTGCCGTAGCGGCCAATGAGTATGGACGGCAGTGCAAGCGATCGATTGAGCCCTCTGCAGCTCAGCTGCCCAAGTCCACCAGTCGGCTTCTCTCCGTGGCGCAGCATCACAATGGTCTCGCCATCGGCTTGGCTGGCTTGCGGTCTATCTCCGGCAAAGCACGGGAGAACTCCCATCAGGAAGAGGAGCGCAAGGCTCATTCCCGGGAGGCGCCGCGAAAGACCTGATCGATTCACCGGATATCTCCTGATTGCGCTTAGGGTGGGAGTGCGGGGGAGTTGAAAAGAAAATGGCGGAGAGTGAGGGATTCGAACCCCCGATAGCCTTGCGACTATGTCTGATTTCGAGTCAGGTGCATTCAACCGGGCTCTGCCAACTCTCCGACTCGTCTATTTTACGACAATCGCGGCCCACGGAGAAGGCCGCATCCCTGCCACGCATCTACTGCTCAAGGAAGGTTAGCGTCACCGTCTGATTCAGATTGGCTGAGCCTGAACCTGGGGTGGCGACGCCAACAGCGTTCACCGTGATCGTATCCGTACCGACGGGCGTGTAGTAGTGCTCGTGAGTGCATCCGGCAAGACCGAGCATCACGCCTGCGAGCAGAAGCAGAGTGCAGAGACCGGTGATGTGTGAGAGCCGGCGCGCAAGCTTTCTACGGCGCAGCGCGAGCAGCGCGGCAAGCGCGATTCCCGGCAGCCAGAGTACCCCTGCGTCCAGCGTGGTGCCAGAGCCAGGACGAAGCGAGCTGGTGTTCGACGGTCCTAGTGTGTAGATCGAGAACGCGACCTGCTGCGGCGTGTTGCTTCCGCTGAGAGCGATAGTAGCCGGGACAAAGCCGCAGGCACTGAACGCCACCAGGCCGCTGCAGCTCAGCGTGATGGTTCCCTGGTAGTCACCCACCGGCGTAATGGTAAGCGTGGTGGTGGCGGTGCCGCCGCCAGTGATGGTAAGCGACGTGGGGCTGAGGCTGAGGGTGTAGCTGGGAGCCACCACTACCTCCACCAGCGTGCTGGAGCTGCTGCCGGTAAAGTTATTGTCGCCGAGATACTGCGCCGTGATGTTGAAGTTACCGGCGGCGTTGAAGGTCGTCGTCACCGAGGCCTGAGCGTTCGCAATGGGTACCGGAGATCCGATCGGCGTACTGCCGGAGAAGAACTGCACCGTACCCGTCGGCAGACCGGCGGAGTTCTGCGTGGCGTCGCTCAGCGTCGCAACAAAGGTCGTCGGCGTGTTGACGCCCGTGCCGTTGCTCACAGGCAGCGGCGCAACCTGTGCCACGGTGATGAGGCTCGCCGCCTGCGTGTTCGTCAGCGTGAAGTTGACCGGCGTGGCGATACCCGTGACCGAAGCAGCGGCCGTGTAACTCGATGACGATGCCGTGGCGTTGGCGATGGCGGCCAGTGATGCGGTTCCGTCCGAGCCCGTGATGGCGGTGGAGACTGCGGGCGCAAGGCTGGCACCGCTCCCCGGAGCGGTGTAGGTCACGGTCACGCCGCTGTTCGCATTTCCGTAGACGTCCGTCACCTTGACCTTGAGCGGCGTGGTGAAGGTGCCGCCGATGGGCACGCTCTGTCCGCTGCCACTCACGGCGGAGAGCAGCGTGGGGGGGGCGGCGCTTACGGCAATGGTGGAACTGGTCGCTGCGACGTTATAGAGAGTGTCGGTCACGGTCAGCGTGTCTGAGCCTGCAGTCTTGAATACGGCGCCGTTCGCGGCGGTGAAGGTATGCACGCCGGCGTCCGCCACGGTGAAGGTGTACATCACCGAACCACCCACAAACGCGAGCAGCGGATCCTGCGAGCTGGAGATAGTGATGGTGCCGGTGTAGTGCGTGGAGACAGCCGAGCCGTTCATCGCGGTCACGGTAAAGCCAACGGCCGTGCCTGCTGTCGCTATGGACGGCAGCGCCATGATCGTAAAGGAACTGACCGGAGCTATCATGTTGAACTGCGAACTCGTCGCGCTTACATTGATGGCGGGCGAGGTGGAGAGTGGAAGCGTCGACGTCAAGGTGTCATTCGACTGCACGGAGCCGATGGAGAGATCGCCGAATGTCGCAACGCCGGATGCATTCGTGTTCTGCGGAGTCGTACCGCTCAGCGCGCCGGCGGCGGCTGTGATTGGGATGGCCTGACCTGCAACATCGAACGCGATGCCGCTCTCCTTCCACTGCACCGTGGGCGATGGCGTGATAGTGAGTCCGAGGATCGTCGTCGTCGGCTGCTGCACGAAGCTGAGTGAGTAGTTGGACTGCGCCGCGCCGATGTCCACACAGGTTGTAGCGCCGTAGGTGGTGGTGCGCGGGTCGTTGCGCTCGTCGAGTATGAGTCCGGCGGCGGTGGCGTTCGCGGCAGTGCCCTGGCAGAGCAGCGGGCTGAGTGGCGCGGGCAGCATCGTTTCGATGGGACCGCCGTAGTTGCCGAGCGGCTCCAGCATGGGATTCAGCGTCGATGTGCCGGAGGCTGCCGTG
>DATMLK010000122.1:0-2166 GCA_035570215.1 Acidobacteriaceae bacterium
GGATCGGAGAATTGCAATGGAAGTCATTCTGAAGGAAGACGTAGACAAGCTCGGACATCGCGGCGACGTGGTGAAGGTGGCGGACGGCTACGGCCGCAACTATCTTCTGCCGCAGCGGCTCGCGATGGAGGCGACCCTGGCAAACAAGGCCGTCATCGAGCAGATGAAGGCCTCCTCGGTACGCAAGTCTGCCAAGGAGAAGGAACAGGCCGAGGCTCTGCTGGTGCAGGTCAACGCCGTCGAGCTCGAGTTCGAGCGCAAGGTCGGCGAGGCCGACCACATCTTCGGCTCGGTCACATCGGGCGATGTGGCGCACGCGCTGGAGGCCAAGGGCTTCATCATCGACCGCCGCAAGATCTCGCTCGCGCAGCCGCTCCGGCAGCTCGGCGAGTTCGAGGTGCCGGTCAAACTGCACCGCGAGGTCACCGCGCGCGTGAAGGTCATCGTGAAGAGCGATGGCTCCGAGCCCGAGAAGCCGGCGGCTGAAGTGCAAGAGGTCCGCGGCACCTACGCCGGCAAGTTCGACGACGAATAGTCTTCGTTCGAAGACAAATAACAGAAGCGCTCAGGATTGCACCCTCGCGGTGCCGTTCTGAGCGCTTCTTCTGCTTTGCGCGGGACTAATTTGCGTGAGGCTAGCGGCCTTCGCTGAGCCGCCACGCCAGCCGGTCGGGCAGGCCGGCCTCCAGAATGCTCTTCTGCGTAGCGGCCACGTTGTAAGGAACGCGATGGAAGACGACCTCGGCCGTGGGGTCGCCGTCGCGATCATCAAAGAGGGCGAAGCCCGCGCGCCAGTCGAAGTCGCGCGGCTGGCCTACGGAGCCGGGATTGATCAGGTAGCGTGTGCCGCCGAGCATATCGAGCTCCAGCTTCCAGCTCTCCGCCTCGTCTTCGCTGGAGTATGCCGGAATGATCTCCATCCAGCTTTTGCCGTTGGTAGAGAAGCCACCCTGCAGATGCGTGTGACCGAAGAAGGTGACCAGGCTCTTCTGCAGGCGCAACGGGTCGCAGGCATCGTTGAGGCTCACGATGTACTCATCCTCATCCAGCGGCGAGCCATGCACGCAGCCCACTGCGCTTCCGGAGGGATAGATGGGCCCCTGCGGCATGGCGCGCAGCCAATCCATGTTCTCAGGCGTCAGCTGCAGGCTGGTCCAGTACGCGGCTATCGCGGCGATGGGATTGAATCCTTCGGGCGAGGCGATGCCGCTCACGACGCGGTCATGGTTACCGCGCACATGCAGCGTGGCCAGCTCGCGTATGCGTTCAATGACCTCGTTGGGACGCGCGCCGTAGCCCACGGCATCGCCGAGATGCCAGAGCTGGTCGTAGCTGCCGGCAGCAGCAGCGAGTACAGCCTCCAGCGCTTCCAGGTTGCCGTGAATGTCCGAGAGAATAAGTGCGCGCATGGGAGAGTGATCGCTTGTCGAGCGCGACGCTCAATCAGCGCGCCGTCTGGCAGCCTCAATCTTAGCTGGATTTGCGCGAGGCCGCCATTGTGGATTAGGGGGCCACGGTAGCCAGTGGCCGGCTGCGGTCCGTCTGCATCGTCGGCACGGCGGCCAGCAGGCTGCGCGTATAGGCGTGCTGGGGCGCGCGAAAGAGCGTGGCCGCGGGTGCCTGCTCCACGATGCGGCCGTGCTGCATCACCGCCACGCGGTCGGCGGTCTGCGAGACGACGGCGAGATCGTGTGAGATGAAGAGCATCGATAGACCAGAGCGCTCGCGGAGATCGCGGAGCAGCGCCAGGATCTGCGCCTGCACCGTCACATCCAGCGCGGTGGTGGGCTCGTCGGCGATGAGCAGCCGCGGCTTGTTCACGATCGCCAAGGCGATCAGTATGCGCTGCCGCTGCCCGCCGGAGAACTGGTGCGGATAGTCGCGCAGGCGGCGGGCTGCATCTGGAATGGCGACCTGCTGCATCGCCTCCAGCACACGTTTACGGACTTCAGCACGCGGCATTCGCGGATGGTGCGCGTGCACCGCCTCGGCGATCTGTTCACCCACGCGCATGACCGGATTGAGCGCCGTCATGGGCTCCTGAAAGATCATGGCGATCTCGCGTCCGCGATGTGCGCGCATCGTTTCTTCCGGAAGGCTAAGCAGCTCTTCGCCGCCGAAAAAGATCTCACCGCTGGTCACGGCATTCGGCGCAAGCAGCCGCAG
>DATMLK010000123.1:0-9571 GCA_035570215.1 Acidobacteriaceae bacterium
GCCGCCGTTGAAGCCCTGCGCGTTGCCGTGGAAGTTGCCGCCCTGTGCATTGCCGCGGAAGCCGTTGCCGCCCTGCGCGAAGCTGCGGCCCGGAGAGGCTACGCTGTGGTTGTTGAAGGAGGAGCGGCTCTCAAAGCCCTGGTGCGAGAAGCCGGCCGTGTTGTAGTGCTGCGAGTAGACATTATGGAAGCCGTAGCCGACGCGGCTGTACTCGCGGTTATAGAAGAAGTGACCGCCTCTCCAGTAACCGCCGAAGAAGCCGAAGCCGAAGTAGCCGAAGCCGTAGTTGATGCCGCCGTAGTATCCGATGCTGCGGCCCCAGTAGCCGGGATGCCAGGCGTAGAAGCCGCCGCCCCAGCCCCAGTAGCCGGGGGTCCAGAGCGCGCCTTCATAGGGAGCGAGCACCCAGGCGCCGTCCACCCAGTAGTAGCCGTCGTCACCGTAGGCCCAGTAGCCGGGCGTCCAGATATAGCCGTCGCCGGGGGCGACGGGCTGGGCGTAGACGGGGATCGCCGGAGGCGCGACCGCGACGGAGACGAAGACCGCCGCATGGGCCGTTGCCGGCGCGGCGATAAAAACAGTCGCTACCAGAGCAGTTGCGAGAAACGCATTGCGTAGTGTGCGCAAGATGGTCATGAAGGTCCCTTGCTGAGCCTCCTTCGCTTGGCCGGTGTTGCCTGGGATATGCGGCTTGCGAGGAGCATCAGCGGAGGTGGCGGCCCGCTCGATTGGGTCCGCCTTCTCGCTTTATATAGACTCAAAATATATCCCAAAGTTGCGTTTTGTCATGGTGTGGCCGGCAAAAGCGATAGCCGCGATAACTCCATGAATAAAAAGAGATGGATGCAGACATAAAAAGGGCCGGCTCCTGTGGCTGCCGGCCCTTTCTGATCTTCCTGGTTATGTTGCGTACGCTCTAGTGATGGTCGTGGTCGCTGCCGCCACCGCCGCCGGGACCACCGCCGCCATGGGGCGCGCCACCACCGCCGCCACCCTGCGGTGCGGGGTGTGACTGCGGTGCGGGTGCTGCAGGACGAGCCTGCTCCTGCGGATGGGGCTGCTCCTGTGGCTGCGGGCGGGGTTGAGCCTGCTGCTGAGGATGAGCCTGTTCCTGTGGCTGACCTCCGCCGAAGTTATGCGGTGCGGCCTGCTCCTGCGGATGAGGTTGCTCCTGTGGCTGCGGGCGGGGTTGAGCCTGCTGCTGAGGATGAGCCTGTTCCTGCGACTGACCGCCGCCGAAGTTATGCGGTGCGGCCTGCGTTTGAGGATGAGACTGCGTCTGCGGTGTCTGCGGGTGATTCGCAGGCGCGCTGCGCGCCGCCTGTACGGCCTGCGGGTTGTCCGGATGCGCCAGAGCCTGATGGAAGGCCTGGGCGCCGGGGCGCTGGGTTGCGGCCACGGCTGGCTGGCCGTGGTTTACGTTGGCGAACTGCGCGCGGTTAGTCCTGGCGGCCTGCTGATGCTGCTGCTGCAGAGGAACAGCGCTGATGTGCTGTTCATGCTCGGCGACGCGCTCCTGCTGCGTGGGCTGGTCATGGGTGCCGCCGTTGCCGCCGTTGAAGGCAACGCGGTTGTCCGGGCCATGGTCTACATTGCGCTCGTAAGTGTTATGCACATGGTTGTCGATGTGATTGATGCTGCGGTTGTAGTCGAAGTGCCCGTGGTCCCAGTAGCCGCCCTCATAACCGTGGCCGTAGTAACCGAAGCCGTAGTTCACGCCGCCGTAGAAGCCGATGTGCAGGCCCCAGTATCCGCCGTTCCATACATAGAAGCCGTTGCTCCAGCCCCAGTAACCGGGGGTCCAGAGAGCGCCAGTGTAGGGCGCGAAGACCCAGGCGCCGGGGACCCAGTAGTAGCCGCCATCGGGATCCCAGGCCCAGTAACCGGGCGTCCAGATGTAGCCGTCGCCGGGGGCGACGGGCTGCTCATAGACGGGAAGGATCGGCGGAGCGATGTTGACCGAGACGAAGACGCCGGCGAAGCTGCAGGCCGGAACAGCCAGCAGCGCCGCAAAGAGAAGAAGGTAGCGAAGAAAGCGGGGAGTACGCATACTGTGAATACCTTTGACCTGTAATTCTTCGGTTTCGCCGGTGAAACTTTGCTTCTCCGGCTTACGCGAACCCAGGTGATGCCGTACATTGCACAAGCAGAGTGTACTGACGCACTTTGTAGGATTCTGTTGCGGTGTCTGCCGTTGCCTTTGCAAAGTATTTAGAGGGATTTGGCTGAATATTCCTGCATCGTGGCGAAGGCGGCGCGCATCGCGCGGCTGATAGAGTGGGAAGAGCATTTAAAAGATTAAATTCATCCTCGCGAGCAGCGCGAGCGCCACACGAAGTCCAATAAAAATATGTTTGCTACTCGGCAAAGGATCCACTTCATCGGCATTGGCGGTATCGGCATGAGCGGCATCGCCGAGATCCTGCTGACGCTGGGCTACACCGTCACAGGCTCTGACCTGAAGCGCACGGCCGTCACTGACCGGCTGGAGATGCTGGGCGCGACGGTACACGAAGGGCATCGCGCGGAGAACGCCGCGGGCGCGGATGTAGTGGTGACCAGTTCGGCCGTCTCCGCGGAGAACCCGGAGGTGCTGGAGGCGAAGGCGCGCAAGATCCCAGTGATCCTTCGCGGCGAGATGCTGGCCGAGCTGATGCGGTTGAAGTACGGCATCGCCGTGGCCGGCATGCACGGCAAGACGACGACGACATCCATGATCGCGGCAGTGCTGGCGGCGGGTGAGCTGGATCCGACAGTCGTCGTCGGCGGACGCGTGGAAGCGCTGGGATCGAACGCACGCTTCGGCCGTTCGCGCTACCTGGTGGCGGAGGCCGACGAGAGCGACCGGTCGTTTCTCAAATTGATGCCGATCCTTGCCGTGGTGACGAACCTGGACCGCGAACACATGGACACCTATCGCGATATGGACGACGTGAAGGACGCCTTCGTCGAGTTCATGAACAAGGTGCCCTTCTACGGCGCGATCGTGGCATGCGCGGACAACGCGATGCTGGGCGAGATCCTGCCGCGTGTGCGGCGCAGGGTGGTCACCTATGGCGTTGCCGCGCAGGCGGACTGCCGCATCGAGATGCTGCCGAAGACGGACGAGTGCCACGCGCGCTTTCTGCTGCATGTGAAGGGCGAGAAGCTGGGCCCGTTCGACCTGCATGTGCCGGGGATGCACAACGTGCTGAACGCCTCGGCCGCCGCGGCGATCGGGCTACAGCTGCAGATTCCGGTGGAGAAGATCGTAGAAGGCGTCAGCAGCTTTCGCGGCGTGGACCGGCGTTTTCAGCAGAAGGGCGTGGTGCGCGGCGTGGCGGTGGTGGACGACTACGGGCATCATCCCACGGAGGTGCGGGCCACGCTGCGCGCGGCGCGCGAGTGCGGTTACGGCAAGGTGCACGTTCTCTTCCAGCCGCATCGCTATACGCGTACGCGCGACATGATGGCCGAGTTCGCGGATGCCTTCGGTGACGCGGACACGCTGGAGATCCTCGACATCTACGCCGCGAGCGAGCAGCCGATTGCCGGCATCACGGCCCAGGCGCTGGTGGAGGCGATCGCCAAGAGCAAGCACCGCCCGAAGATCGTTGAGTATGCAAACGGCTTCGCCGAAGCGGCGGCACGACTGGCAAAGGCTGCCAAAGATGGCCATGTAGTTCTGACGCTTGGCGCGGGAAACGTCTCGCAGGCGGCGGCGGTTGTGATGGATGCGCTGAAAGCATAAGAGGAGAAGTTATGGAAAACATCATGCCGTTTCTCTGGTTCGATACGCAGGCCGAAGAGGCCGTGGACTTTTATCTCTCCATCTTTCAGGAATCGCGCAAGATCGCGGTCCATCGCTGCGGCGATGCCGGACCCGGCCTCAAGGGCTCAGTGCTGACTGTGGTCTTTGAGCTCAATGAGACGCAGTTCATCGCACTCAACGGTGGACCGAAGTTCGCTTTCACGCCTGCGATCTCGTTTGTCGTCAAGTGCGCCGACCAGCTCGAGATCGACCACTACTGGAACGCACTCTCTGCCGGCGGCCAGACGGGCAACTGCGGCTGGCTCACGGACAAGTTTGGCATCTCCTGGCAGGTGGTGCCCGTCAACATGGGTGAGATCGTCGACAACCCGAAGACGATGCAGGCGATGATGAAGATGACCAAGTTCGACATCGCGGCGCTGGAAGCCGCGGCGAGGCCGTAGCCTGCCGCAAGAGGTATCCGGTTCGTCAACACACCACGTACCAATCTGCACAACGCCTGCGCGCGGAATATGCACTGCGGAGCGAAGGCCGCGCGGTATAGTCAGGGTTGGCGATTTCTTCGCGGCCTTTGCTCAGGCGTGCGAAAACTAAACGGATTGAACCGGCAATCGACAGCGTTGCTTGACCACGATGACGTGGACGAGACGTCAGGGGAGAGCTATCGTTCGTCGCGGCTTGGCGACCGGCTCTCCGACCGGCAGATGCCCGTGCCCAAGCGTGTGCTGCCGCGCATGTCCGCTGACGACTACGACGATCAGGACGACGCCCCCTTTCTTCGCTCGCAGACGCGCATTCGCGTGCGTCGCGGTTTAATTCCCGAGAGCCTGTGGGGCAGGATACTGGCCGGCATCGCGCTCTTTCTGGCGATAAGCGCTATGGTGGCGGGGATGATGGTGGTGCGCCTCTTCTTTCTGCATGATCCGCGCTTTCTGATCGACACCTCGTCCAATATCCAGATAGACGGCAACAGCCATGTGAACCGGCCGCAGCTGTTGAGCATCTTCGGTGAAGACATCGGGCGCAACGTGTTCTATGTTCCGCTTGCGGAGCGTCGCAGGGAGCTGGAGACGCTGCCCTGGGTGGAGCATGCCACGGTGATGCGTCTGCTGCCGAACCGGCTGCGCGTGAGCGTGGTGGAGCGGACGCCTGTCGCCTTCGTACGGCAGGATGGCCGCATCGGACTGGTCGACGCCTACGGCGTGCTGCTCGATCTTCCCGATGACGATCCTGCGGGTGGGCAGTACTCGTTCCCCGTGCTGACCGGAATCGCCGCTACGGACCCGCTCTCCACCCGCGCCGCGCGGATGAAGATCTATCAGCAGTTCATCGCTGACCTGGATTCCAGCGGGCCGAAGCTCTCGGAGACGCTGAGCGAGGTGGATCTCTCGAACCCCGAGGATGTGAAGGCGCTGATCCCGGAGCATAGCTCGGAGATACTGGTCCACTTCGGCGACGAGGATTTTCTGGATCGCTATCAGCGCTACCAGCAGCAGCTTCCGGCATGGCAGGCGCAGTACCCCAACCTGGCCTCGGTGGACATGCGCTATCCGAACCAGGTGGTGCTGGATATGACGCCCGGAACCGATGCTTCCGCGACTGTTCCGAATGCTGATGGAACGCCTGCACCGGCAGCCGCTACTACAGCGGCCGTCTCCGTGCCTGCGGAGACTCCGCCGCCCGCGCCGATGGAAGATCCCAATAGCGGCAAGAAGTCTGCCGCGATACCGATTGCTGCTGCTCCGGCTGCGGTGCCGGCAGCGAAGCCTGCACCGGTTGCAGCGAAGACGCCTGTTGCGAAGACACCTGCGCCTGCAACCAAGCTGCCTGCAGTAAAGACGTCTGTGGCGCATGCGGCCCCAGCCCCGGTAAAGGTCGCATCCAGTAAGACACCTGCAATCGGCAAGCCACCCGCCAAGCCTCTGGCTGCAAAGACGGCTGTGCCGGCGCCTGCACTTCCCGTCGCTCCCAAGATGCCGCCGGCGAAGAAGCTGAGCCTGGCGCCGACGGCTGTTCCTCCGTCTGGCCCCGGCCCGGAGGTTGCTGAGCTGACCAGCCTGCAGACCAGCACGCCGTCATCACAGTACAGCACCCAGCATCCACTCACGCAGGCGTTCGCCGTGCCGGCGAAGAAGGCAGTAGCGAAGCCTGGGGCGAAGGCGAAGCCCGCGAAAGCAAAAACAAAGACGAAAACAAAATCGAAAAATGGGCCTGTTATGGTCAAATCTAAAGCTAAGGCTCCAGCGCCGGTGAAAACGCCGGATTCGACCGATTAGCTTAGAGGCCCCATGAAGCAGGACCGCGAAAATCTCATTACTGTACTCGACGCCGGCAGCGCGAAGGTTTGCGTTCTGGTGGCCGAGGTACAGGATGGCGTTCTGCGCTATCGCGGCCACGGCATCGGCAAGGCCAAGGGCATGCGCAAGGGGCTGATCGCGGACCTGGGTCCGGCGGCCGAAGTTATCAATGAGACAGCACTGACGGCAGAGCGCATCGCCAAGGCACCGATCGAGTCGGCCATCGTCGGCATCGGCGGAACGCATGTGCGCGGCGTGAACAGCCGCGGCGGCATCAGCATGGGCAATCGCATGCGCGAGATCACGCGCGAGGAGGTTCGCGCGGCGGTGGACCGCGCGCGTTCTATTCCGCTGCCGCCGGACCGCGAGGTGCTGCATCTGCTGCCGCAGGACTTCATCGTCGACGATCAGGGCGGCATTCACGACCCCGTAGGGATGGTCGGCACCAAGCTTGAGGTGAACCTGCACATCTCCACCTGTTCTGGCGGCGCGGCGCAGTCTGTGATCACCTGCGCGAACAAGGCCGGGCTCGAGGTGAAGGACACGGTCTACGAAGGCATCGCGTCGGCGGAGTCTGTGCTCTCAGCCGACGAGCGTGAGCTCGGCGTCTGCCTGGCGGACATCGGCGCGAGCACGACGGAGCTGGCGGTTTTTTTTGAGGGGTCGATCGCGCACACGGCGGTGCTGCCGATCGGCGGTGAGCACTTTACGAATGATCTCGCTGTTGGCCTGCATGTCTCGGTCGAAGAGGCCGAGCATCTGAAGCGCGAGTACGGCAGCTGTGTGGTCACGTCCGTGCCCAGCGCGAATGAGGTTGAGGTCGGCGGAAGCCTGACGGCGGGCGTCGGTGGCGGCGCGCAACCCGGGAGAATGGTCCGGCAGCGGTTTCTTGCCGAGATACTGGAGCCCCGCGCCCGCGAGCTGATGCAGATGCTGCGCGACAACCTGCGCCAGGGCGGCGTGCTGGAGGCGCTGGGCGCGGGAGTCGTGCTGACCGGCGGTGGCGCGCGGCTGGCGGGGCTGCTGGACGTCTCCGAGAGCCTGCTGCGCGTGCCTGCGCGCGTCGGCTTTCCGGTGCCGCTCTCACGCATGCCTCAGGAGCTGGCGCAGCCGGAGTTCGCCGCAGCCGTCGGCATGCTGCTCTACACTCACCGCACGCAGATTCGCCGCGCGGCCGAGGAGCAGGGCCTGCGCGCAAAGCTCAAAGCTATTTTTGCGGGAAGCTTCTAAGCCCATACATTCAGAACTGGAAAACAAGCGGGTGCCCCATTCATCGCAGTTTCATCGCGATGAGTGGGTTATCGTTGCGAAGCAACGACCGCCTTTGTAGTTAGAGAGAACTAAAACGGGTTCGCGCTCCGCGCGAATGTCCCACTCATCGCAAAGGCACGATGAATGGGGCACCCAATCCCGTGGCGAGTTAAAATGGGCGGCAACGGGAATGCATGGGCCACCCGCCCGGGCAGCTTCTAAACAAAAATACGAACCACGCAAGGTTCCACTAACTGCGCTCCGGCGCGGTTTTGTTGTTTGCACCTCAGTTTGGGCGGTTGAGAATGGAGGGAGCGAATGGGGATTGCCGCTTCTCATTCGAAACGCGGTATCCTTAGAAGTGCGGCAAACAGCACAGGGGTAAGAACTTAGATGAGTTTTCGCAACGACGACGCCATCCGCATTCAGTATCACGACGACGCCGCGCACGGTGCGCGCATCAAGGTGATCGGTGTGGGCGGCGGAGGCAACAATGCCGTGAACCGCATGATCGCGGCGAAGGTGGTGGGCGTGGAGTTCATCGCCGCCAACACCGACGTGCAGGCGCTGCAGAGTTCGCAGGCTCCGGTGAAGCTGCAGCTTGGCGTGAAGCTGACGAGCGGACTCGGCGCCGGTGCGAATCCTGACGTGGGCCGCCGCGCCGCGCTGGAAGACTCGGACAAAATCATCGAAGCACTCGAAGGCGCGGACATGGTCTTCGTCACCGCTGGTCTCGGCGGAGGCACAGGCACGGGCGCGGCGCCGGTGATCGCGTCGCTGGCGAGCGAGATGGGCGCGCTGACCGTTGCGGTGGTCACGCGGCCGTTTGCGTTTGAAGGCAAGCGCCGCATGCAGCAGGCCGAGCGCGGCATGCAGGAGTTGCTCGAGTCCGTCGACACGATGATCGTGATCCCGAACGAGAAGCTGCTCGCGGTAGCCCGCGACGCTGGCTTCTTCGAGAGCTTTCGCATCGCCGACGATGTGTTGCGTCAGGGCGTGCAGGGAATCTCAGACATCATCACCATCCCCGGCATCATCAACCGCGACTTTGCCGATGTGAAGACGACGATGGCGGGCATGGGCTACGCGGTGATGGGCACGGGTATCAGCTCGGGCAAGAACCGCGCGGTGGAGGCGGCGATGGCGGCGATGGCGTCGCCGCTGCTGGAGGCCGGAGCAATTGACGGTGCGCGCGGCATTCTGATCAACATCACGGCGTCGAACTCGATCAAACTGAGCGAGGTCAACGAGGCGTCGAGCATCATCCAGAGCGCGGCGCACGAGGACGCGAACATCATCTTCGGCGCGGTGCAGGACGAGAAGATGGGCGACGAGATCAAGATCACCGTGATCGCCACCGGCTTCAAGCAGAATCCGGCGGACAATATGGGCGAGCGCCGCGAGCGCATGCTGGGTGAGGCGTCGTTGCCGGAGTTTGTGCAGCAGCCGATCAAGGTGCAGCCGCGGCCGAAGCCTACGCGCAGAACCGAGAATCCGGCGCCGCGTTTCGCGAGCGAAGAAGAGGAAGAGATCACGGTGACGCTGGAACCGCAGGAGCTGCGGCCGGTGCCTGCGTCCGTCTTTGACGATGAGTTCTTCCGGTCGACCATACGCTCGGTGACCGAACGCGAGACCGAGGCTGAAGTAAACGTCCGCGAGGATGAGGTTGCGGCGGCGAGCGTGCCGGACTATGACGACCGGCTGCGGGATGACAGACTGCAGGAAGAGAGACTGCGGGATCAGCGGCTGCGCGAGCAGGAGGCGCGGGAGGCAGCGCGCGCGCTGGAGGCTGAAGCCCGCATGCGGGCAGAGCTTGCGGCTGAACATGCTGTTGCAGCCGAGCGCCCGGCGCGTATGCCGGAACAAGCCGATGCGGAGCCCTCCTATACAGAGTCGGACGAGCTGGATATTCCGGCGTTTCTGCGGCGCAGTAGTTCTTAGGCTCCGCTCGAATTGAAACTTTTACGGTTTTAGACAAACTCTCCGCAGGCGACGCCATTTTGATGCCCACGTTGATAGACAGACGCACACTACTCTCGACGGCACTACTGCTGCTGACGGCGACGGCAGTCGCGCAGACGGCGGCGAGTGCGGCGTCCGGCCCGGCGTCGAAGAAGTCTGTTCATCACGGAGCGGCGCACACGGCCGCCGTGCATGGCCGGCGCAGGCACCGTTTCTACGAGCGGTTTACGGCGAGCTCCTACTCCAACGACACAATGGCGCTGACCGCCGGCGACAACATCGAAGGCGAAGATATCGCGGTGCGAGAGGC
>DATMLK010000124.1:0-3326 GCA_035570215.1 Acidobacteriaceae bacterium
CTGACGCTCTTCGTGCACGAGGAGCGGCGGCGGAGTTACACTGACCCGAGTGGCAGCGTCAATGTACATCGTCGTCGAGGGGAGTGATCCGGGCTACGACATCTTCGTGAATGGACGCGCACTGGCGCGGCACGAGGATGCGGTAGAGCGGCTGGCGCTGCGCCTGGGCGTGAAGCCGCTGATCGAGTTCTTCTCCGCCGATGAGAACTCCATGGCGCTGCTGATCGAAGAGGGTGCGGGGAATCCCGATCTGCTCAAGCGGCTGCCGCCTCCGCAGTGGTACGCGCCGCAGGATGGTCTGGCAACGGTGACGGCGCTGGTAGCTGCGTTGCGGGACGAGCCGCAGCAGCTGGGCACGGAGGGTGCGCTGGTGCTGGCCGAGCTTGAGGAGTACGAGCGCGTGCTGCAGAAGACTCAGGAGCACGGGCTGCGCTGGCATCTGGCGGTGAGCTGGCGGTGAGGTGCATACCTCAGGGGCTAAAGCCCACACCTACCCAAAGCAACAGCTAAAGACAAAAGCAGATCCTTCCGCTTCGCGTTGCTCAGCGTCAGGATGACAAGTGAATGTTGAGGGTTTCGGCGAGCATCGCGAGCTTCACGCGCGATGCTCGTCCAATAAAATCATTCGCCAAAGACGTTGCCCATGCGGCGGATCTGGGCGCCGACGCCGCGGAGTTTTTCTTCGATGCGTTCGTAGCCGCGATCGATGTGGTAGACGCGGTCGAGGATGGTCTCGCCGTCGGCGACGAGAGCGGCCAATACCAGCGATGCCGAGGCGCGCAGGTCCGAACACATGACGGCGGCGGAGGAGAGCGGCGTTTTCCCGGTGACGATGGCGGTGTGGCCGTCTATCTTGATGTTCGCGCCCATGCGGTTGAGTTCGCTGACGTGCATGAAGCGGTTCTCGAAGATGTTCTCGGTGATGACGCTGACGCCTTCGGCCTGGGTGGCGAGGGCCATGTATTGAGCCTGCATGTCGGTGGGGAAGCCGGGGTACTCTTCGGTGGAGATATCTGCGGCCTTGAGCTTGCCTTCGCTGCGGACGCGAATCGAATCCTTGCCGACGTCGCAGCGGACGCCGCACTCTTCCAGCTTTGCCAGCAGGGCGCCGAGGTGCGCGGGGTCGCAGCCGTCCACGTTGAGGTCGCCGCCGGAGATGGCACCCGCGATGAGAAAAGTCCCGGCTTCGATGCGGTCGGGGTTGATGCGGTAGCGCGCGCCGTGGAGCTTATCCACGCCCTGCACGGTGATGGTGGAGGTGCCGGCGCCCTGTATCTTTGCGCCCATGGCGGTGAGCAGAGCGCAGAGGTCTGTGACTTCGGGCTCGCGGGCGCAGTTCTCGAATACGGTCTCGCCGTCGGCGAGGACTGCGGCCATCACGAGATCTTCGGTGCCGGTGACGGTGATCTTTTCAAAGACGATCTTTGTGCCGCGCAGACGGCCTTCGCCATTCTTGGGGGCACGGGCTTCGAGGTAGCCGTGCTCCTGGGTGACGGTGGCGCCCATGGCTTCGAGGCCGGCGATGTGGAGGTTGATGGGGCGGCCGCCGATGGCGCAGCCGCCGGGCATGGCGACACGGGCGACTCCGGTGCGCGCGATGAGCGGACCGAGGACGAGCGAGCTGGCACGCATGGTCTTGACGATCTCGTATTTGGCGACGGGGTCGGAGAGGATGGCGCACTTGATGCTGGTGCGGTGCTGGGCGCGGCCGTAGCCAAGCTCGACCTCCGCTCCCATGGACGCGAGGAGCTTGCGCTCGGTCTCGATGTCGCGGACCTGGGGGATGTTCTCGAGGATGACCTCGTCCTCGGTGAGGATGGCCGCGGCCATGCAGGGGAGCGCGGAGTTCTTCGCGCCGGAGACTTTGATGGTGCCGAGGAGGGGATTCCCGCCGCGGACTACAAACTTATCCATGGGTTTATTGTAGGGGGATTGGCGGTGAAAGGAAGTGCCGGGGTGGGTACGTCATACAAAGACGCGCCAGAAAGTAACCGAGGCGACGGTCAAGCAGGCCAATACTTTCAACATTTTCAACCATTGGATATGGTCGCGCACTTCCAGGTCCGATTCCGAGACGAGTGGATCATCCTTCTCTTGGAAAGCAGAATCCAGATCAAGCAGTTTGAAATCAGCCTCTGGTATCGGTGTGTTGTTTGTATCAAGTTTCAGGCTTGTGATATCGCCTTGATAACCACCGGGAATTGGGTGCCAGATCGCACCCATGATGACATAAAGCGTAGATATAAAAATGACGAGCAAGCAGAATATATTCGTTATTTTTACAAACTGATACCAGCCAGGCATTGTGTTTTGGGAAGTCGGCTGAGATGCATAATGCAGGTGCTGCAAAATGCCTACCGCAGTTGAAAGAAAGATAGAAAGGGTGGCAGAATACCAAACGCCAACGGGTGAATTTTCTTCATCGAACCGTACTTGGGTAACTATCGCCATGGTCGCTTACAGCTCCAGCCGTGAATCCTCGATCGCCAGGCGGACGTTGCCGTCGGAGTTCTTGAGGCGGCGGACGGCTTCCATCTTGTCGACGTTGGCTTTGAGCATCACCAGGGCGATGGGGATGTTCTTGCCGGAGGACTTGATGGTGCGGACGGCGTCATCGCGGGTGATGCCGCAGGCCTTCATGAGGACGCGGATGCCGCGGTTGACGAGCTTCTCGTTCTTCATGTGCACGTTCACCATCAGGTTGTCGTAGACGTACCCGAGGCGCGTCATGGCACCGGTGGTGATCATGCCGAGGATCTGTTTCTGCGCGCTTGCCGCCTTCATGCGGGTGGAGCCGGAGATGACCTCGGGGCCGACCTCGGCGACGATGGCGATGTCCGAGACCATGGAGAGCGGGGAGTTTGGGTTGCAGGTGACGCCGGCGGTCTTGGCGCCGCGGGCGCGGGCATACTCTATGGCGGCGACGACGTAGGGCGTACGGCCGCTGGCGGAGACGCCGATGATGATGTCTTTGCGGGTGGGGCGGCGGCGGGCTATGTCACGCTGGCCGATCTCGGGGGAGTCTTCGTTGACGTCGGCGGCGGAGGCGAGAGCCTTGGGGCCACCGGCCATGACGTACTGCACCTGCGCGGGCAGGGTGGAGTAGGTGGGCGGACACTCGGAGGCGTCGAGCGCGGCGATACGGCCGCTGGAGCCGGCACCGACGTAGATGAGGCGGCCGCCGTCGCGGAGCGAGCGGGCGACGGTGTCGATCACGATGGCGATCTCGGGCAGCGCCTTTTTGACGGCGGCGTTGATCTTGGCATCTTCGTGGTTGATGATGCGCGCGATCTCAAGTGCGGATTTGGTGTCAAAACCCTCGGAGG
>DATMLK010000125.1:0-7774 GCA_035570215.1 Acidobacteriaceae bacterium
GGTGAAGAGGAAGACTCGCATCTCGGCGACTTCATCGAAGACCGCATGGCCGTCTCGCCCAGTGACGCCGTGATCTCCGTCAACCTGAAGGAGTACACCTCGCAGGTGCTGCGCACTTTGACTCCGCTCGAAGAACGCGTCATCAAGATGCGCTTCGGCCTCGAAGACGGCTCCGAGCACACGCTTGAAGAGGTCGGCCAATCCTTCCAGGTCACCCGCGAGCGCATCCGCCAGATCGAAGCCAAGGCCCTCCGCAAGCTCCGCCACCCCAGCCGTAGCCGCAAGCTGAAGGCCTTCGTCGACGGCGTCAAGGAAGCGTAGATATCTCATCAACAAGAAAGGCCGCGAGCGATCGCGGCCTTTCTGTTTTGTACTTGCCATCCTGCCCCCGAGCGAAGCCGAAGGGGCAGGGTCTGCTTCTGTCTCTTTAGCCAGCGGGTTATCATGAAACCTCATGCGGGCTCTCCCCAATCTCGATCTCCTTCGCGCGTGCGCCGTCTTATCCGTTGTGATCGAACATCTTCTGTTGGCTTACGGCGTGAAGTGGATCGGCTTCTGGGAAGTTCAGTGGATCGGAATTGTTGGGGTCTTTCTTTTTTTCGTACACACGTCACTTGTTCTCATGTGGTCGCTGGAGCGCAAACCTCATACGCTGGATTTCTACATCCGCCGTATCTTTCGCATCTATCCGCTCGCTTGGCTCGCCATTGGCGCTGCATTGCTTTTTCACGCCCCGGTCACCGGCGATCCTCAGACATTCTTTCACTATGCCCCGCCGCATGGCGTCGTGCATAAACTTCTTCCTGCCTGTCTTCTGGTCTCCAATCTATTCAGAGGCTATCTTCCCCTCAGTGTCATGTGGAGTCTGCCCTACGAGGTGGAGATGTACCTCGTGCTTCCTCTGCTCTTCTTTTTCATCCAGCGCAACTTCAGTCTGTGGCCATTGCTTGTTTACTGGGTCTTTACTGTTCTGGTCTGCCGATCGCTGTTCCCCGGCGCGGGTCATAATTTCTTTCTCTGCATCCCTTACTTTCTGCCCGGCATCATGGCCTACGTCGGCTTCGGCCGCCATAAGCCTCTACTCCCTTCCTGGAGTCTGCCTATTGCGCTGCTGCTGATGTGGTATCTCTTTATGATTAAACCAAGCTGGCGGCACGCGGATCTGCTCTGTCTCGCCGTCGGTCTCGGCCTTCCCTTCTTCCATCAGATCTCCGCCCGCTGGCTCATCCGCTGCAGTCATCAGGTCGCCAAATACTCCTACGGCATCTATCTGGCTCATCCGTTCGCTCTTGTACTCGGCCTCTATCTCTTGCCTCACAAGCCGCTCGCTCTGCAGTTGACGGTCTTCTTTGCGTCTCTGATTATCATCTCGGTAAGCACCTACCATCTCCTGGAGAAGCCGATGATCGATCTCGGCTCCCGCATAGCCGGGCGCGCCGAAAAAAGATATGAGCAGCACCAGCTTGCCGACTACAGAATTCCTGCAACAAGGATCGATTCGTAACAGCACAGCCTACTTCCACTGCACTAAACTCTCACCCGCGTGGCTGAACTCCACGAACGGCCCATCCGGCCCGCTCTGCAATTCGACTGAAGCACCATCCACCGTCACGCTGTTCACGTGCCCAAACCGCCAGCGCACCGTCACCCGCGTAGGCGTCACCAGCGTCATTGTTGTATTTAATGAAGGAGCCGCGCCGTCCGTGATCTTCAAAGAGTTCGCATCCCGCGTCAGCACGCGCCCTTCAAAATCCGTCTGCGTCGCCGGAGCATCCGCAGTGAATGGATTAATGACCTCATACACCCTGCGATCATCCATCGACTTCACATCAGTCGTATTGCTCTCCGACGCCGGCACCAGCGTCATCACATCCTCCGGGATCTTCGCGATCACCGCGCCCGCGCGCACATACACCGGGATCGTATCCACCGGAGCATCCACCACCAGCGTCTTGCCGCCCGTCGCCTGTAGCCCCGTCCAGTAGTTCACCCAGTCGCCCGCCGGCAGATACACCGGCCGCGACGTCCCCGCGTCCGTCACCGGAGCCACCAGAAAATCCGGCCCGAACATGTACTCGTCTTTCAGCTCGCGCGCCCGCTGATCGTTCTGATAGTTCAGCACCAGCGCTCGCATCAGCGGCATGCCATCGCGCGCAGCCTCCTGTGCCGCCGCATAGCGGTACGGAAACAGGCTCATATGCAGCACGGCGAACTTCTTGTAGTTCGCCAGCGCGTCGTCGCCGTAATCCCACGCGCCCATGTTCGAGCTCGAGATGATCTCCATAGCCGGCGACCACGCCGCATACTCCGTCCACCGCATGAACACCTGCGCCTCATCCGACGCGTGCCCATGCTTCAGATACCCGCCCAGATCGCTCGTCCACAGCGCCATGCCGCTCAAACCCGCGCCCAGCCCGGCCGTCACCGCTGTCGGCAGACCGTTCTCCGGAGAAAAGCTCGCCTCGCTGTCTCCACCCCACAGCAGCGGCTGGTTCATATTGCCCACCGTCGCGCTGCGCTGAAACAGTACGCCGTTGCCCTTCATATCTTTTTGGATCACCTCTTCCACCGCGTTGTTGTAGAGTACGGCGTACCTGTTCCGCATCAGCCGCTGGTCGGTCTTGTCGAAGAAGCGCACGTCGCCCAGGAACGCGCCCTCGGCGTCGTCATCCTTGAACCCATCCGCGCCCATGCGGATCACCTGCCGCAGCTGGTCCTGCCACCATGCCTTCGCATCCGGATTCGTGAAGTCGATCAGCGAACCCATGCCCATCCACCAGCGCCCCACGTACGGCGACCCATCGCTCATCTTCACGAAGTAGCCCTTCGTCGCCGCCTCCACATAGTTCTCCGCCGGTGCCGTCTGGTCGATCTTGTCCGCGAAGCCAGCCTCCTTCGGCAGGTCGGTCTTTGAATTGATCCACGGCGTCTGCCACAGCACCAGTTTGAATCCCTCGCCGTGGATGTGCGCGATCATCGCATTCGGATCGGCAAACTGCTTCGGATTGAACGTATATGTGTTGTAGTTCGTCGCCCACGGACTATTGATCAGGATCACACTCGCCGGCAGCCCAAGCGCGCGCGTACGGTCCACATCCTCGCGCACCTGGTCGTCGCTCTGGTGATAATCCCTGCTCACCCACGGAGCCAGCGCCCAGTACGGCGGTAGCTGTTGTCTCCCAGCCAATTCTGTAAAGTGATTCAAGATCGCCGGGAATCCCGGCCCCGCGAACACCACGATCCGCAGACGCTCCGCCGGCCACCGCACCATCACCTCATCGCTGTCGCTCACATTCATGTCGAAGGTCGCCTCCGCCGTCGTGTCCACCCATAGGCCATACCCCGTCAGGCTCATAAAGAACGGCACCGGCTTGTACGTGCTCGAGCCCTTCGGCCCCGCGTTGTCCTGCGACAGGTTCCGCACGATCTCATGCCCGTGGTCCAGCGTGTTGAAGTGCTCGCCCAGCCCATAGAAGCTGCCCTTGTCGTGAATATGGAACTCCCAATCGCCCACGTGGTACGCCAGGCTCGTGATCTCATACACCCCCGGCGCGAGCTGCTTCAGGTGGAGCTTCGACGTCGCCACCGGCGCATCCTCAAACGAAAAATCATGCAGCAGCACATCGATGCTCGCTGCGGGATCCGTCCCCGGCATCGTCATGTCGACCGTCTCAGCATCCGTGCGCGCAAAGTTGTCGATCGCCGCCTCACCCGGCAGCCGGGGATAGGTCGCCGCTTTGGCCGGCGCTGACGCTATCGTTGCATCGGGAATTGTCACAGCCGGCGATGCAGCAGCCGGAGCCGCGGCACCCGCCGAACTCGCATCCGGCATTGCATTCGATGTCGCCGCAGGCGGTGTCGCCGTTGTCTGCGCCGCGGGCGAGTCATTCTGCGTCGGCGCCATATCCTCCGGATGGCTCACGCCCGTCGTCTGCGCAAACCCGCGCACCGCTACCGACATCACCACCAGCAAAAGAAGAGCTCTACGCGCCATCACTCACCATCCAAAGAAAAGACCCGCATCGAAAACATCCGATGCAGGTCATTCTATCTATGTTGATTCTCTTTTGTTTGTCATCCCTTAGCGTAGCGAAGGAATCTGCTTTTGCTTCTGTTTCTGCGACCAGCGGGAGCCGCCTTTGTCTTTGCGAGCGCCAGCGATCGTCCGGCCGTGCGGCCGTCAGCACTACATATTCGTGTGTCCAGCCCGCATATCCTCATTGAACTTCGGCCGTGTAAACTCCAGCGCGCTGGCCAGCTGATCCTCGTACTGCCGGCGCAGACCCATCAACCCCGCCGTCGGCGTCGCGTAGATCCCCTCCGCGTCCAGTCGCAGAAGCCCCTCAGCCACCAGATACTGCGCCGTCTGCTTCAGCTCCACTTCCGTCGAGTTCAGATACTGGGCGTCCCTGGGATCGGCCACCCACACTGGCCTGCCCTCGCCCAGCACGCCCGAAAGCCAGAAGATCTTCGCCGCCAGAAAGTCCTGCCGCTGCTGCTCATTCGTATCGTTGAACGTGAACCGCTGCTGCCTCAGGCTGTAGTACCGCGTCGTCACCGGCACCGGCTGGCGATTGCCGCTCCGCACCAGTTCCAGCTGCCCCTGGTCCATCGTCTTGCGCACCGCGTTATAGATCGCGCTCTCCGCGTACGGCTGCTCCATCGCCGGCAGCGCCTCGCGGAAGGTCAGCGTCGCGCTCGCCGCGATCTTTGCATGCAGCGGCGAATCGTGCCCATCCATCAGCCATACCTCGCCATGCACCAGGCTCGTGTCCGCTCCTGAAGTCGACACATGGAACGGCCACGCAAATCTTTCAAACTTCAGCGGCAGCTCATGCAGCGTCAGGTACACATCCGGCTGCGGATTCTTCAGCCGCTTCGCCGTCTCCGCCAGATACGCTGCTACCGGAGCCCGCAGCGCCTCGCTCTGAAAATTAAAACCCTCGCTCAGCTCCACCGTCGTCGATTTGCCGTCCGATTCGCCATCCAGGCTCAGCGTAAACCGCAGCGTCGGCGCGCCGTTGAAGTCCGCGCCCGCCGCCGCATCCGTCACCTGCAACCCCGCGGCCCGCGCAGTCTCTTCCATCTGCTGTGCCAGCTGTGCGCTCATTCACTCTCCGCCTTCAAAAGGGATGTTTTTATATTACAGCCACCTACGATTGATGTCGTCATCCTGAGCGAAGGCGCGAAGCGCCGAAGTCGAAGGACCCCCGGATTTGTTTCGCGAGCAAAGCGAGCGATTCGCCGTGCGCGCAGCACCGGGACTATCATTTCCCTATGGCCGTCTCCACCGGAAAACTCGCCACCGAAGCCTCCAACCCCGCCACCGCGCATATTGACGCTCTCTCCACCCGCGACATGCTCGAGCTCATCTCCGCGGAAGACGCCAGGGTCGCCGCCGCCGTCCACGCCGAGATTCCCCACATCGCCCGCGCCATCGACGAGATCGTTCTCCGCTTCGCCAAAGGCGGCCGCCTCTTCTACATCGGCGCCGGAACCTCCGGCCGCCTCGGCGTGCTCGACGCCTCCGAGTGCCCGCCCACCTTCTCCGTCCCCGCCGGCCTCGTTCAGGGCATCATCGCCGGCGGAGACGCCGCGCTCCGTACCTCCTCGGAAAAGTCAGAAGACTCCCGTGAAGAAGGTTCACACGACCTCGAACTCCGCAACATCACCGCCAATGACGTCGTCTGCGGCATCGCCGCCAGCGGCCGCACGCCCTACGTTCTCGGCGGCGTCACCTATGCCAAAGCCCTCGGCGCGCTCACCATCGGCCTCAGCTGCGTCCCCGGCTCCGAACTATCCAAACTCGCCGAGATCGCCATCACCCCCGCCACCGGCGCCGAAGTCCTCACCGGCTCCACGCGTCTCAAGGCCGGCACCGCCACCAAGCTCGTCCTCAACATGCTCACCACCGGCGTCATGATCCGCTCGGGCTATACCTATGGCAACCTCATGGTCAACGTGCAGCCCACCAATGAAAAGCTGGTCGACCGCGCCCAGCGCATCATCGCCGCCGCCACCAACTGCACCGCCGAACGCGCCGCCGAACTCCTCACTGAAGCTGGCTCCGTCAAAGTCGCCATCGTGATGCAGCAGCTCCAGCTCCCACGTGCCGCCGCCGAGCAGAGGCTAGCCGCGAACAACGGCAATCTCCGCGAGACTCTCATGAGCGCATAGCCAAGTATCATTTAGCGTGTGACCCGCCTATCCAGCCCGCGCGCGCCCTATGACGATCTCTCTCCGGCAGACGCAGCCGTCATCGACTCGCCGCGCCCGCCTAACCTCAAGGCACTCACGTCGATCCGCTTCTTCGCCGCGCTCTATGTCGCCCTCTACCATATGGTGCGTCCCTTTGAACGCTGGGGCATCTTCACCGGTCTCTTCGGCGCGGGCTATACCGCGGTCAGCTTCTTCTTTCTTCTCTCCGGCTTCATCCTCACCTACAGCCACGCGGCAGACCCCGCTCTTCTCAACGGCCAACCCGCTCGCTTCTATATAGCCCGCTTCGCCCGCATCTACCCCGTCTACCTGCTCAGCGTGATCGCCGCCGGCATCCTCTACGCTCCGCTCTTTGCCAAACGCATCCATATCCTCGCCTACATCGCCGATCTCTTCATGATGCAGTCCTGGTCCGCCCGTATGGTGGCCTTCTTCAACATTCCCGCGTGGAGCCTCTCCTGCGAGGCCTTCTTCTATCTCGTCTTTCCCTGGTTCTTTCTTCGTCTCCGCCCCGGAACCGCGCGCCGCAACGTCATCGGATTCCTTCTTCTCTGGATCCTCGCGCTCCTGGCCCCGCTCACCGCTCTCGCCCTGCATCCCTCCGCCGCGGGCGCCATGCATGAGAACGGGCAACTTCTCGCCAGCGCGCAACTCTTCCGCATTCGCCGCATTCCCCTGCTTGCGCTGCCGGAGTTTCTCGCCGGCATCACCCTCGCCTGGATGCATCTGCGCTTCCCCATGCGCCGCTTCGCCCTCGTCGCCACCGCTCTCGGCACCGCCGGCGCGCTCACCGCTCTCTTTTTCGCCGATCATCTTCCCTTCGCGCTTCTGCACAACGGTCTTCTGCTGCCGCTCTTCGCCCTCGTCATCCTCGGCCTCAGCCAGGACCACATCCTCACCCGCGCGCTCTCCATCGCACCCCTCGTACTACTCGGAGAAGCGAGCTACGCCCTGTACCTCTCGCACTATCTCTTCAGCGACTGGATTAAAAACTCCTTCCACATCCCCGAAGACTTTCACGGCCTCGCCCTGCGCCTGCTCGTCCTGATCCCGCTCTCCATCGCCCTGCATCTCTGGGTCGAACGCCCCGGCCGCAAGCTCATCCTGCACCTCTGGGCAAAGAAACACCCAAAGCCCGCTAGCCCGTCATCCTGAGGCGCAGCCGAAGGATGTCGCAAGAGCCCTCACTAGCGAAGCGGCTTTAGCCGCTGAGGTACGCTTTTGTTTTTCGGAGGGAGCAGGGGCCTCAGGCCCCTGAATATAAGCCACAGAAAAAAGGGCTTTAGCCCCGGGCTCTTGCTTTCTAACCCCTTATCCTTGCACCTAGAAAAGCGAAGCTTTTCTAGGTGGCTCAATCCCCAGATGCTCATACGCCAGCCGCGTCGCCACGCGCCCCCGAGGCGTCCGGTCCAGAAATCCGATCTGGATCAGAAACGGCTCGTAGACCTCCTCCAGCGCGTCCTCTTCCTCCGCCAGTGCGGCCGCCAGAGTATTCAGACCCACCGGCCCGCCATCGTACTTCTCGATGATGGTCCTCAACAATCTGCGGTCGAGC
>DATMLK010000126.1:0-2523 GCA_035570215.1 Acidobacteriaceae bacterium
CACCGCCGCAAATGGACTTAGCGCGAAGATGGGCGCATCCGGCCGGTACTTGGAGAGCAGGCGCGCCGTGGTACCGGTCTCGGTGAAGATGGCAATGGCCGCAAGGTCGAGGTCTTCAGCCGAGTGCGCCATACACTCGCAGATGGTCTCCGCAACCGAGAGCCGCCCGCCCGCCGGCTTGTGGCGCTTGCGGGCGCTGCCTTCCGTCTCGGTGGCGATCTGCATCTCGGTCTCGGAGACGATGCTCGCCATCATGGAGATCGCCTCCACCGGATACTTGCCTGCCGCCGTCTCACCGGAGAGCATGACCGCGTCCGTGCCGTCGTAGATGGCGTTGGCCACGTCAGAGGCCTCGGCACGCGTGGGCCGGGGGTTTTCAATCATCGATTCCAGCATCTGCGTGGCCGTGATCACCGGCTTGCGATACTCCGCTGCGCGCCGGATCACGTGCTTCTGGATCGCCGGCACCTTCTCCGGCGGAACCTCCACGCCGAGATCGCCGCGCGCCACCATCACGCCGTCGGCCACTTCCAGAATGCTATCCAGATGCTCGATCGCCTGCGGCTTCTCCAGCTTGGCAATCACCCAGGCATCGGACTTCAGCGCCGCAATGCGTTCCTTCACATGCATCACATCGGCCGCAGTGCGGACGAACGAGACAGCCACCACATCCACACCCTGGCCGAGCGCAAACTCCAGGTCTTCCTCATCCTTTTCGGTCAGCGACGGTACCTTCACGGCGACTCCGGGGAGATTGATACCCTTGTTCTCGCCGAGCATGCCGCCGTTCACGATGGTGCACTCCACATCGTCTCCGTGGATGGCGTACACGATCAGCTCGATCAGGCCGTCGGAGAGCAGGATGCGCGCCCCCGGCTCAAGGTTCTCCGCCAGCGTGGTGAAGATCGTGCCCACGCGCTCGGCGGTTCCCTCTTTCTCGTGCGGCGAGATGGTGATGCGCTTGCCCGCCTCCAGCATGACCGGCTTGTGGTCCTTCAGCTTGGCGGTACGGATCTTGGGGCCCTGCAGGTCTGCCAGGATACAGAGCGGACGTCCCACATCGACCGCGACCTTGCGCACCATGCGGATCAGGTCTGCCTTCTGCTCGTGCGAGCCATGGGAGAAGTTCAGTCTCACCACGTCCAGGCCGGCGTCTACCAGCTTGCGGAAGATCTCTTCCGTGCTACAGGAGGGGCCGAGCGTGGCAACAATCTTGGCGCGGCGCAAAACCTCTGCCGAGGAGCTTCCAGGTGCGATAGGCGGTGCACTCATGCGTGTGGGTCTTTTCTCTATCGGGATCTTGGGCTGCGGCCAGTGGACGAACCATTTGCTGCGGCTGCACCCATTCTACCTGCTGAAATGCACTCCGGGGCCTCCGCGGAGGTGGATTCTTGCGGCCTTAATGCCGTCTCCGGCGTCTGATGCGGTCGAACGCCGCGCCATAGCCGGGAAAACTGTATCCGTCCGTGTGGATCTGCGCGTTGAACTCCGCCCCGCTCAGCACGCTGAGCGCGATGATGTAGAGCCAGACCAGCAGAGCGATGCCAGCGCCGAGCGAACCGTAGACCCGCGAGTAGTTGGCGAAGCGGGTCACATACCAGCCGAAGGCCAAGGTCGTGAGAAACCACAGCCCAGTGGCCAGCGCCGCTCCCGGGAGCGTGCGCCGGAAGCTCTGCTCGATCGGCGTGCCCTTGTAATAGATCACCGCGATCACGCTCACGCTGGAGACGACCGCAACCGTCCAGCGGATGATCAGAGCGCAGATCAAAACGGTCGTCCGCACCTCCGGCGTCACGTGGAACCACAGCCATACCGTAATGAAATGGCCGAAGACCACCAGCACGCTGATCAGGGTGAGCGGCAGCAGCGACATCGGCACCAGCAGGAAGGCGATCCGCCGCCGGTGCCAGAAGCTCCACTGGTGCAGCGGCTGGTTGTAGGCGCGGCGGAAGCCCTCCATCATGGTGGAGATGACGCCCGAAGCGCCGATGATGCTCACGAACGCGGCTGAAAGAATCACATGGCGCGAGTGCGCATTGTGTGGCGAGGAGGCGAAGTATCCGCGCACCAGCGGCAGAACGTTCGGCGGCAATACGCGCCCGAAGATGCCGGAAAGCTGCGCCCGCAACGGCGAAGTGTATGGAATGGAACCCGCCAGCGCAGCTGAGACGATCAGCGCCGGAAAGAGCGAGACAATGGCCGAGTACGCCGTGGCCTGCGCGATATTGAAGCAGTCATGCGCTGCCGCCGACAGAAAGGCGCGGCGCAGAGAGTGGACCAGTCGCAACATATCCTGTCCAGATTACTGGAAAGCCACGCCTGTTCTGACTATTTCTTGGGCTGTTGCGGCTTCCACATCTTCAGAAACTCGGTCAGCGAGCTGGATTGCATAGCGCGCATGTTGTTGAACTCGCCGTGCGTCTGCGAATACACGACGCGGCCCGACGGCTGCACTACGGCCAGCGCAGGAATGCCTTTGCTGATGGGCACGTTGAAGGTGAAGGCCACGTCGAGGTTCTTGTT
>DATMLK010000127.1:0-29594 GCA_035570215.1 Acidobacteriaceae bacterium
TGTTTGCGCAGGCGTCTGCGCGGCTATCTGCGCACAGGCGGGCATCGCACAGGCGAAGAGCATCGCTGCCGCGCCTGCAATCGAACCGGCTCTGCGCCTTAACCTCATACGCCGAAGTTTATACCGCCTTACAATCGGAACGATGCCCTTCGTCCGCAAATCGCATAGTTGGAAGCTGCGCACGCGTGAACTTGCGCTCGGAGGCCGCACGCTGGTGATGGGTGTGCTCAATGTGACGCCGGATTCGTTTTCCGACGGCGGGCAGTATCTTGCGCCGGAGAAGGCCATCGCGCACGCGCTAAAAATGCTGGAGGAGGGCGCCGACATCCTCGACATCGGCGGGGAATCGACCCGCCCCGGCAAACGCGCCCCGTTGACTCCGGAGGCAGAGCAGGAGCGCGTTCTCGGCGTGATCGAGGGCATCCTCGCCGCGCAGCCTGAGGCGGTGATCTCCATCGACACATTCCACGCGGAGACTGCGCGCGCCGCCGTCGCTACCGGCGCGGAGATCGTGAACGATGTCAGCGGATTTCTGTGGGACGCGGGCATGGCCGCTGCGTGCGCCGAGTTGGGTTGCGGAGTCGTCCTGATGCATGCACGCGGCAAGCCGGCGGAGTGGGCCTCGCTGCCACCACTCGCGGCGAACGAGGTCGTTCCGCTGGTGAAACGTGAGTTGGCTGAACGTGCCGAAGCAGCGCTGGTAGCTGGTGTCGCGCGGGAACGCATCGTGCTCGATCCCGGCTTCGGCTTCGGCAAGATAGGCGATGAGAACTACGCTCTGCTGGCGGGCTTCAGCGAGCTGCAGGAGCTGGGATTTCCGCTGCTGGCGGGCGCATCGCGCAAGAGCTTCCTGCTGCGGGCGTTAGCGGAATGCAACAGCAAGGAACCTGGAGCGAAGGCCCGCCTGTACGCTACGATTGCCGCGCATACGGCGGCGATCGTTTCTGGTGCAAGCGTGGTGCGCGTGCACGATGTGCGCGCCGCGGTGGAAGCGGCGGCGATCGCGGATGCGATCCTCCGGGGCTAAAGCCATGGGCTTAATCCCAAAATCCAAATCGGGACATTACTCGCGCGAAGCGCTATTCGCCGTCCGCGCAGGACGAGTTGTATCCTGAAGTGAAGAAAGTAAGCCCATGACGATCTCGATCTTCGCGCTGCTAATCGCTATCCTCGTGTTGCTGATTGTCCTGCTCATGCGCAGGAGTGCGCCCGGTCAGTCCGGCCAATTAGATCCCCGCCTTGCCCAACTGCCGGAGGCGATTGCCCGGCTGGAGGGGCAGGCCGGGGCAACCAATAAGAATCTGAATGACTCGCTCTCTTCCATGCGCACGGAGGCGAGCGAGAGCGCGCAGCAGATGCGCACGGCGCTGAATGAGCGCCTGGATGCGCTGACGCAGCGGCTCATCGCCTCGGCAGGCGAGGCGGCGAAACAGCAGACGGATCTGCGCGAGTCGCTGAACCAGAAGTTCTCCGACCTTTCAACCAGCAACGCGCAGAGCCTTGCAAAGATGAGCGCCGACAATGAGAAGCGGCTGGAGCAGATGCGCGAGACCGTGGACGAGAAGCTGCAGAAGACGCTGCAGACGCGGCTGACGGAGAGCTTCGGCATGGTCACCGACCAGCTCGGTAAGGTGCAGACGGGCCTCGGCGAGATGAAGGAGCTGGCGACGGGCGTGGGCGATCTGAAGCGAGTTCTCTCCAATGTGAAGGCGCGTGGAGTCGTCGGCGAGTTTCTGCTGGGGCAGCAGATCGAGCAGATGTTCTCGCCCGAGCAGTACGTGAAGAATGCACGCATCAAGCCGGGCACGCTTGAGACAGTCGAATACGCGCTCAAGTTCCCGAACGGCGATGGAGACCCGCTGCTGCTCGCGATCGACTCAAAGTTTCCGCAGGAGGACTGGGAGCGGCTGGAGCAGGCGTACGACTCCGCGCAGCCGGAGGAGATTGCAAAGGCCGGCGCAGCATTCGAGCGTGCCATCCGCACCGAAGGCAAGCGCATCTGCGACAAGTACATCGATCCGCCGGCCACGCTGCCGCACGCCATCATGTTTCTGCCGACGGAGAATCTTTATGCCGAGGTCGTGCGCCGTCCCGGGCTGCAATCCGAGATCCAGAGCAAGTGCCGCGTCACCATTGCGGGTCCGTCCACGTTCATGGCGATCCTCACCAGCTTCCAGATGGGCTTCCATACGCTGGCTATCCAAAAGAAGGGTGACGAGGTCTGGCGCGTGCTCTCTTCGGCCAAGAACGAGTTTGAAAAATTCGGCGGTCTGATGGACAAGGTCGAAAAGCAGGTCGGCACGGTGCAGAACACGCTGCGCGACATCAGCGGCAAGACCAAAACCATCAACCGCACCTTGAAGGATGTTGGCCGTCTTGATGCCGGAGAGCCTGCAGTGCTTCTGGGGTTTGAGGAGATCGCAGAAGTGGCTCCTTTACTGGCTGCCGAGAGCGAAGAGCCTGAATAGTTGAACCCTTTAGCCGCAGAGGTCCTTCCGCTTCACTGCGTTCAGCGTCAGGATTTCGCCTGCGGGCTCAAAACGCCCGCAAAACGGCTCAACTTTACACCCCGCAAACAGGTCAGTATGCTTGAGTTTTGAGGCTATATTTTGATCTCTGGCGCTACCGAGGGTGCGCCTGTTACTCTAACCAGCCGCAGTGCAAAGTTTGCATCACAGGGCTTAGTAAAATTCTCGTTTCAACATTCGTTCCAACAGGAGATGTGCAATGGCAGCAGTCGATGAAAAAGTGAAGCAGATTATCGTGGAGCAGCTACAGGTGGATGAAGCCGAAGTCACCCCGGGCGCATCCTTTCAGGAAGACCTCGGCGCGGACTCGCTCGACGTGGTCGAGCTGGTGATGCAGTTCGAAGAGGCATTCGACATCCAGATCCCGGATGAGGACGCCGAGAAGATCAAGACGGTGAAGGACGCCATCGAGTACATCGAAAAACACCAGAAGGGTAAGTAATGCAGGCAAGACGTGTCGTAGTAACGGGGCTCGGCCTGCTTTGCGGCGTGGGAAACACGGCGCCGGAGGTATGGGCCGGGCTGATGGCGGGCAAGAGCGGCATGGCGGAGATCAAGGCATTCGATCTCACCGGCCACTCGGTCCGCTTCGCGGCCGAGGTGAAGGGCTTCGATGTTCTGAAGTTCGTGGAGAAGAAGGAGTCCCGCAAGATGGGGCGCTTCATCCACTTCGCGCTGGCCGCGGCGCAGGAGGCGATGGAGCACTCCGGCCTGCAGGTGACGCCGGAGATCTCCGACCGCTTCGGCGTGCACATCGGCTCGGGCATCGGCGGTTTCGACGTCATCGAGCGTGAGCACACGGCCATGATGGAGGGCGGTCCGCGCAAGATCTCTCCGTTCTTCATTCCGGCGACGATCGTCAACCTTGCCGCCGGACACGTCAGCATCAAGTACAAGGCACGCGGCCCGAATGAGGCGACCGCGACCGCCTGCACCTCCAGCGCGCACTCCATCGGCGACGCCTTCCGCATCATCCAGCGCGGCGATGCCGATGCGATGATCGCCGGCGGAACCGAGGCGGCGATTACTCCGATGGGCGTCGGCGGCTTTGCCGCGATGCGCGCACTCTCGGTCCGCAATGACGATCCCACGCACGCCTGCCGTCCCTTCGATAAGGACCGCGACGGCTTCGTCGTCGGCGAAGGCGCGGGCATCCTGATCATGGAAGAGCTGGAGTTCGCCAAGGCGCGCGGCGCAAAGATCCTGGCAGAGGTCATCGGCTACGGCATGAGCGCCGACGCCTTCCACATGACCGGCATGGCACCCGAGGGCGAAGGCTGCTTCCGCGCGATGAACGCCGCGCTGAAGGTGGCCGGCGTGAAGCCGGACGAGGTGGGCTATGTGAACGCGCACGCTACCTCCACGCCGCTGGGCGATGCGCTTGAGTCCAAGGCGATCGAGAACGTCTTCGGCGAGCGCGCACTGAATCATGAACTGCTCGTCAGCTCGACCAAGTCGATGACCGGCCATCTCCTTGGCGGCGCGGGCGGGCTGGAGGCGGGCATCACCATTATGGCCATGCTGAACCAGATGGCTCCGCCTACGATGAACATCGTGGAGCTCGATCCGCAGTGCCGGCTGAACTACGTGCCCAACAAGCCGCAGGCCGCGAAGATCGACGTGGCGCTGTCCAATTCATTTGGCTTCGGCGGAACGAACGGCTCGCTCGTCTTCCGGCGCTGGGCGGAGTAAAAATCTTTCAGGAAAAGTAAAAGCCACGGCGATTGCCGTGGCTTTTTTGTAGCAAAAGATCTTTACTGCAGGCTCGTTGCGAGCATGTTCGTCGTGGAACCCGCGGGCTGGCTGCGCGGTGCGCCGGGAGTTCCCGGCACGTACTTGCGATAGACGCTCATGTGAAAGCAGGCCTGCTGGAACTCTTCCTCCACATCGATCTTGCCCTGCTGTTCGAGCGGCAGCAGATAGCCGCGCATCCACGCGATCTCGGTGTGCGAGAGTGGTTTCTTGGCGATGTCCACGGCAAGGCCGGTCAGGTGCGGCGATGCGGTGTCGCCGTCACTGGGCGCGGCATTGCCGTTAGTGCGGCGCAGCTGATCCTGGAACTCCACGGTGCGCACGGCCGAGTTCACCTGCAGCGGCGTGTGGAAGCGCGCGTAGTGCGCGCGGGCGATGTCGGTCAGAAACTTTGCCACCCATGGGCGGCAGTAGCGGCGGTTCTCCGGCAGGCGCTCGTCGACACGCAGCATGGAGCTAACCGGCAGCGGGACGAGCTCTCTATCCGCAACCTTGCGCGCGAGATCGTCGTCGTCCTGGATGCGGTCGAGTCCTTCAGAGTCGGCCATCTCATTCTGGTGCACAAGAATGTCATGCGAACCCTTCAGCGCCGCGGGCATGATCAGCCGGCCGCGCCTGTTGTAGAGGAGCGGCACCATCGCGGGCGCGATCATCGGCGAGACCTGTGCTTCGGCATCGGCCAGCGCGGGTGTCGTCTCGCGCTCTGAGCCGGGCAGCATCTTCGCGACGGCGGGCGTCAGCGGCTGCGGTGCGGCTTTGCCAGCTGCTTGACTATTGCGGGGGCCGCGCACGGAGTCACGCGCGGGCCTGGGCGCAGGTGTTGCAGCAGAGTTTGGAGCAGGTGCCGCGGCGGGCGGCTGATTGCCGGCCTGCGACTGGATGGACTGAGGCTGGGCAGCTCGGATGAAATCGGTCGAGGTGGCCTTCTCCACGATCGGTGCGGCGGGCTGCGTGGCCGCTGGCGCGGCAGCAGACGCCGTATCGCTGCTTCCCGAAGCAGCGGTGTGCTGGCTCGTCTCCCATGCATGTACGCGGGCGGCGGCTTCAAAGTCAGCCTGGCTTGGTTTTTCAACGATTGGAGCAGCGTGCGCTGTCTCCTGCTTGATGGGCTTCTTCACTGCGGCAGTGCGCGTATGGGTGCGTGCGCTCTTCGCGGCAACGGTCTGCGTATGGGCGTGGGTTGCGGTGTGTCTGGAGGCGGTTTTCTCTGCCGGTGCCTTTGCCGCGACAGCTGCGTGGCGTGACCTGTGCGTTGTGGTTGCAAGCGCAGGCATCGCCAGACCAAGCAGGATCGGAGCCATGGTGATGGCGCGGGTCGCGAACGAATTATTCTTCAAGCGGCGCATCGTCATAAAACGGGAGGCCGCGGAGTTCCAGAGCATGTTTAAGTTTAGGTGAATCGCACGGATTGCAAAAGTGACCACATCGGTTCCCTGTTAACTGCACAGTTAACGCTGCATCACATAGAAGACCCTTCACCATAGAAGATGTTGCGAGCGCGCAGGCGGATTCAGCGTAGCCGATGGCGCAGTGAAACAACCGCTTGGTGGCATCAAATCCCGGGAGTTATCGGCGGCGCAGCCGGGTTGCTACTATGGAGGAGCGCCGACAGGCCAACCTGCAAGGAAAAGGAATCTGCACGTGAAGATATCGATCTCTCTGCTCTCTCGCGTTGTTGCAGTGGCCGGTGCAGTCACTCTCGCCACAGGTGCCGGACTTATAAGTTCTTCCAGCGTTCATGCCCAGCCCGCAGCGGCTTCTGCCGACGAGTACACCGCCATCGTGAAGCCGATCTTTGCCGCGCACTGCATGCCGTGCCATAGCGAGGAGCGTCATCGCGGCGGCCTCATCCTGGAGACGCCTGACGGGATCATGAAAGGCGGCAGGATGGACGGCGTGGTGGTCGTGCCCGGCCATCCGGAGAAGAGCCTGCTGGTTGCGCTGATCCGCCATGAAGGGCCGGCCGACGATCCCATGCCGATGCCGCCTCCGCCACACGACAAGCTCTCTGACGCGGACATTGCTGCCGTGACCAAGTGGATCCAGGACGGCGCGATCTTTCCGCAATAGTCCTGCCAGACTAGCGCGAGCATGAAGTTAGTGAGATTCTTCGTTGCGCTCAGGATGACAAATAGGTGGAATAAAAAACGCCGCCTCGTGAGAGACGGCGTTTTCTATTTCTATTGCAAAGTGAGAACTTACTCGCTCTCGTTCTCGGACTTCTTCCAGGCGATGAGATCGCCCAGCGTGGTCGAGCTGGAGGACGAGGAGGATGAAGAACTCTTGCCTTTGCCGGACTTCTCGGCCTTGGGCTCGCGCTGTTTGTAGTTCTCCACCTCGGCCCGGCTCGCCTCTTCGCCAACGGCGCGGAGGCTGAGACCGACCTTCTTCTCTTCCTGATTCATCTTGATGATCTTGAACTCGTGCTCTGATTCGGGCTCGAGCGTGACCGGCTTGTGGTTGGCGTCGGTCGCCTCGGAGACGTGGCACAGACCCTCGATCCCCTCGGAGATCTCGACGAAGGTGCCGAACTGCGCCGAGCGCAGAACCTTGCCCTTCACCACATCGCCAACGCGGTGCTGCGCGAAGAAGGTCTCCCAAACATCGGGCTCCAGCTGCTTCACGCCGAGCGAGAGGCGGCGATTCTCCGGCTCTACGCCGAGAACGACGGCGCGAACCTTGTCACCCTTCTTCAGAACCTCGGAAGGATGCTTCACGCGCTTGGTCCAGCTCAGGTTGCTCACGTGCACGAGACCGTCAATGCCGTCTTCGATCTCGATGAATGCACCGAAGTCGGTCAGGTTGCGTACGCGGCCTTCCACGATCGCGCCGGCCGGATACTTATCCTCCAGTTGCTCCCAGGGATTTTCCTGCAGCTGCTTCATGCCGAGCGAGATGCGGCGGTCGGCCGGGTTCACGCTGATGATGATGGCCTCGACCTCATCGCCGGGCTTCACCATCTTCGAAGGATGCTTCATGCGCTTGGACCATGTCATCTCCGAAACATGCACCAGGCCTTCGATGCCCTGTTCTAATTCAACAAAGGCTCCGTAGTCGGTCACGGAGAGCACGCGGCCCTTGACCTGTGCATTCACGGGGTAACGCTCGATGGCGTCAAGCCACGGGTCGGGTGTGAGCTGTTTGAAGCCAAGCGAGACGCGCTGCTTGTCCTTGTCGAACTTCAGCACCTTCACCTGGATCTCATCGCCTACGTTGACCAGGTCGCGCGGATGCGTCAGGCGGCCCCAGCTCATGTCGGTGATGTGCAGCAGACCGTCGAGTCCGCCGAGGTCGACGAACGCGCCGTAGTCGGTCAGGTTCTTCACCGTGCCCGTCAGGACCGTGCCCTCTTCAAGCGCGCCCAGCGTCTCTTCCCGCTTGCCGGTCTGCTCTTCTTCGAGGATCTCTTTGCGCGAGACGACGACATTGCCGCGCTTCTTATTCAGCTTGATGACGCGGACATCGATCGGCTGACCGATGTAGGCATCCAGATTGCGCACGGGACGAATCTCCACCTGCGAGCCCGGCAGGAACGCCTTGATGCCGATGTCGACGGTGAGTCCACCCTTGACGCGGCCCAGCACCATGCCGGTGACCACGGTCTTGTCCGTAGCGGCGAGCTCGATCGTGTCCCACACCTTATGCTTCAGAGCCTTCTCATAGCTGACGAGGAAACCGCCCTCGGGCTCTTCGCGCTCCACCACCACTTCCACGGTGTCGCCGGCCTTCAGTTTCGGCTGACCGGTATGGTCCAGCACCTGTGCCAGCGGAATCAGACCTTCGGACTTCAAGCCGACGTCGACGACGACGTGCTTATCCGTGATCTTGATGACGGTGCCAGTGACGACCTGCTCTTCGTAGGTCGCCTGATTGGCGGCCTCGGCAGCCTGCTCACGGTCAAAGTTCTCAAGTGCCGCGGCAAAGTCTTCCATGCCGGCCTCGTAGTCGGCGCCTTCGTCCTTTACGGCAACAGCGGTCTCGACCGGCTCAGCGGCGGGTGTGTGGTTGTGGGTGGACGAATCGGCAGTTGCCGCCGTCGTTGCGGGGGTCAGGGTTTCCAGTTCAGTGCTCAGGGGTTGGCTCTCGATTGATTCAGGATTGGGTACTTCAAACATTTCGCAGGGGCTCCGGGAACCAGGAGATTCTAGCTCGTACGCGAATCTTGATCTCGACGGTCTGACCTCGGCAGCGTGCTTTGTGAGCACGGCCGGTTTCCCGTCATTTCCCGTTGCTGGTCCTGTGTGGAGTCCTGGCCGAGCGGGAGCGAAATCGATGGCAGATGGAGCGCGCTATGCCTGTTTCCCATCTCATAGCGACAACTCAAGTGTACCGCCCGCACAAAAGCGATGTCAATGTGCGGCCTAATCATGCGAATGCACAAAAACCGCGTCATTGTTGGTTCGGGTCGCATCGTGACCTGGGCGAAGACCGTCTATCCCACAGCGCTGCTCGTTATACTTAATCGATGGACCATCTCTGGACACCCTGGCGCTACCGCTATGTGACCGGCGCCGAGCGTGCGGAGAGCACAGACCGCCGCCTGGGCGTGCCTCCGGCGCTGGCAAAGTACTACGCGGGCGATCAGCACTGCGTCTTCTGCAATCTGCTGGCTTCGGTCGAAACCGCCATTGCCAAGGGAGTCTCCGCCAAGCGGGCCGAGAAGGCCGCGCTGGTGCTGCGCTGCTATGAACACTGCTTCATCTGCCTGAACGCCTATCCCTATTCGACCGGGCACGTCATGATCGTGCCGTACGCGCATCTTGATTCCCTGGCGCAGATGGCTCCTGCCGCTGCACAGGAGATGATGCAACTGGCGCAGCTCGTGGATGTCACTCTGCGCGCGACGTATCAGCCGGACGGCCTGAACTTCGGCCTCAATCTAGGCCGGGCGGCGGGCGCGGGTGTGGCCGAGCATCTGCATCTGCATGCTCTGCCGCGCTGGCTGGGCGATACCAACTTCATGACCACCACCGCCGAGACGCGTGTGCTTCCGGAGCCGCTCGATGTGACTTGGGAGAAGCTGCGCAAAGCGCTGGGCTGAGCGTTTACCGGAAATGCAGCACCGGAAATGCAGCGCATTCGGTGCAATGCAGATAAAAACAGAAATGAAGTGCAACCCATAGCATCTTCTCCGCATCCACTAAACTGCGGGCCTGCTCGACTCCGCACCCACAAAACTAAATACCCGAGGTGCTCTATGTCTGAGAACTTCAAACGGTTCGAGAAATCCGAACGCGCATCCTCTCCGCCACTCCTATCTTCCGTAGCAACCGAGCAGAACTTCATGCCAGAGCGGCAGTCCATCAGCTATGCCCGCAGTGGCGCGCCTGTACTCAGCTTCCGCAAGCAGAGTTCTATTGAGCCTGATGATGCACGCATCACCGGAACGACGCGCTCGCTCTACCGGCGGCTGCTCGCGCTCAATCTGCGTAAGCCGGTTGCAAGCCAGCGCGAAACAGCGGAGGCCTATATGCCGCCGCTTACGGCCTAGCCCTGTAACAACCGCTGCAAAACTAAACCCTGCCAGGTGGCAGGGTTTTTTGTGCGAGCAGGGGGCTGCGGCTAGGGCTTGGTGACCGGTGCGGGAGCAGGTGTTAGCGCAGACGAAGGCGGCGCGCCTCCGGGCAGATCGGCGATGTGAGTGGATTCAAAGTTCACGATCCGCCATGTGCCGGAGGGGTAGTGCAGATAGACGCGAGTGTAACGCAGTCTGTTATGAACATCCGTGGGCGGCTGGGTGGCGTTGTTGGTGTAATCGACGTCAACCTGCGAGGTTACGACCGCCGTATCACCGTGTATGGAGATCTTCTGGTCCTGCACGTCCAGCTGGTTGATGACGATCTGCCTTGTCTGCATACGCGTCAGAACCTGCGCTTTGGTGGAGACCATGCCTTGCGCGCTGATGCCGATGTAGTCGTCCGAGAGCAGTTTGTCGATGGTGGCGACGTCATTGGTGCGCTGCGCCTGGAACCAATCATCCTCCAGCTGAGCGATCACCTGTTTGTACGTCTTCTTCCTCCCATGTTGCGCCATCGCGGGAAGGGCCGCGGACAGTGTGAGCGTGGCGCACAGCAGAAAAATGAAGAGCACACGCAAAGCCGGAATGGAGGAGCGACGCAACATGACCGTAACGGATAGTAGCCCCAGCCTCAATGCAGAGTCAAAAGAAAATCACTCACAGTGCCGATAAACGGCGCGTGAATATGTTCAACCTGGATGTAAAAGGCTCCGTGCGCGTCCAGATAGAAGGCGAATCAGGCGACGGCGGTCAGGTTTTCGACGCTGCGCTCTTTCATCTTCTGGTAGAGGCAGCCGACGGCCAGCTCGGCAAAGTGCGGCGAGGCGCGATGAGCCTCTACCGCGGCCTGGTCCATATATTGCTCGTAGATCACCACGATGTTCGCGTCGTCTTCCACGAAGTGGGCCACATAGCTGACGCAGCCGGGCTCCTTGCGGGAGGCAGCGGTCAGCGCCCGCAGGCACTCGGCCACGGCGTCATGATCTTCGGGTTCAAAGCGCAAGCGAACGATAAAGCTGATCATAAAGATCTCCTAATTGCCAAAAACTCACCACGGATCTTGAAAACGGCACGAATCAAGTACTTAAATTCTTTTTAATGTTTTATCCGTGTTAATCCGTGTTTTCTGTCTTTATCCGTGGTGGGCCTTATTCCAGAGTTTGTCGAACTCCGGCAGAACGATGGTCTGGTCGCGGTCGGGGCCGGTGGAGACGACGCCGATCTTCGCGCCGGACTCCTTCTCGACGAAGCGCAGGTACTCCTGCGCCAGCTTGGGGAGCTTGTCGAACTCGGTGATGCCCTCGGTCGAAGACATCCAGCCCTTCAGCTCGGTATAGATCGGCTGGATGGACTCGATGCCGCGAATGTCGGCCGGCACCACGTCGGTCACCTTGCCGTCGATCTTGTAGCCGGTGCAGACAGGGATCACGGCGCACTCGTCGAGCACATCGATCTTGCTCACGACCAGCCATTCCGTGCCGTTGATCATGTTCGAGTAGCGCAGCAGCGGGATATCCAGCCAGCCGCAGCGGCGCGGGCGGCCGGTGACGGCACCGTACTCCTTGCCGCGTGCGCGGAGGATGTCGGCGGTGTTGTCGAATATCTCGGTTGGGAACGGGCCTTCGCCGACGCGCGTCACATACGCCTTGCACAGGCCGATGACGGTGCCGATCTTCGTCGGGCCGACGCCGGTTCCGGTGACGGCGCCGCCGGATGTGGCGGAGGAAGATGTGACGAAGGGATAGGTTCCGTGGTCAATGTCCAGCAGCGTGCCCTGCGCGCCTTCGAACATCACGTTCTTGCCGTCGTTGATGGCCTTGTTCAGAAGCACGGCGGTGTCGGTCACGAACGGTGCGATCTGCTCGGCGGCGCGGGCGTACTCCTCGTACATCTGTTTGGGATCGAGCGGCGCGGTGCCGAAGAGCGCGGCGGCGATGGTGTTCTTCTCGTGGCAGGCGTTCTCAATGTGCGTCCGGAGCAGCGCGTTGTTCAGCAGATCCACCACGCGGAGGCCGCTGCGGTGCATCTTGTCTTCATAGGCCGGGCCGATGCCGCGGCTGGTGGTGCCGATCTTCGTGCGGCCGGGCGCGTTCTCGGCGGCGAGCTCGATCATGCGGTGGTAGGGCAGGATCACCTGGGCGCGGTTGGAGATGAAGAGCTGGCCGTCCGGACCGCCATCGAGGTTCGGCAGGCCGGCGCTCTTAAGCTTGGCCACTTCGGAGAGAAAGGCCATCGGATCGAGCACGACGCCGTTGCCGATCACGCCCTGGCAGCCCGGGCGCAGAACGCCGCAGGGGATGAGCTGCAGGACGAACTTCTTGCCGTGGATGATGACGGTGTGCCCGGCATTGTGGCCGCCGGCGTAGCGCGCGACGAGGTCGAACTTCTCGGAGAGGACGTCGACGATCTTGCCCTTGCCTTCGTCGCCCCACTGGGCGCCAAGGATGACGGCGGATGTTTTCTTTGCAGAGTTCGAGGCGGTGCTCACGCTGGGTCTGTCTCCGGTGCTGAAATGTCTGGGGGAAGAGATGTTGCGGCGAAAACCGCATCCCTCTATCTATTCTATACCGCCGCGAGCCAACGGTTTTGCGACGCTTTTCCCGTGCTGTGACGCGTTACTCTGAATGGATGCCTGAGCTGCCCGAGGTCGAGACCGTTGCCAATGGCGTGAACATACGTGTGGCGGGCGAGAGCATCGTCTCGGTGTGGATGAGCGACAAGCCGCAGACGTTCAAATCGCCGCGTGAAGAAGTAGAAAAGGTGTTGACGGGCAGCAGGATCGAGCGGGTGCATCGCGTGGGCAAGACGATCGTCTGCGATCTGGTGCGGGCGGATCGATCGAAGGCGAATTGGCTGGTGCATCTCGGTATGACGGGGCGTCTGCTGGTCTCGCATGCGGAGATTGAGGTGCCGAAGCACACGCACCTGATCGCGAGTCTCTCGTCGGGCAAAGAGATTCGCTTTGTGGACGCGCGGCGCTTCGGGCGCATCTCGGTGGCAGAGAGTGCGTATCTGGGGCCGGGAAAAGAGCCGCTGCAGATCGGGCCTGCGGAGTTCACTGCGCTCTTTGCCGGCCGCAAGACTCCGATTAAAGCCGCGCTGCTGAACCAGAAGCTGCTGCACGGCGTGGGCAATATCTATGCGGATGAGAGTCTCTTCCGCGCCGGTATCCGCCCGAAGCGCCAGGCGGGGCGGCTGGCCAAGGACGAGTTGAAGCGGCTGCACACGGGGCTGAAGTCGGTTCTGAAGCATGCGATCAAGCTGGGCGGGTCTTCGGTCTCGGATTATGTGGATGCGGAGGGTGTGCGCGGCTTCTTTCAGCTCCAGCATCGCGTCTATATGCGGACCGGGGAGCCGTGTCTGGTCTGCAAGACGCCGATCAAGAAGATCACTATCGGCGGCCGGAGCACGCACTTCTGCCCGAAGTGCCAGACATGAATCTATGGGTTTGCGGATTTTCTATGAGAAAGCATTAGTTTTTCGCGAGCTGAAAAGGCTCTTTGTTGCAGCTAAGTTAAAGATTCTATTGATGCTTAGTATTTGGCCCTCGGATTGCTATGTTCTATAGTGTTCCAGCTCTGCCACGGCGACGACGCTGCTCCCAAGACGGGGTGGCCGCGCAGGCGAAGCGGGTATTAGCGGAACAAGGATTTGGGAGGCCGTGACAGGCCATTCGCAGGAACAGAGCCATCGTCCACTGGATGATGGCTTTTGCGTTTAAGCCGCTGACCTTTGCGTAGGGCGAACAAGTGCACTGATGGCTGTGCAACATCTCCACTTGCAAAGCCCTAAGTATCCGGGTAGTATCAACTTGCCTGACGAAAAGGCTGCAGCCACAACTGAGAGCGCAACTCCTTTAGGGAGTGCAAATCCCGGAGACGGGAAGACTCTTAGGCGGCTCGCCCGATGATTCGCCACGGCGCACACTGATAAAAAACGAGAGCTGGTTAGGCAAGAGGAATACCAGCGGGTGTGGCTCGACGCAGAGGTTTTGCGGTTCCGTTTACGGGAACAGCGCCTCTTGAGAGACACGGCAACAGAGCAGATCATTTCGAGTAGGACTTTTGAGACAGCTTCAACCTCCGCAGAGTTTCGGGCACCTGTCGTAGCGGCCGCATGACGTACTGCGGCGCGCGGAGACGTGCGCATTGGAATCAAGCGTGACGATGGTTTGAAGGTCTTGAGCAGGGACGGCCGCAGGATTGGGCCAGTGTTGTACATAAGGGAAGTGCACGCATGGAATCAGAGCAGCAGAACTTCTCTCCGGCCGAGATGCCGGAGGGTCTTCCACCGCAACAGCAGGGTTCGCCCGGACAGGGCCAGTCCAAGAGCAGCCGCCGCAGGCGGCGCAAGCGGAACAAAAGCAGGACTGGAGCCGTAGCCGGCGCGACCACCGAGTCTGGTGAGCAGGGCGAAGGCGGCGTTGCCACGATCCAGGGCTCAGCTGAGCCGGGGATGAACGGCAACGGTGCGAATGGCGCGAGCAATGGCTCAAGCAACGGCTCGGGCGGCGCGACCAAGCGCTGGAAGAAGAAAAAGTTTCGCTCGGGCGGCGGCGGGAATCCGAACCCCGGCAACCAAGCCTCTCCGGGGAACGGGAACGGCGGCGGCGGACGCCAGCAGCGGCGCGGCAAGCAGAAGAGCCCGCGCAGCTTTGTGGGGCCCATGGATCACAGCTATCGCGACGGCATCGGCAACTATGCTGACGCACCGCCTTCGACGATCGAGATCCACGGCAACCATGGCAGCAACGGCAACGGCCACCGCAATCACTCGCGCAACAATAACGGCGACGACGGACAGCGCAACTTCAACCTGGGCACGCGTGAGATGGCTCCCAAGCTGGATGATGCCGCGCCGACGCATATCTACTGCTTCATCGACGATCTCTTCTTCCTCGCGAAGATCCAGGAGACGGCGCGCAAGCTGGGCGTGAAGGTGGCGTTCGTGAAGAACGAGCCGGAGAGCCTGACGACGCTGATGGAAGCACCCGAGGCGGACCATCCTGCGTTGATCGTGTTCGATCTGAACAACGTGAATGCGAAGCCGATGACGCTGATCCCCAAGCTGAAGACGAAGTTCAAGAAGACGGCGTCGATCGTGGGGTTTCTTTCGCACCTGCAGGGCGACCTGAAGGCGAAAGCGGTGGAGGCAGGATGCGACAGCGTGATGCCGCGCTCGGCCTTCTCGCAGAACCTGCCGAACCTGCTGCGCCGGTACGGCATTCAGGAAGAGGAAGAGCCGAACTTCAACGCATAACGCACGGCGGTACGTTTTCATTGTTCTCAAAAACCGAGAGGCTCCGGATTATCCGGGGCCTCTTTTGCATTTGTGGCTCGATGCAGAAAAGCAGATCCTCCGCTCAGGATGACAAATAAAATTATCCCGGCGGCCACGTCATCGGTCTGCCGGCGAGGATGTGCAGGTGCAGGTGGGCGACGGTCTGGCCGCCGTCCGCGCCGGTGTTGATCACAATGCGATAGCCGCCGGTGAGCTCCTCTTGGCGGGCAACGTCGGCCGCGGCGGCGAGCAGGTGGCCGAGGATCTGGCGATGCTCCGCGGTGGCGTGCGCGTGCGAGACGATGTGGCGCCTGGGAATGAGCAGAAGGTGTACAGGCGCCTTGGGATCGATGTCGGCGAAACAGAGGGTATGTTCGTCTTCGTAGATGCGCGTGGCGGGAATCTCGTTCGAGACGATCTTGCAGAAGAGGCAGTCGGTAGGCATGGTTTCTTCCTTGTGCAGTCCCTCAGGGGCTAAAGCCCCGTTCAGGTGTATAGCGATGCGGCGCGGCTAAAGCCGCGTCCTTTCAAAGCAAAAGCAACTACAGAAGCAGATTCCGGCGTTCGCCGGAATGACAAAAACTACGCTATGGAATAACAAAACTATTTCACAAAATACTTTGGATGCGCTCCGCCACTCCAGGGATTGTACGTGGAGGCGAAGGCGATGCGGTCGGCGATCGCTGGATGATTGTAGAGCCAGAATTCGACGAACGGGCGGCGCTCGGGTGTGTCCAGATTCTGCTCCCCGAGGAGCTGGAAGCTGCGCGCGGCGGTAGCAGCGGGGTCTGGCACGATGCCGTGGATCGCCTCCTGTCCGTAGACGTCGGCCACATGTTCGATGTGGCGGCTGAAAGCGTTGCCGATGGGTTCGGTGAGTACCTGCGCCACGCAGAGGACGAGCAGCAACACGGCGAGCGCGGCGGGGTCGTGCAATGAAGTGATGCGCCAGCGCGAGCCGAAGCGAGCGAGGAGCCACTCCACCACGCGCGCGCCGAGCCAGAAGCAGAGAAACATCAATACGGCGGCGAAGGCCACGCCGAGCGGCACGTGGTGCAGGACGTAGTGGCCCATCTCATGCGCGAAGATAAAAGAGATCTCGTCGGGCGGAAGGTTTTTAATCGTGGTGTCCCACACCGCGACGCGCTTGGATGCGCCGAAGCCGGTGACGTAGGCGTTGGACTCGGTCACTTTGGCGCTGGCGCGCATCAGGAAGATGCGGCTGGGCGGAATGCTGACGCCGCTGCGCGCGACGACGCGTTCGATCTGCGCGACGAGTGCAGGATCGGTCTGCGAGAGCGGCTCGAATTTATTGAAGAGCGGATCGATGACGACGGGCGTGACCAGAACGCCGAAGACAATACAGAGAACAAAGATCGCCCAGCAGGGGAGCCACCAGCGGCCTGATGCAGAGGCGCGGCGGATGCACCAGAAGAGAATCATCGCGAAGAGTGTGCTGACGAGCACCTCTTCGATGGCGATGGACTTGACCACGTCCAAAGACCAGCTCGCCCAGTGCTGAATGGAGAGACCGAAGCGAAGCAGGACGATGTGCGTAGCGATGCTTCCTGGAAGTTCGAGGATGCTGAGCAGAAGAAAGAACGGCACTGCGAAAAGAATCACCTGCAGCCAGCGGCGCGGAGTCATGCGCGCAACGAATCCTGCCAGCCGCGCGGGGATGTGCAGCTCCAGCAGTAGAAGCAGAAGAACGATGGGCCAGAGCTCGCGCGCAAAGTGCAGGTCGACCAGCGCGCGATTGAGAGCGATGGCTTTGGCGGCGAGTGCTGGTGGAAGAGTGTAGGTCGCGGGCACAGGAGCATTGTTTCATGCGACGCGATACACTTTCTGGGTTAAAACAAAACAACCGGAGGGTCATTATGAGAGATTCAAGCGTGAAGCCGTGCCCTTAACGAAGCATAAAGGCGGACGTCGCTGCGCGACGATAACCCACCTTAGCCGCGATAAAACTGCGGCGAAGATGGGGCACCCAGATTCGTGATGAGTTGAAATCAGTCGAGCCGGACGAGATAGGCTTCGGCGCCGCTCTCTTTGGGGCGGATGCTGTCGGCGATCTGGACGGCACGGGTCTTGTCGCCCTGCGGGGTGTTCACGCGGACCCAGTGGCCGGTGGGTCCGGGGAACTCGATGACCTTTGCATAGGAGTAGCGGTGCATGAGTTCATCCTTCAGCTTATTCGCATTGCCCTGGCTGCTGAAGGCGCCGATCTGTACGCACCACCTGCCGCCGGGGCTGGTGGTGCTGGGCTCGGAGAAGACCTCGATCTTAACTTTGGCTACGCCGGCGCGGTAGACGCCTGTTGCCTTGGCCGCGGCGAGCGAGAGATCGAGAATGCGGCCGTGCACAAAGGGGCCGCGGTCAGTGATCTTGACGATGGCCGACTGGCCGGTGGCAAGGTTGGTGACGCGGATGATGCTGCCCATCGGCAGCGTGTTATGGGCCGCGGTCATCGCGTTCTGATCAAAGATCTCGCCGTTGGCGCCGCGGCGGTTGTTATACGGCGGCCCATACCAGCTGGAGAGACCAACCTGGACGGACAACGGTCTGCCGCTGACGCTGGAGGGAACATGATCCGATGAGGGATCCTGAAACTCGCGCGCGGTGTCGTTATGGCCCGAGTGCGAACGATACTCCGGCGGCGGCGGCGCGTAGACCTGCTGCTGCCGGTGATGGCAGCCCGCGAGCAGCGCGAGTCCGGCGAGAGCGGAGAGGCGTAGCGAATTGTGTAGAGCGTTGCGCATGGTCTTCCGCAGGGGACACTCCCCTCATCTTCCAGTATTCGCAAGCAGAGTGCGCAGGGCAATGGCTGCATCAGAGGTGGTGCCTTACTGGTAACCCGCGCAAAGGGTCGTCCGGAGCTGGGGTGATATATGCAGCATTGGCCACAACTCCAAGCCGTCATTCCGGCATCGGACTAGATAGGAGTGGCGTTAGAAGGCCTTCCATAGAGATGCAGAGAGAAGGTCTTACCGTGCGGACACAGTGGCTTGGAGTTCTGGGAGTGGCGATGTTTGGTCTGATGGGAGGCGGGTGGGCGCAGACCCCGGCAGCGATACATGCGGAGCCGGTGACGGAGGTTGCATCCGATAGCGTTCTGCCCGATGCTCCGGAACCGCAGAATGTTGCACCAAAGAGTACAGGAGCTACGGAGCCTTCAGGGCAGGGCGGAAGCACGGGAACCACCACGGCGATGGCCGATACCAGAGGAAGCAGATCTCACCACCATCCTGGGCGGACCCTCGCGTCGAAGTACACGTTTTATATTCCGGACGATCAGAAGTCCATTCCGCTTACGAATACTGACAAGTGGCGTCTGGTAGGCGTGGAAAGCGTAGACGGCTTCACATTCACAACGGCGATACTGGCCGCCGGCTTCGAGCAGGTCATCAACGGCAATCCAAAGTACGGTACGGACAGCGGCGCGTTCGGCGAAAGGCTCGGTGCTGCATACATTCGCCAGACATCGCAGGCGGTCTTTACCGAGGGAATCGGCGACACCCTGATGAACGATGATCCACGCTACTACGTGATGGGGCGGCAACACCGTTTTGGCAAGCGGGTCTTGTACGCCGCCAGCCGCGTCATCATCACGCGCAGTGACGCAGGCAAGCAGCGGTTCAATACACCGGAGCTGCTGGGCTATCTGGGAGCAGCCGCTCTGACGCAGGCGTACTATCCGCCGTCGAGCCGGGGCGTCAATGCTGTTTTTGGAGGCTACGGGCTATCCTTGGGAGCAGCGGCGCTGGGCTTTGAGTTCCACGAGTTTCTGGGGGACGCTCTGCGGGCGACGCACCTGAAGAGGAACTGAACTATTTCGGGCGCCGCGGGTTAGAAGTGATGTAGGTTCGAGAGATGCAGGCCAGGGGAACGATGACTCGAAGGCTGGGCAGGAACGGCAGGCGCAGACGCTGCGCCGCGGGTCTGTGCTGTCTGGCCATGATGCTTGTGTTCCACACGGCGAAGGCCGCTGAGCAGCCAAACGCACAGCCCAATGAGCAGCCGAGTGATCTGCCGGACGCCCCGATGCCGGTCGAGAAACAGCAAGACAAGCCGCTGGTGGGACCGGCCAACTGCGTGAGCAGTGCATACACAACCACGAACCCTGAGGCTGCCGCCGGTGCGCTGGTGACGGACAAGCCCTGCAGCAAGCCGGAGAATCCCTTCAACCGGTTTCTGAGTACGAGCGAGCCGCAACCGATGACTCCGCTGCAGAAGCTGCAGCTGGCGTATCGTAACCTGTCCGATCCGTTCAACCTGCTCACGGTTGCCGGCACCTCGGCGATCGGCATCGCGATCAATCCGCACACTGCATATGGGCCGGGCATGCGCGGTTGGGGTTACAACATGGGCGTCAGCTTCTCGCAGGAAGGCACTGCCCAGTTCTTTGGCACATTTCTGGTATCTTCCATCTTTCACGAAGACCCGCACTACCACCGCATGCAGGGAGCGAAACTGTGGCGGCGCGCGGTGCACGTGCTGGTGTCGACCGCGGTGATGCAGAGCGATAGCGGCCGGCCGATCTTCAACTACGCGGAGTTCATCGGATCTCCAATCGACGCAGAGATAGCCGACCTGTATGTGCCCGATCTGCAGACGAACCTGAAAGCGACAGGACAGCGAGTGGCAATCGGAATTGCGACGGCACCGATCGGGACCGCAGTCGCCGAGTTTCTGCCGGACATCGCCAAGCGTTTCAACATCCATGTGATCCTGGTGCAGTGGATCATCAACCAGGTGGCACCCGGTGATGGGCCCACGGCTAATTTTTAAACGATTTCAGGCTGTCTCCGGGTCTCCCCGTTGGGCCGCGCATTAATCCATTCAATGCAGAATCTCGCCATTCAATAACTCATGGTTCCATCCCAGATTCAATTTGCTTAATTTCAAAGTAGTTAACCCGCATCCTGTGTTGAAGATACGTAATCAGATTGTGTACTGCCGCAGGGCGGTGGATTGCATCTATATCTGAATACATTCACGGAGTTTTAATTCTTCAACATTAACTCCAGTTCCAGGAGAAGACTATGTCCAAGACGTCGAAGTTCTTCGAGAAGACTCTTACCTATGGCGCCCAGGCCGGCTGGGCGGTATTCAGCCGGCTGAACACGATCAGTCCGAACAAGTCCTTCACCCCACGGTGGAGCGACAAGCCTCTGCTGAAGAGCTACGAGAAGGAGAAGCCGCCGCTGGGCTGGCCGCGCACAACCGATTCTCTCTGCCCGAAGTGCGTTCCTGAGATCCGGCAGCAGATCGTGGACGGCAAGCTGCCGCATGAGGTGCTGCTGAACGAGAAGGTCGGCGAGATCAAGGCGCAGATCATCGAACGCGACGGCCAGATCCTGATGGTGAAGGATTGCCCCATCCACGGCCACTTCGAGGACGTGATGTCGATCGACACCGCCTTCTTCAAACATCTGGAAGAGGTCTTCCCGGGCCGCGATATCCGCGCGCACAACGATGAGAAGCTGCACAATCACGGCACGTCCACGGTGACGCACGGCCGCGGGTCGGTGCTGACCATCGACCTGACGAACCGCTGCAACATGATGTGCGACCCCTGCTTCATGGACGCGAACCAGGTGGGTTTCGTGCATGAGCTGACGTGGGACGAGATCAAGACGATGCTCGACAACGCCATCACCATTAAGCCGCGCCGCCAGATGAGCGTACAGTTCTCCGGCGGCGAGCCGACGCTCTCACCCTACTTCCTGGATGCAGTTGCATACGCGCGCAAGGTGGGCTACACCAGCGTACAGGCGGCGACGAACGGCATTGAGTTCGCGAAGTCGAAGGAGTTCTCGAAGGCCGCGGCCGAAGCTGGTCTGCGCTACGCGTACCTGCAGTTCGACGGCATCGGCAATGCGGCGAACTCGCACCGCAAGGTCGGCAACGCGTTCGACGTGAAGCTGCAGGCGATCCATAACCTGCACGAGGCCGGCGTGGACATTGTGCCGGTGACGACGATCGTGAACGGCATCAACAACGAGCAGGTGGGCCGCATCATCGAGTTCGCGCTCGATAATCCGAAGAAGATCAACTTCCTCTCGTTCCAGCCGGTCAGCTTCACCGGCCGCGACGAAGAGGTGAGCGACGAGCGCCGCATGGCGCAGCGCTACACGCTTTCGCACCTGGCGCATGACGTGAAGAACCAGACCGGCATGGGCGAGCCCACGCGCGACTGGTTCCCGATCTCGTTCATGTCCACATTCTCGGACTGGGCCGACCTGGTGCATGGGCCGGACCACGACTGGGGCAACCTGAGCTGCGGCTGTCATCCGAACTGCGGCATTGGCATGGCGCTGATGATCGATAAGGAGACGAAGGAGGCTGTGCCGGTGACGGCGTTCATCAACGCCGACCGTCTGGCAAAGGACGTGGCCAAGGTGAATGACGCTTCGCGTGGCAAAGTGCTGTCGATCCTCGGCATTACGCTCGCGCTTATGCGCAACTACGATCCGTACAAGGCTCCGACGCACTTCAAGATCAAGGACCTGCTGCTGAAGTTCGACAAGAGCTTCGGCGCGACCGGCAAGGACTACGGCAAGGTGACGGCGGACCGCACGATGGAGGACATCAAGAAGCGCCGCGCCGACCGCTGGAATTTCCTGTTCATCGCGGGCATGTGGTTCCAGGATCTCTTCAACTACGACTTCCGCCGCACCGAGCAGTGCATCATCCCGTACGCGACGCAGGAGGGTGAGATCAGCTTCTGCGCGTACAACACGGGCGTGGGCTGGCGGAACATCATCGAGAAGATGCACATGACGTCGACGCTCACCAAGTGGTACGAGGAGCATGGACGGCATGAGATCTTCGCGGGCGGCAAGAAGGTCGGTCTCGAGTCGGATTCGACGTACGATCTGGTGCTGAACAAACAGCACGTGGACGCGGCGGCGAACGACACCTTCGACAAGACCGGCATCGCGAAGAACGCGCGCGAAGAGAAGATCCGCGCACGCGATGCGAAGATCAAGCAGGACGCCGAGAACGCCCGCATGGCCAAGCTCTATCGCAAGGAAGTGCTGAAGGAACCCGACGCGCCGCTCGGCTTCATTCCACTGGGCGAGATCAAGGCCGCTGCGCCGAAGGTCGAGAAGGAAGAGCCGGTCGCGGGAGATTGATTTTATTGGACGCCTTCGGCGTGAAACCTTAAAAAACAGCAGCAAAAACAAGAGTAGAGGCCGCCAGCGATGGCGGCCTTTTGCTGCATCCAACAACGCAGATGAGATCTTTCTACGCAGCTTCGCAGCGCGATGCAACACGAAGGGTGCCACAGCGGATCGTGTGGACGATCGTTGCGGTGCTGGCGCTGCTGCTTGGCTGGCTGATCCATTCCGCGGCGCATCATGCAGGCAGTACGAGCGGTTGGATTCCGGACAATGCCCGGACGGAGCAGAGGCCAGCGCGCTAAGCTTTATATGGGGTGCGCGCGTGCGGGTGCATGACACATATCGAGAGCGGTTGTCGGGGTGGTATCCGAGACAGGGTGAGGTCTACACCTGCCAGCTCGATAAGGCAAGGCCTGCCATCATCGTCTCGCCTGATAGCCAAAATAAATCGAGGACCAGCGCGATCGTGGTTCCACTGACTTCGCAAAACAGCGACTACGGACGATCCTTCGCGCTCTCCGCGGTCGATTGCGGTCTGCGAACCAGGTCGTGGGCCAAGATCGACGCCGTGCAGGAGATCGATCACGACGCGATCCTCGACAATCCTATTGGAAGACTTTCCGGCGCACGCCTCGCAGATCTGCTCTCGCATTTGCCGCGGCTGAGTTGGTCCTAAAATAGAGAGATGGCGATGGGGCGAGAGTTGGAGGCAGGGCGGATCGATGTATCCCACTTTCGCCGCAAGCTGATGCGCTGGTACCGCGAGAATGCGCGGGTGTTGCCGTGGCGCGGTGTGGACGATCCGTACAGGGTCTGGATCTCCGAGATCATGCTGCAGCAGACGCGGGTGCAGGCGGTCATCGAGCACTACAAGCTCTTCCTGAAGAGATTTCCCACGATAAAAAAACTTGCTGCCGCGCCGGAGCAGGATGTGCTGGCGGCGTGGAGCGGGCTGGGCTACTACCGGCGTGCGCGGATGATGCATGCGGCGGCGAAGGCCGTCGCGAAAGAACATGGCGGCGTGCTGCCGCAGACGGCGGCTGAGCTGCGCGCGCTGCCTGGCATCGGCGAGTACACGTCGGCGGCGATCGCGAGCATCGCTTTCGGCGAGAGCGCGGCTGTGGTGGATGGCAATGTGGAGCGCGTTCTGCTGCGCGTGACCGGGCGGCCGGAGGACAGGAGCGCGGCGGGGAAGCGATTTATTGCGCAGCAGGCGGCGGCGCTGGTGCCGAAAAGCAGGGATCAGGGGAAAGCAAAAGCAAAAGCAGATTCCGGCGTTCATCACCCCACCGATCAAAGATCGGCGGGGACCCCGATTCGCCGGAATGACAAACAAAGGGAAAATGCACCGGGCGAACATAATCAGGCGATGATGGAACTGGGTGCGACGGTCTGTCTGCCGCGCGGTCCGGTGTGCGGGGAGTGCCCGGTATTTGGGCTCTGTAAGACACGCGGCGAGCACAGGACTGCGCCGCGGGCGAAGGCGTTCAAGCGCGAGATCGCATACTTGTTCGCGCAACGCCCGCGGAAGAGTGTGCGCGAGGTTCTACTGGTCCAGCGGGCGGCGGATGCGTCGCTGATGGCGAATATGTGGGAACTGCCACTTCTTTCGCCGGAGGTGGTTGCGCCTTACGTTCCGGTGCTGACGGCGAAGCACAGCATTACGGACACGAACTACGACGTGAGCATCTATAAAGAGCGGGAGCTGGAGCGCGAGGTGAGCGGGAGCGAGCGAATACGCTGGATTCCCGCGGAGATACTGGCAACGGTCGCACTGACGGGGCTCACGCGCAAGATCCTGCGTAAGATGGATGTGATGGCTTAGGCGAATGACGATGCCAATATCAACTTCGGCTCCACTACAAATGCAGAAGCAGATTCCGGCGTTCATCACCCCACCGATCAAAGATCGGCGGGGACTCCGATTCGCCGGAATGACAAGTAAAGGAAACGCTGCTCTACTGAGTGCGGCAGCTGTGCTGCTTTTGCTTGCGGGTTGCGCGAGTCCCGGCGCGCCGCAGCCACCGTCGCTGCACTTGCCACGGCCGGTGAACGACCTGCAGGCGCAGCGCGTGGGCGACAGTGTGCAACTGCGCTGGACGATGCCGCACGATACGACCGACGGGCAGGAGCTAGTAGGGCAGCGAACGGTAGCAGTCTGCCGGCGCATGGGAGCGGGTGTGTGCGAGCAGGTGCAGAGCCTGCCGGAGACGCCCGCGGCGAAGGTTACGTTGGAGGACGTGTTGCCGCCGGCGGTGGTGAAGGCTTCGCCGGAGTTGCTGACCTATGAGATAGAGGTGATGAGCACGGCGGGGCGGTCGACGGGTGCCTCGGACCCGGCTTACACGGCGAGTGGCGCTGCGCCGCTGCCGGTGAACGGCCTGCAGTCCGCGGTCACGGAGCAGGGTGTGGTGCTGAGCTGGCAGCAGGCGCCGGAGGTCAGCATGAGTGCCGGCACGGAGATCCTGCTGCGGCGAGAGCGTTTGCACGGTGCAACTGTGGCGTCTGCTTACGAGAAGAGTGCAAGCCAGAAAAATCCACTCGCGCCACAGAGAGAGCCAGACGTGCAGATGCTGCGTGTGCATGCGGATGCCGGTGGAACGCTGGATGCGAGCGCGGTCTTTGGCGAGCAGTATGCGTACACGGTGCAGCGCGTGGAGAAGCTTGTGCTGGCCGGGCAAAGCGTGGAGATTCGTTCGGAGCCGAGTGAGACGGTGAATGTGGATGTGCGCGACGTCTTTCCGCCGCAGGCTCCGCAGGGACTGGCTGTGGCGGACCCGGTGCGCGGGGCCGACGGCAGCTATGCGATCGATCTCTCGTGGGAGGCGAATGCCGAGCCGGACCTGGCAGGATATTTTGTGTACCGGCGCGATGCAGGCACGCAGGCGACGGCGGTACGCATGAACGCGCAGCCTTTGCCGGCGCCGGCCTTTCACGATGCGTCCCTACTGACCGGACATACTTATACCTACTCGGTTACCGCGGTGGACAAGAGCGGCAACGAGAGCAAACACAGCGCAGAGAGTACCGAAGAGGTTCCGCAGTAGGCCAAACGGGGTGATATGCGCTGGTGGAGGTCCGCGTGACGATCGAGGGCATTGGAAGCCTTGAAAATCCAGTGAGTTAGAAAACATCCGAACGTAATAATTGGCTCAAGCAATTTCAGCGTAAAATGGTAGTTGCCAACGCGCGCGGAGTTTCGCGACAGTCTAAAAATCAGGCAAGAGATAAGGAGTTTCCATGGCAAAGACACTGCTGGAACAGCTGAAGACGATGACGGTAGTCGTGGCCGACACCGGCGATATGAAATCGATGGAGAAGTTCAAGCCGCAGGATTCGACAACGAACCCGTCGCTGCTGGAGAAGGCGGCCAAGCTGCCTGCCTACCAGCAGATCGTGGACGACACGCTGAAGCAGGCGCGCGAGACCATGGGCGCGAAGGCCGGCGATGCAGACGTGGCGAATGAGGCGTTCAAGGAGCTTGCAGTCGCCTTCGGCGTGAAGATCCTGGAGATCGTTCCCGGCCGCGTTTCGACCGAAGTGGATGCGCGTCTCTCGTATGACACGGCGGCGACCATCGCCACGGCGCACGACATCATCGCGCGCTACAAGAAGCTCGGAATCGGCACCGACCGCGTGCTGATCAAGATCGCATCCACGTGGGAGGGCATCAAGGCAGCAGAGGTCCTCGAGAAAGAGGGCATTCACTGTAACCTGACGCTGCTCTTCGGCCTGCACCAGGCGGTCGCGTGCGCTGAGGGCGGCATCACGCTGATCTCGCCGTTCGTCGGCCGCATCCTGGACTGGTATAAGAAGGACACGGGCAAGGATTACGTGGGCGCGGACGATCCCGGCGTACAGTCGGTGACGGCGATCTACAACTACTTCAAGAAGTATGGCTACAAGACGCAGGTGATGGGCGCGAGCTTCCGCAACATCGGCGAGATCACGGAACTCGCCGGCTGCGATCTGCTGACGATCTCGCCGGAGCTGCTGGGCGAACTCGACAGCAAGACGGGCGATCTGCCGAAGAAGCTGGACGCGGAGAAGGCGAAGTCGCTCTCGATCGAGAAGCTTTCCATCGACAAGGCGACCTTCGACAAGATGCATGCCGCCGACCGCATGGCGACCGACAAGCTGAAGGAAGGCATCGAAGGCTTCTCCAAGGCGCTTGAGGATCTGGAGAAGATGCTGGCGAAGCGGCTGACGGAGATCAGCAGCGCAGTTGCCGTCTAAAACATTTCACGCAAGGAACCGGCCCGCGGAGATCTTCTCTGCGGGCTTTTTCCTGGCCCGATAATAGATGGGCGCGAATAGAATGGTCGCATGCCGATCGGAAGTGAGAAGAGTGCGCGGATCTCCGCCTGGACGCTGCGGTGCCTGCGCGTTGCGCTGATGGCGGTCTCCGCGCTGGCGATACTTCTGTTTCTTGTGGCGGCACGGGAGCGGCTGTACTTTCCGTATGAGTACGACTGGATCGAGAATGGAATGGTGGCGTGCGTACGCCACATCCACGGCGGTCTGCCGCTCTACGCCGCGCCCAGCATCAACTTTACCCCGTTTCTCTATACACCCGTGTACCTCTACCTCGCGTCGGCAATGGCCAGGGTAACGGGCGTGTCCTATGTGCCGCTGCGGTTGCTCTCCATCTTCAGCACGATTGGCTGCCTCGCCGTTATATACAAACTGGTCTACGAAGAGACGCGGCAACACTTTGCCGCGCTGGCCGCGGCTGGATTATTTGCGGCATGTTATGCGACGGTCTACGGCACCTACGACATGGGGCGCGTGGACATGCTGTACATGTTCTTTGTGCTGTGCGCGCTCTATGCGACGCGGCGGATGCATCCGCTCTTTGCGGCGTTGCTGTGGGTGTGCGCCTTCCAGACGAAGCAGGGTGTGCTGCCGGTTGCGTTACTGATGTTGTGCCACACGTGGCGACAGCCGCGGCGCGTGCTGCTCGGCGCGGGCGGCTTTCTGGCGATGCTGGGTGTTTCGATCGCGTGGCTCAGCTATGCGACCGGCGGCTGGTATCGCTACTACGTCTTCGGCATGACGAGTGGATTCGGCTACAACATGCAGAATGCGTTGCAGTATATTCCCGGCGACCTGCGTGTGTGCGGCATCGCGCTGATCCTGGTGCTGGTGGCGCTGCTACTGGAGCGACCGCCGGATTGGCGAGCAACGATACGCAACCACCCATTCAGCTTCTACGTTCTGGGCACTGCCGGGCTGGTGGTCTTCACCGGATACATCCGCGCGCATCGCGGGGCGAACACGAACACGCTCATCCCGGCGTATGCGTGGATCGCGGTGCTCTTCGGTGTTGCTCTGGGGAGGATACATCGGAGGCTAGCGGCGCAGCCGGAGACAGCAGCCCGCGTGGTGCTCGCAGTGGTGATGCTCGCAGCCATCGTGCAGATCGTGCAGCTGCGCTATTCGCTGGACGATGCTGCTCCCGACTCCGACGATCTCGCGGTTCGCAACCAGTTTGAAGCCGTGTTGCAAAGCATTCCCGGCGACGTGCTGGTGCTGAGCCATCCGGAGGATGCGCTCATGGCGGGCAAGACGGAGTATGCGAGCAGCGAGGCGGCCGGCGCAGTGATCGACGCGCACAATAGCCGGAAGGGCCAACAGAACGGTGACAAGCTGATGGCGGAGTATGCCGCATTGATCCACAGCGGCCGGCTGAGCGCCATCGTGCTGGATTGGCCGGTGGAGCAGTATCTGGCAATCTCGCGCGTGTGGGCACCGAAGGATTTCCTTGCGTACTATCCTCTCCGTGTGAGCGCGGTGGGTGGCGATGAGCGGCGGTTCACATCGCAGCCGAAGTGGATCTATCTGCCGTGTCCGGCCGCGGGCGCGGTGGATGAGGCACGCATGCTGGATGCCAATGTGGATGAGTCTGCCTGTGTAAAGCGATAGATGCGAGCAGCAAAGATCACTTGCCTTTGTCTTCGTGGTACTCCTGCTCGCTGTTGATCGTCCACAGGTTGGACTTGTCCTTGACGCCGGTGAGCACGTTCTCCACGGCCTGCATGGCGGTCAGCATGGAGTGATCCTGGTTGTTGTACTTGTGCATGCCGTTGCGGCCGACGAGGAAGAGATTCTCGAAGGTATCGGTGAAGGCGCGCAGCTCGTCGAAGCGATCATAGGTGCCGAAGTAGGCGGGATAGGTTTTGGGCACGCGGACGACGTGAGAATCCAGCACACCGTCTGCCTTGAGTATGCCGATCTTCTCCAGCTCCATGGCGGCGAATGCCTTCAATTCGTCGTCGGGCATGGTCCACAGGGCATCCGTTTCGTAGCAGAAGTATTCAAGGCCGATCCATATCTTGCCGGGCACGGCCAGGTATGGACTCCAGTTGTTGAAGATCTGCAGGCGGCCGATGAGCACATCCGGTTCCTGGATGTAGATCCAGGTGTCTTTGAGCAGGCCGCCGTCCGGCTCGGTGACGGAGAGCTTATCGATGAGGATGCCGATGGTGATGAAGTCGCGATAGATCAGGCCGTCGGAGACCGCCTTCACATTCTCGGGAATCGTGGTGCCGGTGCGTTCCATGGCGTTGACCAGGTCGCGCATCGGCATGGTGGAGAAGAAGCAATCGCCGGTGAAGGTGCGCGTCTCGCCGCCTTCGTTGATGCAGTCGACAGATACAACGCGATTGCCGGCGGTGTGAATGCGATCGACCTTCCATCCCATGTGCAGCTCGCCGCCGCCCGCGACGATCTTGTCCGCGACATGCTCCCAGAGCTGGCCGGGGCCGAACTTAGGATAGAGAAAGCGCTCGATGAGCGAGGTCTCGACCTTCTTCTGCGAGATGTCCTGCGGCTTTTTGCTGAAGGTCTTCTTGAGGAAATGTTTAACGGCAGCGGTGAGTGAGAGTCCGCGGATGCGCTGCGCGCCCCACTCAGCGCTGATCTCGTTGCAGGGCGTACCCCAGACCTTCTCGGTGTAGCTCTTGAAGAATGTGAGGTAGAGCTGCCTGCCGAAGCGGTTGATGAGGAAGTCTTCGAGCGACTTTTCGTTCTTGATGGGTTTGAGACGCGAAGCGATATAGCTGAACCCGACGCGCACCGTGCGGGTGATGCCCAATTTCGTAAGAGTATCTTTGGTCAGCGTGATGGGGTAGTCGAAGAACCTGCGCAGAAAGTAGATGCGGCTCTTGCGCGGGCGGATGAGCAGCACGAGGTCGGTATTCTCGGCCGTCTTGTCGGAGGTGGCGCCCATGCCGGCGATCTGGCGTGACTGATTTTGATAGCTGATGGCGACGGTGTTGTCCGCGCCGGCTTCGGTGGGCATCTGCTCCAGCCACCACTCCATAACGCGGTCGCTCTTGGAGAAAAAACGGTGGCCGCCGATGTCCATGCGGTTGCCCTTGTAGCGGA
>DATMLK010000128.1:0-9421 GCA_035570215.1 Acidobacteriaceae bacterium
CGCCGTCGTCTTGTAGAGCACGCTGGCCGAGTCGGAGAGCACGAGAAAGCCGTGCGCGAAGCCTTCGGGGATCCAGAGCATGTCGAGTGAGTCACCACTCAGGTGAAAGCCGGCCCACTTGCCGAAGCCGGGCGAGTCGCGGCGCAGGTCGACGGCGACGTCGTAGATCTCACCGCTCAGGCAGCGCACGAGCTTACCCTGCGGCTGGTCTAACTGGTAGTGGAGGCCGCGCAGCACGCCGCGGCGGGAGAGCGACTGGTTGTCCTGCACGAAGCGCACGGGGAGGCCCAGAGCGTCAAAGCTGCGCTCGTTGAAGGTCTCGGCAAACCATCCCCGGTCGTCGGCAAACTGCTTGGGGCGGACGATCTTTACGTCGCGCAGTGGGGTGTCTTCGATGTGCATCAGGTTATTCTAGCTGGCGGTCTTCTGGGTACCTCAGAGACAAGCTGGTAAACCGCTCATTATATTGAATTTAGTTGTAATTGGGTGCACGGGCAGGACAGAGTGGCGCGGTCACTCTACCATCAAAGGTATGCCACCGAAACCCCCATCGAAATCTATAGACCGCATGCGCGCGCCGGAACGGATGCGCGACGTGATGCGCGGCAGCCTGGGCCGCTCGCTGGAAAGCATGCCGGCGGAGGACCGCATCGCCGCGGCGTGGCCGGTGGCGTGCGGGCAGAGGATCGCGGAACGCACGCGCATCGTGGGGCTCGAAGGCGCAGTGCTCACGGTAGAGGTGACGGACGCGGCGTGGCAGAAGCAGATGCGCAGCATGAGCGAGAAGCTGAAACACGACCTGCGCAGTATCGCCGGAGTGGATGTGGCCGATATACTTTTTAAATTGCCGTCAGATGAAAAGCGATAGAGATATGAGCGAAACGATCAGCGTCACCCTTGAAGATGTGCGCCGCGTGGCCGAGCTGGCCAACCTGGAGCTAACCCCCGAAGAAGAGCCGCGCATGCAGCGCGACCTGAACGCCATTCTGGGCTACATCGCGGATCTCAATGAACTGGACACGGCCGATGTGCCGCCGATGGCGCAGGTAGCGGAGATCCTTGGCGACCAGATCAAGGCGAGCGCGGAGGCTCTGCGCGCCGATGTGCTGACGCCGTGCCTGGACCGCAAGGTGGTAATGGCCGAGGCGCCGGAGACGGATGGCGTCTTCTTCAAGGTCCCGAAGGTGATCGAACGCGCATGAGCAACTTGGATTCCATAAATACGGACACATTGACCATCGACAGCGTGCGCGATGCCATCGCCACGAAGACCCACACGGCCACCGCAATCGCCGAGGCGCACTTCGCCCGCATCGAGGCGAAGGACGGCGCGATTAACTCCTATCTTGCATTGAGTGTGGAGCGCGCGCTGGCGCAGGCAGCGAAGATCGACACGCTCGCCGCGAAGGGCGATCCGTTGCCGCCGCTGGCCGGCGTGCCCATCGGCATCAAGGATGTGCTGACGATGAAGGGCTCGCCTGCGACAGCTTCCTCGAGGATCCTGGAAGGCTATGAGCCGCCGTATGACTGCACGGCCGTGGCGCGGCTGGAGGCGGCGGGCGCGGTGCTTCTGGGCAAGCTGAACTGCGATGAGTTTGCCATGGGTTCTTCGAATGAGAACTCGGCTTACGGGCCGGTACACAATCCGCGCGCGCTGGACCGCGTTCCCGGTGGATCTTCAGGTGGCTCGGCGGCGGCGGTGGCGGCGGGTTTTGCCGTGGGCACCCTGGGCACGGACACAGGCGGGTCGATCCGCCAGCCTGCGGCCTTCTGCGGCGTGGTGGGCATGCTGCCGACGTACAGCCGTGTCTCGCGCTATGGATTGATCGCGTTTGCGTCGTCGCTGGATCGCATCGGGCCGTTCACGCGCACGGTGAAGGACACGGCGACGATGCTGCAGGTGACCGCGGGCTACGATCCGCTGGATGCGACGAGTTCGCGCCATGCTGTGCCGGATTATGTTGCGGCACTAAAGAAGCCTGTCGCCGGCCTGCGCATCGGCGTGCCGGAGGAATACTTCGGGGATGGTCTTGAGCCGGAGATCCGGGCTGCTGTCGAGAAGACGATCGACAATCTCAAAGCACAGGGATGTACGGTAAAGCCCATCAGCCTGCCGCACACGCGCTACGCCGTGCCCACGTACTACGTGGTGGCGACGGCGGAGGCGAGCAGCAATCTGGCGCGTTTTGATGGTGTTCGCTATGGTCTGCGCGCGGACAACAGCACGCTCTCCAATATGTATCGCAAGACGCGCGACAAAGGCTTCGGCCCGGAGGTGAAGCGCCGCATCCTACTGGGGACGTATGTGCTGAGCGCGGGATACTACGACGCGTATTACAAGAAGGCCCAGCAGGTGCGCATGCTGCTGACGCGCGATTTTCTGACCGCATTTGGGGAAGTCGACGCGATCGTGACGCCGATGACGCCGGCACCGCCGTTCAAGATCGGCGAGAAGAGCGACGACCCGCTGGCGATGTACCTTGCGGACATCTACACCGTGGCGGCTTCGCTTGCGGGAATCTGCGGCATCTCTGTTCCGTGCGGCGAGACGAGTGACAAACTACCTATCGGTGTGCAGATCCTCGGAAAGCACTTTGATGAAGAGACTGTTCTGCGCGTAGCGCAGGCGGTGGAGACGGGGCAAGGGTAATCCTGAGCCGCAACGCTCATCCACCCATACTGTCATCCTGAGCGTTTTTTGCGAAGGATCTCAGTATTTTGCGGCTCTCCGTCGCTGAGTCATATCTGCGCCTGTTTGATTGCTTCCCGGATTTCTTTTGCCAGCTTTTGACTCTCTTTGAGTAAATCCAGCACAGTGCGCCAATTGGTCTCATGGTGTTTCCATAATTCCGCATCAACAATACTCTCGATTGGAATATTCTTTGGCTTAAACCAATGTTCGTAGTTGGTCAGACGCGCCACGCGATCTTCTATATCTGTTTTGCCGCGGGTTTTGGGGGATAACTTGGCCGAACTCACTATCCATTCTCGCCAAGTCTTGTTGCCCTTCGACTGGTTACACTTGCCGCAAGCTGGAACCAGGTTTGCGATCTCAGTGATATACCCAGTAGGTCGTTGATCTTTAATAATTGGTCTAAGATGATCCCATTCAGTCGACTTGTCGCCGCAGTATGAACACCGTATGTCTGCAGGATCCATTCCGAGAATTTGCAATGCCTTAAGTTCTTCAGCTTCGCTTGGATCGTCAATTGGGATGACGGCATTGAAGAATGCATTTGTAATGCTGGAAGATCTACCTGCTATATTGCCGGGACTGGGCATTTGGCAAAGACGTATTCGTTTCTTGGAACGAGGCGTCGCCGATTTCATGGTCATTCTCCCGCTTCGAACGAAATACTGAGATCCTTCGCAAAAACGCTCAGGATGACGGTGGTGGATTTTTATTCTACGCTGATCGTAATGCCCGCCACATCCGCGGCCTTCACCACACCCTCACGATCAAAGATGAGCGTGCGACCCGCTTCGATCGAGAGACACGTCGCTCCTGCGCGCTGCATGGCTTCGATCGTGGCTAATCCAATTACCGGCACATCGAAGCGCATATCCTGCTTTGGCTTGGCGACCTTTACGACGGTAAGCCTGCGCTCGAGTGTGGAAGCGTCGCCGTCGAGCGTGCGCAGGAGCGAGCCGGCGCGTTCGATGGTGGCGTCCGTGCCTTCCATGGCTTCGACGGCGACGCAGGCCTGGCTGGCGATGACGACGGTCTGGCCGAGATCGTAGGCGGCGATGCCGGCGGCGACGCTGCGGCCGTAGGTGATGTCCTTCAACTCGGTCTCGTCGGGCTTGCGTGCGGTGAGGACGCCGGCCTTGGCCAGCATCGGCTCCAGATAGCTCGTGGACGAGATCAGCTCGATGCCTTCGTCGCCCAGCACCTTGGCGATGGCGCCGAGGAGCATGTCCGTGTTCTTGGTGCGCAGGCTCATCAGCAGCTTGGCGAGCCGCCAGTCCGGCCGGATGCTGGAGAAGATCTGCTTGTGCTTCACCTGCCCGGCCATCACGGCCTGCTTTACGCCGGCGGCCTGGAAGGTCTCGATGAGTTTGGAGAGCTCGCCGAGGGAGAGCCAGTAGACGGTTACGCCAATATCGTGCGAGGCGACGAAGTCCATCTCGGGATCGGTCTCTTCCTTGATGGCGGCGACGACGACGTTCACGCCGCGTGCGCGGGCGGCTTCGAGCAGTAGGAACGGAAATCGCCCGTTGCCGGCGATTAACCCCAACGGATTTAAAGACGATTCGCTCATTTTGTTTTACTTGATAAATCCGCGTTCGGCCGATGCAACAAAATCCACGAGGTACTGCACGCGCTCGCCGAACTCGCCGGCTGTGATCTTCTCGCGGATGGCAGCCAGGGCATCGGTGGTATTCAGCTTGGATCGAGAAAGAAGGCGATAGGCCGCGCCCAGCTGCTTCATCTCGTCGGGCGTAAAGCCGCGGCGCTGCAGGCCGACCTTGTTGAGGCCATAGGCGTGGTTATTGCGCTCGATGCAGGTCATCGAGTAGGGAAGAACATCCTGCGTGATGGTGGTGCCGCCGCCGATGTAGGCGTAGGTGCCGATGCGGCAGTGCTGATGCACGGGGCAGCAGGCGCCGACGATGGCGTAGTCCTCCACGGTGACGTGGCCGGCGAGCGTGGCGACGTTGGCCAGCATGCAGTGGTTGCCGATGTGCGAGTCGTGGCCGATGTGCGAGTAGGCCATGATGAGGCAGTCGGTGCCGACGGTGGTGATGCCGCCACCGCCTACGGTGCCGCGGGAGATGGTGACGGACTCGCGGATCACGGTGCGATCGCCGATGGTGAGTTTTGTGGGCTCGCCCTTGTACTTCAGATCCTGCGGCGAGATGCCGAGGGCGGCGAAGGGATGCACCTTGCAATCGGCGCCCAGGGTCAGGTGGCCATCCAGCACGACGTGCGAGATCAGCTCGCAGCGCTCGCCCAGCACCACATTTTCGCCAACAGTACAGAAGGGCCCGACGGTGCAGCTCGCCGGCACAACGGCGGTGGAGGCGACGATGGCTGTGGGATGAATGCTCATGTTTTGGCGGAGTTACTCTGCGGCTTCGGTATTGCGCTGGCGCGGGACGAGCTGGCACATCACGATGGCCTCGCAGACGAGCTTGCCGTCCACGAAGGCTTTGCCCTGCATCTTGACTCCGCGGCTGCGCCAGAGCAGCACGTCGACCTCAAAGCGGACCTGGTCGCCGGGGGTGACGGGGCGGCGGAACCTGGCCTCTTCGATGCCGGTGAAGACCATCAATTTGTCAGCCCGGTCGGGGATCTCGGTCAGCAGAAGCGCGCCGCCGGCCTGGGCCATCGCCTCGACGATCAGGACGCCGGGCATGATGGGGTAGCCGGGGAAGTGGCCCTGGAAGAAGGGTTCGTTGATGGTGACGTTCTTGATGGCGACGACGCGCTGCTTCGGGGTTATCTCCACGACGCGGTCGATCAGGAGGAAGGGATAGCGGTGCGGCAGGATGGCCATGATCTCGTTCACGTCCATCGTCTGCTTTACCGGTGTCGTAGCTGGGGTTTCGTGCATGGCAGCATCGATTATACCGTTCTGTTATGCCGTTCTGGGCGCTTTAGTTCTGGGGAATGGGCACGGCGACGGGGTCGAAGAGATCGGGCTCTAAACCGACGTTGTAGTCCACGCTGATGATGTAGCGCTGCGCCACCATATCGCCGTTGTGGTAACGGGTGATGGTGAAGGGCGTGGGGAAGCCCTGCACGGTCTGGTAGGCGTCGTACTCCTCACTGTCCTCGTCGTAGTCCTTGTAGGTGGGGTCGCGCCAGCGGAAGGTGCGGCGCAGGGGCAGGTGGGTCTCGGTGTCCAGGTCCAGGGTTACATTGTCGTTCTGCGCGTTCACAATGCGGACGATGTCCGCCTGCCGCCGTCCCACGATCTCGGTACCCATGTAGAAGAAGGTCGCCGACGGGTCCTTCATCCACACATGCGCCACCGCTTCCACGGAGTGCGCACGCCGCCGCAGCATATCGTCCACATCGGTCTGCGGGAGGTACTGGCGGCCTTTGTAGGTGATCTCCACGCCCACCTTGGGGGTGTAGATGTCGATCACGTCGCGCCGCTTGGTCAGCTCGATGCGGTCTTCATCCGGCGCGCGGTGCAGCAGCCAGAAGTCGATGAGCTGCCCGGTTGGGCTGCCCTGAAAGAACGAGGCGGTGCGGCCCTGCGTTACCGAATCCTGGATGGCAAGCCACTCACTGCCGCCCAGGGCGGTCACCATCTGTTGCAGTAGCAGGCGGGCCTTGGGGTCGCCGGGGTCTGTGTTGTTTGGAGTTGCAGCACTGGCGGCAGGGGACTGCTGGGCCTGTACCTGCCGGGGGGCATGGGCAAAGGCCAGAAAGAGGCATAAAAGTGCACCAAAAACGGGCAGATTTCCACGCAAGAATTCGCGTGACACCTCACTTCGCCGCGACTTAGTATCGAGTGCCATCATCCAAACCTTACGGGTGGCGTGGTATTCTGCGCAACTCAATCCGCTGCTCGATCTTTCAGGAGAGACAAATGAAAATTGCCGCAATCATCATCCGTACACTGGTTGGACTCGCGTTTACGTTCTTTGGTTTTAATATGATCCATCCCCTTATGCATTCGGCAATGCCGCCGGGCGATGCCGGAATCTACTTTGGACTGCTATACGGCCACGGCTTCCTCTTTTACATCGGCGCCTTCCAGCTCGTGGGCGGGCTGCTGACGCTGAGCGGCCGCTTTACACCGCTCGGGCTGGTCATCCTTGCGCCCATCCTGGTGAACATCCTGCTCTTCCACTCGCTCTTCGGCGTGCCCGGCATCATCAATGGCGGGTCGCTCAGTGTGCTTGTGATCTTCCTGATCTGGGTCTACCGGCCGAACTTCAACGGCCTCTTTGAGCCGGCCACAACCAAGTAGCGCAACTCTGGCCTTGAGCCGCTCCCTTTTGCCCTGCAAGGGCAGGGGAGCGGTTTGTGTACCGACTGCCCGCTGTTTCTGCGCTGATTGCCCGGCGTTCTTTATACTGGAAGGCGGCTATGCAAACCTTCCCGCCTCGCGTCTTTCCGCCTGTAGACGAGCAGTTCGAATACCTGACCAAGGGCGCTGCCGAGATCATCCCGCTGCCTGCTCTCAAAGAGCGTATCGCCCAGTCGCGCGACAAGGGCATTCCTATGCGCATCAAGGCCGGCTTTGACCCTACCGCGCCGGATCTGCACCTGGGCCACACCGTGCTCATCCGCAAGCTCAAGCACTTTCAGGACATGGGCCATACCGTCATCTTCCTGATCGGCGACAGCACGGCACTCATCGGCGACCCCACGGGCCGCAACGTCACACGCAAGCCGCTCACCCGCGAAGAGATCGACGCCAATGCCGAGACCTACAAGGCGCAGGTCTTCAAGATCCTCGACAAGGACAAGACCGAGGTGCGCTACAACTCTGAGTGGCTGGACAAGCTGGGCTATGCCGGTCTTATTGGTCTTTCGTCGAAGGTCACGCTCTCGCAGATGCTCGACCGCAAGGATTTTCTGACCCGTTTCCGGGCCGAACAGGACATCAATCTGCATGAACTTCTATACCCACTCGCGCAAGGCTATGACTCCGTTGTGCTAAAAGCCGATGTGGAGCTCGGCGGGACGGACCAGAAGTTCAACCTGCTCATGGGGCGCGAGCTGCAGCGCAAGGACGGCCAGCCGCAGCAGATCGTTCTGATGACGCCGATCCTGGAAGGGCTGGACGGCGTGCAGAAGATGTCGAAGTCGCTCGGCAACGCCATCGGCATCCAGGAGCCCGCGGGCGAGATGTACGGCAAGCTGATGTCGATCTCGGACGAGCTGATGTGGAAGTACTGGACCTATCTGACCGATCTGCGGCCGAGCGAGATCCAGCAGATGCAGGCCGAGGTGGCCGCAGGCAAGCTGCATCCGATGGAGGCGAAGAAGCAGCTGGCGCGCACGATCGTGGCCGACTTCCACTCCGGCGAAGAGGCGAAGCGTGCCGACGCCAACTGGGCGCAGCAGTTCCAGAAGGGTGGCGTGGCGGAGGACCTGCCGGTGGTGAAGATCGATCTTACGACGGATGGTCTTCTTGAAACCGCCGGCGCGACCATGCAGGAAGAGAAGGTGATGGTGCGCATCGCCAAGCTGCTGCATCTCTCGGGTCTGGCGGCGTCGATGGGCGAGGCCAACCGCAAGATCGCGGAGAACGCCGTCAGCCTGAACGGCGAGAAGACGACTGCCAAAACGGAACTGCTGGACAAGCTGGGAGATAAGCCCACGCTGCGACTGGGCAAACGCGCCGTGCGTATTGAGTGGCTGCGTTGATCTTAAACAAGGAGAGAGCTGTGTTCCCGAGACGTCAGTTTCTGTTCACGGCTTCCGGCGCTCTTCTCTATGCAGCCAGCGGCCGTCGCGCTTATGCCGATGGCAAAACATTTTCCAGCCAACTGAACAGTGAGCTATCTGCGATCGAGCGCACAAGCGGCGGCCGGCTCGGCGTGGCAGTTCTCGATATGGCTACGGGTGCTCGGGCAGGTCATCGCGCCGATGAGCGCTTTGCCATGTGCAGCACATTCAAGCTGCTGGAAGCCGCTGCTGTGCTGCAAAGAGTCGACGCAGGCACGGAGAGCCTGAGCCGCAGGCTCACCTTCACGTCAAAGGATATCCTCGAGCATGCTCCCATTACGGAAGAGCATGTTGGTAGCGATGGCATGTCGCTTCTGGAGCTCTGCGACGCAGCCGTTCGCTACAGCGACAGCACCGCGGCAAACCTGTTGCTCGGTACCATCGGCGGCCCTGCAGGTTTTACGGCCTTTGCGCGAGCTATAGGTGACAATGTTACGCGGCTGGACCGGAACGAACCCGACATGAGCCAGGCGACGCCCGGAGATCCTCGCGATACGACATCGCCAGCGGCCATGGTGCAGAACCTGCAGACCCTGTTACTCGGCAAGCTGCTTTCGGACGCGTCGCGCGCACAGCTGGAGGACTGGATGTTGAGAAATACCACCGGAGATCCCTGTCTCCGTGCCGGAGTCCCGAAAGGCTGGCATATCGGTGATAAGACAGGCACAGGGGACTATGGAACCAGAAATGATGTTGCCGTGATCCGGCCGCCGCAACATGCTCCCGTGCTTGTAGCGGTATATCTCACAGGCGCGACCGCTATCACTGACGACCAGCGCAATGCCGCGATCGCTGATGTGGCGCGAGCGGTTGCGGCAGCGCTGTAATCGCCGAAGAGATCGCTTGCAATGACGGACCACATCGAATAATCTTCCGCGTATGCTGACCAACCGCTGGGCTGTTGTGCTGCTGCTCGTTCTTGCTGCGTGCCCGCTCGCAGCCGCCACCAAGCCGCATACGGTCGTGCTCGGCGCGGTGCGCAAGGTGCCGTATCAGCCGCCGGAT
>DATMLK010000129.1:0-14141 GCA_035570215.1 Acidobacteriaceae bacterium
TTCTTCCTCTCCGGCCGCAGCGTCAGCTGGTGGCTCGCCGGAACCTCCATGGTCGCCACCACCTTCGGTGCCGACACGCCGCTCGTCGTCACCGGCCTCATCTTCGCGCAGGGCATCGCCGGCAACTGGCTGTGGTGGTCCTTCGCCCTCAGCGGCATGCTCACCGTCTTCTTCTTCGCCGCCCTCTGGCGCCGCAGCGGCGTGTTAACAGATATGGAGTTCGCCGAGATCCGCTACGCCGGCAAACCCTCCGCCTTCCTTCGCGGATTCCGCGCCGTCTACCTCGCGCTGCCGGTGAACACCATCATCATGGGATGGGTGAACCTCGCCATGGCCAAGGTCCTCACCCTCACGCTCGGCCTCACGTCGACGCGCTCGCAGCTGCTCGCCGTCTTCGCCTGCCTCGCACTCACCCTCGCCTACAACACCGTCTCCGGCCTGTGGGCCGTTCTCTGGACCGACCTCATCCAGTTCATCCTCAAATTCTCCATGGTCATCCTGCTCGCCTACTTCGCCGTCGAAGCACCCGCTATCGGCGGCCTTCACGGCCTCGTCACGCAGGTCCACGCCTACGACCTCGCCCACTCCACACCCGGCAACGTGCGCAACACGCTCGCCTTCATTCCATCGCCCACCTCCGGCTTCTTCCTCAGCTTCCTGATCCTGATGAGCCTGAACTGGTGGGCCAGCTGGTATCCCGGAGCCGAACCCGGCGGCGGCGGCTACATCGCGCAGCGCATCTTCTCCGCGAAAGATGAAAAGAACTCCCTCGGCGCGACTCTCTGGTTCAACATCGCGCACTACGCCATCCGCCCCTGGCCGTGGATCGCCACCGCACTCGTCGCTCTGGTGCTGCTGCCGAACCCCACCGCCGCCCAGGGAGGCCCCGAAGGCGCGTACGTCTGGGTCATGGTCCACTATCTTCCGCCAAGTCTTCGTGGCCTGATGCTCGCCGGCTTCGCCGCGGCGTACATGTCCACCATCGGCACGCACCTCAACCTCGGCGCAAGCTACATGGTCAACGACATCTACCGCCGCTTCCTCGCTCCCGGCAAGACCGACCGTCAGTACGTCACCGCCTCACGCTACGCCACCGTCCTCGTCGGCCTGATGTCCGTCGGCGCCACCTGGTACATGAAGACCCACGGCGACTCCATCGCCGCCGCGTGGAAGTTTCTATTAGCCCTCGGTGCCGGTGCTGGTCTGGTCTTCATCCTGCGCTGGTTCTGGTGGCGTATCAACGCATGGTCTGAGATTTCAGCCATGACCGCAGCAGCCACCATCTCGCTCACGCTGGAATCTGCCGCCGGCATGCCGCTTGTCCGCGCATTGCACAAGATCGATCCCAACCTCGCCCTCGCCCCGCTGAACTCCAGCGATCCCCACGCCTTCGCGTGGCTCATGCTCATCACCACCACACTCACCACCGCCACCTGGCTCGCCGTCACCCTGCTCACCAAACCCGAGCCCGACGCCACGCTGCAGGCCTTCTACGACAAGGTCCGCCCTGCCGCGCTCGGATGGAAGCGCTTCGCCCCGCCTGCGGCCTACGCAGAGCACACCCTCGGCCTCAGCTTCTTCCACTGGGTCCTCGGCTTCTCGCTCATCTATGCGTTTTTGTTCGGCAGCGGCAACCTGCTCTTCGGCTCCATCACGACGGGCTGCATCCTGCTTAGCGTCGGCGCAGCCTGCCTGGGCACACTCTTCTGGAGCCTCAACCGCTGCAACTGGAGCGTCTTTAAATAATGCGAAGTCTTTGGAGAGCTAATTAATTTTTAGGAGTGTCATCCTGAGCGCCTGTATTTTGGCGCGAAGGACCCCGAAGAAGCCGGCGCCACCCATACCGCTTCAGGCTTCCGCTGCACGAATGTAAATGGGTAAAGCCAGCAGCTACTTTACCAATTCCAATAATTCCTTCCACCGCGCCTCTACCACCGGCACGCCCAGCCGCATATTCTCCTCGCGCAGCTTCAACGTCTGCTCGCCCGGATACCGCGGCTGCTTCCCGTCTCTTCCCTTGACCGCGTGCAGCGCGTCCACAACCTCATTCGCGATCCGCTCCGTACTCTCGTCGTCGCCAAAGCACTTCACATCGAACGCCAGGAACACCTGCGACTGTCCCGACTCCTTCATCGGATCATCGGAAAGTTCGCACGTCGCGCGACCCGCCGACAGGATCGCCGCCGTCAGGTCCAGCAGCACGCTCAATCCCGATCCCTTCCAGTAGCCGATCGGCAGCCCGCCCTGCGACGCCTCGATCAGCTTCGGATCGCGCGTGATGTTTCCCGCCGCGTCGTACCCGCCGTCGAACGGCGTCTGCTCGCCACGCGCGATGTAGCCTGCGATCGCGCCAAAAGAATATTGCGAGATCGCCATATCCAGCACCACATGTGCTCCGCGCGTCTCTCCCGAGCCAAGCCGCGGCACCGCAATCACGATGGGATTGTTGCCGATCCCGCGCTCCACGCCGCCCCACGGCACCAGGTTCGGCATCGTGTTCGTCCAGCACATGCCGATGACGCCCGCATCCGCCGCCAGCCAGCCGTAGGTGCCCGCGCGCAGCCAGTGGTTCGTGTCGCGCAGGGCCACGCAGCCGATGCCGTGCGCGGCTGCCAGTTCCACCGCCCGCGACATGCACTCATGCGCGCTCAGATTGCCCGCCGCGCGATTCCCTGTCCAGCGCTCGAACGCGCCCACGCCGCCGGTCTTCTCCGCCCGCGCGGTCACGTTCAATGTGCCGTTCTGGATCGACGCCACAAAACGCGGCAGCCGGTTCAGCCCATGCGTGTAGACGCCGTCACGCGTCGTCTCCGCGAACAGCCGCGCGCACAGCTCGGCGCGTTCCTCCGCAAAACCAAGCCGCAGCATCGCCACCCGCAGCGCGCCGTACAACTCATCGAACGGGATTCGTATCTCCATATCTCTTTCCGCTGTTGCTTTATGTGTCGCGCAACGCGCGAACCACGCGAAGCCCAATAAAATTACACCACTGCTTTCACAAGATTCCGCGGCCGGTCCACATCCACCCCGTGCCGCACGGCGATGAAGTAGCTGAAGAGTTGCAGCGGCACGATCTCTTCAATAGGAAACAGGTACTCGCCCACTGGCTGGACTTGTATCACGTCGGTCGCCAGCGTCGCGATGCGCATATCGCCGTCATTGCATATTGCCAGCACACGCGCGCCCTGTGCCTTCATCTCCTCCAGCAGCTGTACCGTCTTCTCATACCGCAGCGCGGACTCGGCGTCGTCCGCATCCACCGTGGCCAGCACGATCAGCGGCGTCTCCTCGCTCACCAGCGCGTTGGGCCCATGCTTCAACTCGCCCGTTGGATACCCTTCGGCATGCACGTAGCTGGACTCCTTCAGCTTCAGCGCACCTTCGCGCGCGATCGCATAGTGAATGCCGCGGCCTAAATAGAGAAATGATTCCGCATCCGCGTACTTCGCCGCCAGCTTCTCCGCCGCACTCTCCCACGCGCGCATCTGCACCTCGATCAGCGCGGGTAGCTCCTCCACCGCCATCACGCGCGCGGCGATCTCCTCCGCCGGCATTGTCTCGCGCACCTCTGCCGCGTAGAGAGCCAGCAGATACGCCACCACAAGCTGGGCGGTAAAACTCTTCGTCGCCGGGATCGCCTTCTCCACGCCCGCCCATGTCGGCAGCGAGACGCTCGCCTCCTGCACCATCTTCGAGTGGGCAACATTCGTAATAGCAAGCGTCGGATGCCTGCGGCGCACAGCCTCGCGCAGTGCTGCCAGCGTGTCCGCCGTCTCGCCGGACTGCGAGATCACCCCCACCGCGGGATTGCGCTTCGTATTCGTCGAGCGGCAGCAGTACTCGCTGGCATACTCTACGTCGACCGACAGTCCCGCGAAGTCCTCCAGCCATATCTCCGCCGCCAGCCCGGCATGCCGGCTCGACCCGCTGGCCGCGATCACGATGTCCCTGTGCTCCCGCAGCAAGCTACAAGCGGGCTCAAAGACCTCCGATCGCAGACGGCCGTCCTCCACATAGTGGGCGATGGTCTCCCGCATCGCCGCTGGCTGCTCGTATATCTCGCACAGCATGGCGTGGGCAAACTGCCGTATCTCGCTCATTCTTCCAGCCTCACCCCAAATTGTACGGTCAACTGCGGCAGCTTCTATCTCTCTTGACCGATAGCCGATAATCGGAAGTACCACCAACGGCTCGGAGCGATACCACGTTGGTTGTATAGTCCGGTCTAAACTGCTCAATAAAGATAGGGATAGCACCATCCCAGGGGCTTTAAAAACCACTGAACCTTCCCGCAGAAGAAGGCTTACTATGAAGACCGAATTGGGCGTCACCATCGTTGGGGTGCCGCTGGACAATGTGACGATGCAGTCGGCCATCGACCGCATCGAAGGGTATATCGAGGAAGGCGGCTTTCATCAGGTCGCGACGGCCAACGTCAACTTCCTGGCCAACTCTCTGCGCCATCCTGAGCTGCAGCGCGTGCTCGGCACCTGCGACATGGTAGTCGCCGACGGCATGCCCCTGCTCTGGATCTCCAGGCACCTCCACATGCCGCTCCAAGAGCGTGTGACCGGCGTGGACATGGTTCCCGAGCTTGCGAAGCTCTCCGCCGAAAAGGGTTACGGCATCTATCTGCTGGGCGCCACCGAGGCCAGCTCCAGCGCCTCCATCGATGAGTTGGAACGTCTGTATCCCGGCGTGCGCATCGTGGGCCGCCACTGCCCGCCCTATGTGCCGCTCGATGAGATGGACAACGCCGACATCCTGCGCCGCATCCGCGCCGCGCGCCCGGACATTCTGCTCGTCGCCTTCGGCAATCCCAAGCAGGAGATCTGGCTTGCCCGTCACCGCCATCGTCTGCATGTGCCCGTCGCCGTCGGCATCGGCGGAGCACTGAACATGATCTCCGGCATCGTGCCGCGTTCACCGGAGAAGTTCCAGCGCCTTGGCGTCGAATGGCTCTACCGCGCCAGCCGCGAACCCGGCCGGCTGATCGGCCGCTATCTCTCAGACTTCTTCAGCCTGCTTGCGCCGCTCGCCCGGCAGATGTCCGCCCTGGCCCGCCAGGGAGAGCGCAAGCCGCTCTTCGAAGGCGCGGCCGTGCAGCTTCCCGGCGCTACGCTCATCCCGCTCGCCGGCGGCCTGAGCAGCTTTGACTGCCCCGAGCTGGAGGAGCAGATTGCGCTGAACCGCCTCGGCAGCTCCCATGTGATCCTCGATCTCGCCGGCCTCACCTATATCGACGGCGTCGCCATTACGCAGATCATCCGCCTGGCCAGCCGCCTGCACCACAGCGGCAGCGGGCTCTGGCTGGTGAATGCCCGCCCCGCCGTGCTGCGCGTTCTACGCACATCGGGAGCAAGCGAACGGGCCGGCTCTCTGGTCCACGTTCTGCCCTCGGTCCATCAGGCGTTGGAAAGAATTGCCGCACTCTCCGCCACCCCGCACTATGATGAGCATGAGGTTCTCACCGGCCTGCATGCCAAAGCGTTCTACCAGACCACCTGATCCGTCCTGCGCGTCACAACGCTGCAGGCGCCCGCGGACGTACGGGGAGCCCGCTGGCTGATGTTCATCCTTCTTCTCATTCCCGCAGCGATCGCCGTCTGGTGGATGCAGCAGCACACCTCCGCCAGCACGCTGGTCAACGTCTACATCCCCGCGCTCTTCCTCTTCCCGCTCTACTTCGAGCTCCGGCTGAAGGGCCTGCCGCCGGTCAATGACGCGCAGGCGGTCATGATCGTCTTCGCCGTCTACATCCTGCTGCGCCACCGCCACGAACTCTACTTCTCCACCACGGACATCTGGGTCTGCTTCGGCGTCTACGGCCTCATGCTCTCGGAGACCTTCCGCACCGGCATCAACACCGGCATCTTCACATTCGCGGGGGACATCTGCTCCGCCTTGCTGCCCTACCTCTGCGGCAAGCTCTTCATCGAGCAGTACGGCCAGCGCACCGCCATGCTCAAGCGCATCTGCTGGCTGCTCGTCCTCGTCGCCATCGGATCGCTCTACGAGTTCCGCCTGGAGGTCAATCCCTACCACCAGTTCATCGCACCCTACTTCGAGAACCAGGGCAGCAGCTGGATCATGCAGACGCGCTGGGGCCATGGACGCATCTCCGGTCCCTATGCGCACGCCATCATCGCCGGTATGATGTTCCTCACCGGCGTGCTCTTCAATCTCTGGCTGCTGCGCTTTCATAAGTGGGAGTCGAGCTTTCGCTTCTTCCGCTTCAAATGGGCGGCCAAGGGTCCCATCATCATGTTCATCCTGGTCTTCGGCGAGTTCATGACCCAGTCGCGCGGCCCCTGGCTTGGCCTGGCCTTCGGCTTCGCGGTCTCGCTGATCGGCTTCGCCAATAACACCAGGCGGGCCTTCTTTCGCTTCGTCGTGATCGGCAGTCTGCTCTTCGCCTTCTCCTATCCCTTTGTGAACGAGTACACCGGCGGCGCGGGCGGCACCACTTACACCGCGCAGGACAAGGACCAGGAGAACGTCATCTACCGCCGCATCCTGATCCAGAACTACACGCCCGTGGTGGAGGCCGGCGGCCTGTGGGGCTGGGGCGTCACCCAGTTTCCCATCGTCGACAAGCAGAACTCCATCGACAACGAGTACCTCTATCTCGGCGTCACCCGCGGCTACTTCGGCCTGAGTGTCTTTATCCTTCTCTGCACCGATGTTCTCTTCAGCCTGATCCGCACCGGCGTCAGCTTTTATGACCGCGAAGACCGGCTCTTCGCCTTCTGCATGGTCGGCGTCATCTCCGGCGTACTCTTTTCCATCACCACCGTCTACCTCGGCAACCAGATGTACGATCTGCTCTTCCTGCTCTTCGGCTGGAGCCAGGCCATCGGCAGAAAGCGGGGCGGCGTGGACGCTCCGCCCGTCTTCCGCAAGGTGATCGCATGATGCACACGCTCTTCGCCCTCATCGGTCTTCTACTCTGCGCGCTTACGCTTCCGCTCGTGCTGGAGCTCTTCTTTGTCACCACCGCCGCGCTCGTCTTCCGCAAGGAGGACATCTTCGCCGAGGCGCAGCTTCGCCTTACCGTCATCATCGCCGCGCATAATGAAGAAAAGCTCCTCGCGAAAACCCTCGCTTCGATTCAGGCGGCAAACGCGTCGCGCATCCATGTCATCGCCCATAACTGCACCGACTCCACCGCCGCCATCGCCCGCGGTGCCGGCGTCGAAGTCACTGAGCTCAACGGCCCCGCCGGCAAAGGCCATGCGCTTCTGCATGCCTTCACTAACCTCCGCGCGGACACCGATGCCTTCCTGATCCTCGACGCCGACACCACCATCGCGCCCGACCTCATCACCCGCGTCCACTCGGCTCTCGCGCTCCATGACGCAGCCCAGTGCCGCTATGAGGCCGCAGCCGTCCCCGGTACCAGGGCCGAACTCGCCGCGCTGGCCTTCCGCGCCATCAACGTGGTTCGCCCCCGCGGACGCGAGCAGCTCGGCCTCTCCTGCGGCATTCTCGGCAATGGCTTCGCTCTGCGCGCCTCCGTGCTCGATCGCGTGCCCTATAACGCGCACTCCATCGTGGAGGACATCGAGTTCCACATTGATCTTGTCCGCGCCGGCATCCGCGTGCACTACCTGGACCGCGCGCATCTCCACGGCCAGATCGCCGGCGGTCGCGAGCAGCACGCGCGCTGGGAAGGCGGCCGCCTGCGCCTGGCGCGCCAGAAGTTGCCGCGCCTGCTTCTGCTCATCCTGCGCGGCAACCTGCGCCTGATCGAACCTGCTCTTGACCTCGCCAGCCTGCCGCAGGCGCAGGCGATTCTCCTGCTGCTGCTCCTGCTGCTCTTTCCATTCTTCGGGCCGTTCTTCTGGCTGCCGGCCTACGCCGTCTGCTCGCTCGCCGTTATCGCTCTGCACATCGCCGTCGCCACCGCGCTCGCGCCAAGTCCGGCGGCAGCGGCCGGCGCGCTCCTGCTGGCGCCCGCCTACATTCTGCGCAAGCTGATGGGGACAAAGGCCACTCTGCGCAGCGCCCAGCCGCAGGCCGAGTGGCAACGTGCCGACCGCGATACCTCCTCCGGCAGCAAACACTAACCTTCCATGCTTCGATTCGCGTACCATTGAGGGGTTGCAGAACAGCTATTTTTCGGGCTGAATAGCCGCTTTTCACCCCCAGGGGACGACACGTTTGCGCTTCTTAAGCCAACCCGAAATCGAACCTGCGTTACCGGACGAAGACTACAGTACGCAGAACTTCGCCAACACCACCAACAAGCGCATCGACAAGAATGTCGCCGCTACCATCTTCGCGCGTGTCGGGTATATGGTCACGCGCATCGGCATACCGCCCTTCGTCCTCGCGCACATCGGCCTGCAGGCCTGGGGCATCTGGTCCACCGCATTCCTTCTCGTGCAGTATCTCGGCCTCTCCAACTCCGGCCTATCCAACGTCTACATCAAATACATCGCCGAGTACGACGCCAAGAAGGATTACGAGAAGGCCAACGTTCTTCTCTCCACCGGCCTCAGCTTCACCGTTCCACTCTGCACCACGCTCTTCGCCATGATCGTGGTCTTCTGGCCCTTCGTCGCCCGCTTCGTCAATCTTCCCGCGGCCTTCGCGCATGACGGCAAGGAGACCTTCCTTATCGTCTTCGCCGTCTTTCTCTCCAGCATGTCGCTGCAGGCCTATGAAGACCTGCTGAGCGGCATGCAGGAGATCGTGATGGTGCAGTGGTTCTTCATCATCAGCATCGTCGTGGAGATGGTGCTCATCGTCGTGCTGATCGACATGGGCCGCGGCATCAGCGGCCTCGCCGAGGCCTACCTCGCCCGCCAGCTCGTCTACTTCTTCCTCTGCGTCGGATACGACTACTACAAGTTCAAGTGGCTGCGCGTCTCACCGTACTACTTCAGTAAAAAAGCACTGCGCAACGTGCTGCACTTCGGCGGCATCGTGCAGATCCAGTCGATCTTCGCCATCCTGCTCGCCTCGCCCGAGCGCGTCCTCGGCGTACGCCTGCTCGGCGTGGAGGCCGCCGGTATCTTCGACCTCTCCAAAAAATTCCCGGCGACCTCCTCGATCGTGCCCATGTCGTTCTTCTCCGCCTTTCTGCCCGCGGCCTCCAGCCTGCACGCGCACACCGCCGGCGAGGCGCGCACCCGCGCTATTCGCGACCTCTATCTGCGCGGCGCGCGCCAGGCCAACCTGACCGCCGCCTACTTCTGCAGCCTGATGGCCATGCTCCCCACCGCCATCATGACCGTCTGGCTGGGCAAGCAGGTCACCGCTGGTGCCATGACGCCCGCGCAGTTCCACGCCGCCATTGTTCTCTTCGCGGTCTTCAACGTCGCCATGCAGATTCACATGCTCACCGGCCCCGGCACATCGATCCTCCGCGGCATCGGTCACATCTACCAGGAGTTCTGGTACGCCATCCCCAACGTTGTCTTCCTGGTCTTCACCCTGGCAGGCGTCTACGTCTTCATGCACGGTTGGAGCATCCTCGGCATCGGCTATGCCGTCTCGCTGGCCACGCTCTTTGCCGCCATGGTCTTCCTCTACCGCGCCCACCGCGTGCTGCACGTCAGCAACTGGTCCTACATCTACCAGGTGCTGCTGCCCGGCATCGTTCCCTACGCGGCGGCTGCCTGCTTCTCGCTTCCCGTCACCCGGATGGTCTCTCACCACAGCCGCATCGCGGGCGTGGGAATCCTTCTGGTTACTGGCGTTCTATACACCCTCTTGTTCGGCGTTGTGATGCATACGCTCGTCCTGAACGACAATGAGAGAGCATCATGGCGTACCCTCTTCCAACGCGGCCTCAACATGCTCTCCCAGCGTTCGTAGCCGGTCTCATGCGTACTCTCTGGCTTCTGCCGCTGGCCGCTCTCTGCGCGTTGCCACTCTCCGCACAAGACACCGCGAAGGCCGCTCCTTACGAGATAGCATCTGCTGCTGAGCCGGCTCCCATCGTCACGGATACGACGCATACCCTCGCCTCCAGCTTTGAGCCCGGAGCCAGCGAGGAGTACACCATGGACGACGGCGACGAGATCCATGTCGACGTCTCCGGCCGCCCCGAACTCACCGGCGACTACGTCCTCGGCCCGGACGGCCGCATCACCATCCCCTCCGTCGGCGTCGTCGACCTCGCCGGCCTTACCCGCGAGCAGGCTGCCGATGCCGTGAAGACTGCGATGTATCCCTTCTACAAGGATCCCTACGTCACCGTCGGCGTGGTCCACTACCTTTCGAACCACATTCTTCTGCTCGGCGACGTCAAGAACCCCGGCATGCAGAGCTTCGACGATACGCCGTCACTGCTGGAGGTCCTCTCGCGCGCTGGCATCGGCACGGAGACCGGCGTCGGCAATACCACCACAGGCACCGTAGCCGGCATGCCCGACCGCGCCTACATCTATCGCGGCTCGCAGGAGGTTGCCGTCGTCGACGTCAAGAAGCTGCTCTCCGGCGGCTCCATGTCCGATCTCAAGCTCCGCCGCGGCGACGTCGTCATGGTCCCTGTGGAAAATCAGCTCATATCTGTTCTCGGAGCGGTCAAAAATCCCGGCGCGATCCACTACTCTTCTGACTCCACCATGCAGGTCCTGCTCTCGCAGGCAGGCGGTTTGGCCGAGCAGGCAGGCAGCAATCCGCTCATCCAGGTCGTGAACGTCGCCAACGGAACCTCGGTGGAGTTTCGCTTCAACCAGCTGCTCGATCCACGCCACGGAAACGATATCTCTTTGCATCCCGGTGATGTAATCTTTGTTCCATCAAGCGGATTCGCTAAATTCGCCTATGTTGTGGACAAGTTGAACCCGATCACTACCGTGATTTCGTTCGCTGCACTTGCCCTACAATAGGCACTGGGGCAGCGAGGTATGGATAGGGTCACGCCGGAGCAATACAAATTGGAAGCCGGCCCCTCTGCCTTTCCAACGGCGCGCCGTCAGGAGACGGACTCCAACCCAGCTCTGGACATTCATCTGTTGGAGAGCCTGCAGCGTCACACTCTGCTTGCGCTGATCGTCTTTCTCACCACATCGCTCGCCGGCTTCCTCTACCTGCACGTGCGCTACGGCACCAACTACCTGGGCCAGGCCATCATCTACGTCTCGCCCTCGTACCCTAAGACCCTGAACTCCGACGCGGAGACCGACCACACCGCGGACTACGCCAACTTCATCGACGAGCAGGTGCACAGCATCACCCGCATCGACATCATGACCGACGCCATCCGCAGGATGCCGCCCGGCCTCTGGCGTCAGAGCGGCGAGAGCGAGCAGTCGGCAGCACAGCGGCTGGCAGCGGCGTTGGAGGTACAGCGCGTGGCCGAGACCTACCAGGTCTCCATCGGCCTGCACGGCAGCTCGCCAGCCCATCTGGCGGATATCGTGAACGCCGTCGCCAACGCCTACGTGGATGCCGCGCACAATGAGGAGTTCTACGGCCGCGACTCCCGCCTGAAGGGTCTGCAGAACGAGCGCGACCAGCTGCAGAGCGATCTGACCTCGCGGCTAGCCGATCAGGCTGCCCTGCTCAAGGACCTCGGCCTCGGCAGCATCGACGCCAACACCATCAATCCCTATAACGCCCGCCTCGAGAAGCTGAATACAGACCTCATCGCCGCGCGCGAGGCGCGCCAGGAGGCCGAGTCGGAGCTCTCCACCTTCCATGACGACTCCGATATGGGCAACTCGACGGCCATTAACTCCGAGGCGCAGGAGCTTGCGCAGACCGACCAGGGTCTTATCGCCTTCAAGGAGACGCTCAACCAGCGCCGCGCCGCGCTGGTCTCCGCCATCGCCGGCATGACGCCGGAAAATCCCGTCTACAAGACCGACCAGGAAGAGCTCGGCGAGATCGACGCCGCCCTGCGCAAGACCACGCAGGACATGACCGCCGAAGCGCAGTCGCGCCTGGAGCAGAAGTATCGCGGCCAGCTCATCCGCGCCCGCGCCTACGAGCAGGACCTCGAGAACCAAATCGCCCAGGAGACCGAGGCCTCGGCCGAGGCCACGCCGAAGTTCCAGGCCGCCGCCGAGATGACCTCGGACATCGCGCGCATGAACGAGCGCATGAACGAAATCCGCGACCGCATGGCGAACCTCGAGATCGAAGACAGCTCCCCCGGCTCGGTGCATCTCTTTTCACCCGCGGTCACGCCGCTCGGGCCGGACTCCAGCAAGGCCACCTCGCTTCTGCTCGTGCTCTTCCCGCTCTGCTTCTGCCTTGCCCTGGCCGCGGCCGTCGCGCGCGATACCTTTGACATGCGCGTCTTCACGCCGGAGGATATCGAGCGTGCCCTTGGCCTGCCGCCCATCGGCATACTCTTCAATCGCGACGAGGTCACCGACGAGGTCTCCTCCGAATACCTCTTCCGGATCGCCGCCAGTCTGGATCACGCGCACCGCACCGCCGAGGTCAAGACCATCGCCGTCACCTCGGTCAAGCCGCGCGGCGGCACCAGTACCATCGTCGACCTGCTGGCGGCGGAACTGGCCCAGCTCGGCAACCGTGTGCTCGTGCTGGACGCAGGCGGCAGCCGCGAGCCCATCGCCTTCGTCCCGCCGGATCAGGACTCTACCACCGCCAACACCCGCGCCCGCACGCTGCATCCCGAGCTCGGCCCTTACCTGCACTCCCGCGGACGCCTGCTGCCCAGCGTCCACGCCGTCACCCGCACCTTCCGCGAGATCCACGGCGACTATGACATTCTTCTGCTCGACTGCCAGCCGCTCTTCGTCTCCGCCGATACCGAGTACCTGGCCCGCACATCCGACGCCACCCTGCTCATCGTCGAATCCGGCATGGTGCTGAAGCAGGATCTGCTGCGCGCCGCGCGCCTGCTGGAGCGCCTGCCGGTCGCGAGCGTCGCCGTGATGCTCAACCAGCTCAAACTGGCCCGCGCCGACGCCTCCCTGCGCGAGGACCTGCGCGAGTTCGTCACCTTCGGCCGCGGCTTCGCCCACGGCAAGCCCATCCCGCTCACCACCACCCGCCACGCCGACTACCCCGTCAGTTCGCCCGGCGGCTATCAGGCACAAGACGAGCCGCCAGCCTACGTCCCGCCCGCGCACGAGCCGAAGGTCAACTACCCACTCCCCTCACAGGAGAGCGGCGAACACCTCGAAGACGACCGCAGCGACAGCCGCAACGGCAGCGAAGACGAGACCTAGGTTTTAGCTTGTCATCCCGTAGCGTAGCGCAGGGGTCTGCTTCTCTACCCATGCCGCATAACCCCGCCGAAGCTCTAGCGCGAAGCGCCATCCGCTGCGCGCGCACCAGTCCACCTCAGCACCATCACCGAAAACGGCGGCACGGTGATCCTCTGCCCCGCGCTGAAGCTCTGGATCGATGAGACGATCTTCACCTTCTCCGCATCCTCATTTGAATCCGTGATCTTCGCCGCCACCAGCTGGCTCATCTCCACGCGGCCGTGCGGCTGGATCGCTCCCACAAAATCCACCGGCAGCGCATCGCTGCGCGAAAGATTGATCAGCACCACCGACCGCTTGTCCCCGTCCCGGAACGCAAAGCTCTGCAACTCATGCGCGTTCTGGAACTTCACGCCATCGATGCCGCTCGTCTCATTCCACACCGGATTATCGCCGCCTTGAAACGTCTGCGTCATGGCACCGGCTATCGCCGTGTTCGCCAGCTCCACCGCCAGAAACTGCGGACGCCGCCGGTTCGTCACGCCCATGTCCACTACCGCGCCCCATAGCGGCACGTGCAGACCGTCGCTGCGCTTGAACTGCCACTGCGTCAGCGTAAACAGCGCCTGCGACCGCGCGCCCAGCCGCATGTTCTGCAGCATCTCGCTCACAATGGCCACGCCCGCGCCAACCGACGGCACCACGGCATCCAGTGTCGCCTGCGCCGGCGAACCCTCCGTGCTATGCAGATTCGTCTCGTAGATGGAAATGTCCATCGGCTTTGCCGGAGCCTGTTTCGCAATGACCAGGTTCTGCGCGGTCACGCCACCCTCCGCCATCATCTCCGGCTGCGCAAAGAGCGCGCCGAAGATCGCGTCCGTGCTCGCGTTTGCTGGAATGTCGTGCAGCAGATACGGCGCCACCGTAAACGTGTCCGCGTTCGCCATGCCCTGCACGATCTGCTGGTTCCGTCCCGGCCATCCCGACTGTCCGCCCGCCATC
>DATMLK010000130.1:0-12041 GCA_035570215.1 Acidobacteriaceae bacterium
GTACTCCAACTGCGTGGAGGTCACCGACGTGCTATACGGCAGGGATGTAACTACCGAGAGCGTCGCTGAAGGCTTCGTGACGAAGACCGAATAGGTCGCACTCGAGCCGGGAGCCACAGTCTGGCAATAAGGCGGCGTAACCGAGACGACAAAGTTCGAGGTCACCCCATTAGAAGGAGTTGCCGTGCTGGAAAGACTTTGACCAGAGACCTGACCGGTTGAATTGGTTGCCGTAATGGTATAGCTGTATGCCGTACCGGCCTTCAGCCCTCCAGTGATATCTGAACCGTTGTCGATATACGTCTGCTGGGCAGGGAGCGCACCGCAGCCCGTGGTCACAGGCTGAATCAACTGGGCGGCACCGGGGATCGCCGTACCGTTGCGGTAGACCTGATAGCTGACCGCATCCGGTTGTGGTGCCCAGAGGATGATGTTCGAACCGTTCGGCAACGTATTGCTGGTCACGCTGCCGGGAGGCAGGATCGTGGCCGACGCGCTTGAGGTCGTAACCGCATAAGCCTCATTGGTGAACGCCGACTGATTGCCGCTCTGGCTGTACGCCTTCACGAAGAAGTAGTACGGAGTCGAGGCCGTCAGCTGGGTTCCGGCAATGTTAGTGACCTGGAAGGTCGTTCCGGAGACCTGGCCAAGCAGGATACCGCCATTGCTGTAGACCTTGTAGCCGGCAATTGGGTCGCTTCCCGTGCCGGTGGTTCCGGCGGTCGCGGCCGTCCAGCTCAGGTCAATCTCCGTCGAGCTGACCGGCGTCGCGGTCAGGGCAGTCGAGGAGGCAAAAGTAGGCGGTGTACCTGGTAATCCCTGGTATCCGGTATAGGCGTTGATATCCGCAAAGTACACCTGCGACGGGGTCTGAGGAACCCAGGTGTTGGTCGGCCAGATGTATTCGACGCGTTGCGAACTGCACAGCTCCTCATAAATGGCCTGAGTCATGCCCGTCGGTTGAGTCCCACTGGGAGTTCCGGGAATCGTGTCGTTCAGGCAGGTCAGGCGCTTGGTCTCGTTGCCGCCGAAGAAGGTGCTGAAGAATACCGTATTGACCCGTGCCTGTGCGCCATCCGGAACCGGAGAGCCGCAGACCGGAGAGGAACCCTGGTACGATCCGGAGGAACCTGTATCGCACTCATCGCGCAAGGCCACGTTGTTGTACTGGATGCTGCCCACCAAGGCGCCTGTAGACGCGTTTGTGATGCCGAGATAGACCAGGCCACCGCCGGTGGTCTTTGTGCCGATTACGATGGGATCGCCGAAGGCATCCAGCAGAGTGTTGCCCGACCCGTCAGTTGCATAGAGAACGGAGTCATTGGTGTTGACCACCACCGAGACCGTGATCTGGTACCACACGCCGGTCTGGAAGCGGAACTTGTTGTCGCCCGGAACCACATCGGGATATTCGTAGGCGGGATCGCCGGCGGCCGCATTGACCAGTTCGTCGATGCCGCAGTTACCGGAGGGGCGGCTCTGATCGTAGGAGTAGAGCTCCACGCGCCCATTCTCACGCCACATGACGCGCTCGCTCCAGCGATCGGGAGTGCGCTTGATGCTGCCGTCGTCGGTGCAGCCGCTATCGAAATCATCGGAGGCCAGGCCAGGCAGCTTGCCGCCTTTGGCAAAGTCAAAGCCGGCCGGAAAATACACGTAGTACTTCAGCGTGTAGTAGTAGCTCGGCGTCATCAGCGAACCCGTGTACGGAGTTGCCGACTCGCTGATTGGGTCTTCCTTGGTGCCATTGATCGACGGATTGATAACGATGTCGTTCTGGACCACATCCGTGGCGGTATTGGTGGTGTAGGTACTCGACTCATTGTTCGAGGGGGGAACGCCGGCAGGCGACCAGCCCACGCAAGGGAATCCGGCCGTGGCTACACCGGAGGGCGCGCAATCCGGAGATCCCGGGGTCGGCGCAAACAGCACGGGGTTGCTCGGCACGGCCTTGGAGATGCCGGCCTGCCCACCGCTGCTGTTGAATACAACCTGAAAACAGTTCGACACTGCAGGCGAGACGCCCGGAGGCGACGAGGGACAGGCCACGATCAGAGCGCCGCCATCCTGCTTCACCTTATCGCCATCGATATCGGGCCATACGGCTCCAGAGCTAAAGTTAGAGAAGTTCTGTTCCCACACAGGCGTGGTGGCCGGGGCAGGCGGAGGAAAGGCTTCCTGCGCATGGGCAGTCGAAGAAAAACCTGCCAGTCCGATAACGGAACCCAGCACGATGATGATAGCCAGCCTGATTACTTTTGATATTTTCATGACACTCCCTAAAATTTCTGGTCGTTTTCTAGATCGAAGTTCATACTCGTGCCCCTATAGGCCTGAGAGATACCGGCCTGAAGAAGCTGCTTTGCGGAAACTGCTTTGCGGATTGGTCTAACAAACCTGCGTTGCAGAAACTACGTTGCGGATTTTGGTTCAGGAAATTATTTGCGCGGTTTATTCGCTCTTCCCAAAAAGCAAGAGCTTACTGGGCCCTCATCATCGTCAGTACGCTTAATCAATCTCTGCGCAATCTTTGCGCTTGGACAGCGATGCATCGTCGCGTCTCTCGTACTTATCTTGTCCGTTCGTATAGACCTTGGGTCTACAACCGGATTTATTCCGGTTGCGGAGAGACCCATGTTTTAGTTCGGGCCGAATGCTCGCAGCTTGAGAGAATATTTGTCAAGCCCTCGCAAGCATTTTTTTGCAACTCGCGAAATTGGAGGAGGTCTTCGCAGCGCGCTCTTTATAACGTTGAGCTTTTCAACCCGCGACGAGCACTGCTATGCGTGCTTACCCGTCCTTTTGCGTACCCATCATTTTCGTAAGTGACTGATAAAGGTGGATATTCCCGGCTCTGCAAAACCGGCTTTCATGGGTTCAAATCCCGTCCGGCCTCCAAACTTCCAGCCGTCCATGCCAGCCGCGCTCAATTTTTAAAGGATGATTGATCTAAAGAATATTAACTGCGCGCGCCGCCAGCAGAGCGACGGCCGTGAACGAGATCAGCGCCTGCACCATCACCAGACCCTTGGCCCAGCGTGAGAGCACGGGCGTGTCGGTCGGAGAAAAGGCGGTACTGGTGTTGAAGGCGAGAAACAGATAATCCACGAAGCCCGGATGCCAGAACTCTTCGCCCATCTCTTTCTTGAGCTCCGGCAGGAGCGTCATCTGGGGAAAGAGAAACGCACCGTCCGTGTGCGTGTTGCTCAACTCACGCGCCGCCGGGCCGCCGGCATCGAGCCGCCAGTACCACGAGGCGAAGACGAGGATGTTCGTGCACCACAGCGCCGTGGCCGAGCGCAGAAGATCTCCCGGCGCCTCACGATGCGAGGGCAGCGCCGTGAGCAGCAGCGAGAGCGACCAGATCATATCGAGGGTCACGACGGAGAGCAGAAGGTAGCCAAGGAGCTGGTTCAGCTTCGGGAGGCCTCTGTGCTGCGCCCAGATCGTCGGTGCCGCCAGACCAAGGACGACGGGGATCAGCAGCCAGCGCGGGCCGGCGGAGAGAGCGGACGGAAGCGCCAGACGCAGACCACCGACAGCAAGCAGGGCAACAATGGCAGGCCAGCGCGGTTCTACGGCCGCTCCCAGGGTTTGCGTCGCGGATGATGCTCGTTTGCTCTTCCCTGTCATGGTTCTCCTCGAGGGCAAGGATAGCAGTGTACGTGATGGATATGAACGAACGGACTTCAGTGCTGCCAACTCTTGTAAACGAATTCGAGGCTATAACCATCCGGGTCGAAGACGTTGGCTGCATAGTAGCGGGGATCATAGTAGAGCCGGGTGCCGGGTGCGCCATTGTCCTTGGCACCTGCAGTGATGGCGGCAGCGTAGGCGGCATCCACCTCAAGCCGGCCGTTCGCTACAAAGCCGACATGTGCAGCACGGCTATCCACTACGCCCTGCCGGAGCCAGAAAAAAATACGCCCATTCGCGCCAAAACCTTTCAGGTCAGGATGACCAGGCGGTCCGTTTCTACCGTCATAGTCAACGCGTTGCGTGATGCCAAGGGGAGATAGTACCGCTGCGTAGAACGCGATCGAGCGATCAAGATCGGCCACCGATAAAAAAATGTGGTCCAACATTTTATTTCTCCATTCCACGCGCCAGATGGCCGTTCTAAATTCTCTCTTTATGGCTTGAGAAGTTCTTTGCGCACGATCGGGGCCACGCGCTCGCCCAGGATCCGGATCGAGTTCATCATCTTCGCATGCGGCAGTGCGGCGACGCTCATCTGGAAGCCGAACTGTGCGATGCCGCCGAGGGATTCGTGGATGCTCAGCATCTTCACCGCAACCGTCTCCGCGTCGCCGACGATCAGCGCGCCCGTGGGCCGGCGCAGCGCCTCGAACTGGCTGCGCGTCACCGGCGGCCAGCCGCGTTCCCTGCCGATCTTGGTGAAGGCCTCTGCGTAGCCGGGAAAGAAGTCGTCGGAGGCCTGCTGATCCGTCTCCGCTACATAGCCAAGTGCGTGGATCCCGACCTTCATCCCTTCCGGCGCATGGCCCGCCCGCTTGTAGGCCTCGCGGTAGAGATCGATCAGCGGACGGAAGCGGTGCGGCTCGCCGCCGATAATGGCCACCATGAGCGGCAGCCCGAGCACGCCGGCGCGGACGAACGACTCCGGCGTACCGCCGACGCCGAGCCAGATCGGCAGCGGGTTCTGCAGCGGCCGCGGATAGATCCCCTGCCCCGTCAGCGCAGCACGGTGCTTCCCGGACCAGTTCACGTGTACGTTCTTGCGGATCTCCAGCAGCAGCTCGAGCTTCTCGGCGAAGAGCGAGTCGTAGTCTTCCAGCTTCAGACCGAAGAGCGGGAACGATTCGATGAACGAGCCGCGTCCGGCGATGATCTCCGCGCGCCCGCCGGAGAGCAGGTCGAGCGTAGCGAACTCCTGAAAGACACGCACCGGATCGGCCGCGCTCAAGACGGTAACGGCAGAGCTCAGGCGGATGCGCTTGGTGCGCGATGCCGCGGCGGCGAGGATGATGGCGGGAGCGGAGTCAAGATACTCCGGCCGGTGATGTTCGCCGAGGCCGAAGACGTCGAGCCCGACCTGGTCGGCGAGCTCGATCTCTTCCAGAAGATGACCGAGCCGCTCCGCAGCGTTCGGCGTCAGGCCGGTCGCTGGATCGGGTACGGCTGCGGCGAAGCTGTCGAGGCCAATCTGCATATAAATCTTTAAACCAAATAGTTCTATAGAGAAGATGCCCCAGCTACGGGATGGATTCATCACAGGGCTGCGGTGCAGCTAGTCGGTGTACGGCTCGAAGCAGCGGCGGCAGCGCGCCTCATACACACCGGCGGCGCCGACGACGACCAGCTCCTGGCTGTGCCCCAGCCGCTGGGTGTGAATCGCGGGCTGGCCGCACACCATGCAGACGGCCGAGAGCTTCAGCACCTCGTCGGCGATCGCGAGAAACTGCGGGATCGCGCCGAAGGGTTCTCCGGTGAAGGTCGTGTCCAGCCCGGCCATCACGACGCGCTTACCCCTGTGCATCAGCTCCTGCACCAGTTCCAGCAGCGTCTCGTCGAAGAACTGCGCCTCATCGATCCCGACGACCTCGATCTCCTCTATCTGTCCGGCAAGCCGTTCGCGCAGCAGGGCAACGGTCGTGACCGTCTCGGCGTCGTGCGTCTGCAAGCTGTGCGAGGCGATGGCGGTGCGGTGGTAGCGCTGGTCGATGTCCGGCTTGAAGCAGGCCACGCGCTGCTTGGCGATGCGCGCGCGCTTGAGCCGGCGGATCAACTCCTCCGACTTGCCGGAGAACATCGGCCCCGTGATGACCTCGATACGGCCCGGCGTCGTTGCAGGATGCTTTGGCGTCATGGGTTCCCTCGAGGATGACTCTCCAGCGGGCTGCACTGGAAGTGCAGCAAGTCTATCTTGACGCAGTCTGTGAAAATCAGGAGCGATGCGCGGGTGGCGGATCTTCAGGCATCCGGATCGGCTTCCAGCAGCGTGGCCAGTGTGGCCTTATGCTTGGGATGCGTGGCGGCCTTCTGCTTTGGGTCCGGCAGCGGGCGCGACGGCTTGGGCTGGCCCACACGCTCGCGGGCGTTGGCCTTGACTGCCTTGGTGACTGAAAACGTCTTCTTCTTGGCTTTCATGGGACAGCCCTCCAGGCCACGCCTGCCGTGATTATGCAATACTTTTGTGCTGGGCAATAGCCCCGAGGCTATATCGTGAAATGAGGGGCCCTGATGGAAGAACGCGAATTTTTCGACGAACGGCAGGAGCAGCGCAACCACACGCTCACCTGCCCCAACTGCGGCCAGCCCGGCGAGTACCAGGTCGGATGGCTCGTCCGGCGCAAGAAGGCGCAGCTGCCGCGCAACGCCGACGATCGCGATCGCGCCCGCTTTGCCAAGGCGCAGAACTACATGGTCCGCCGCGACGACATGCTCGCCTGCAAGAACATCCGCTGCCGCAAGCGGTTTGAGATCGCCGGGCTGCAGTCTGTGGCGTTTATCGAATAGCGGTTTCCCTGCACAGGCTCCCGTGATTTAATAAGGAACATAAGCGGAGATTTTTAGCCCGCTGCGCATCTGCGCCAAAGAGAGTTCTGACCATGGCCAACCTGCTTCTACCCCCCGAGGAACGCAACCTGACGCCCGACCAGGTAGAGGCGCTCGACAAGCGCCGCGCCCGCGGTCATCTTTTCCTCGTCCTCTGCTTCGGGATGGGCGGCATCGCCACGCTGATCGGCATTGCCTGGGCGCTGCAGGACCTGACCTACTCGCCAGGCTGGATCCATCCCATGGCCTACTACTGCGCCGCGCTTTACGCCGCCAGCGCCATCTTCGGACTCGCCGGTCTGCGCCTGCGCCGCGGACATCCGGAATTCAACTAAAAATCTTTTGAGCAAACGAAAAGACATCTGCCATAGCAGATGTCTTTTGCATTACTAAGAACGAACTCAGCCTACGCCGTCTGCAGCTCCCACACATACTCGGTCGCGCGCGGTGCGTTGGCCACGAACTTCACCAGGTCCTCCACCGTCGTCAGCGGCTTCATCAAGCGGCCGATCTGCGCCTGGCGTCCCATGGCCTCCAGCAGCATGGGCATGGCGCGGCGCACGGCATCGTCGGTGATGCCCAGCACGGTGTACAGATCATCGCTCGGCAGAATGGGAAAGTCGATGCGGTGCATGTCCTCAATGTATTGGTAGACGGTATGGGCCACCTCGGAGTCATGGCCGGCCTCGGCCATCTCGCGCACAAAGCGGTCTTCGTCATAGCCCGCGCGCCGCTCCGCCAGCTGCTTCTTATGGCCGCGCGCGGAGTAGGCCACCACGGTGCAGCATATAAGGACAAACACGAGAAATGCCGTGAACGACGAGCCGTCATTCAGCAGCCAGTGCGTAAGTTGGTCGCAGTTGTGCGACATCTGAGCCCAGCTCTGCTGTGCCAGGTCCCAGTACTGCACGGCCTGGTCCCAGTACGCGCTCCAGTCAACATTGTTCAGATCCATAGCGTGCTCCTGTCGCGCCCAATCACGGCGCGGCTATCCATACTGCTGAGCCTATACTTGAGAGAGCCATCGTTAACTGCAACCTGCGGTGAAGCACCCGCATGGTCAGTAACGAATGCGTCAACGTTGACGATCTTGATGCCTGTCCTCTCCAGCCCCGAAGCCGTTACCGCCGCGACCCATGCTCCGTTGCGAGACAAGTTCGGCCGCGCCATCACCGACCTGCGTCTCTCCGTCACCGACCGCTGCAACTACAAGTGCGTCTACTGCCGGACGGGTAACGACGGCGCGCAATATAGCGAACTTGCAACAGAAGAGTATCTGCGGCTGGCTCGTGTTTTTGTTTCTCTCGGAATAGCCAAGCTGCGCCTGACCGGCGGCGAACCTCTGCTGCGCAAAGACCTGGTAGAGATGGTGCGGGAACTCGCCAAGCTGCGCACGCCCTCTGGCGAAAAGCTCGACATTGCTCTCACCACGAACGGCCATCTGCTCGCCGAGTTGGCGCAGCCGCTGAAAGATGCCGGACTGAGCCGCATCACCGTCAGCATGGACGCCTGCGATGCCGTGACCTTTGCCCGCATCACCCGCGTCCCCGGCAGCTACGAACGCGTGCTCGCCGGCGTCCGCGCCGCGCAGGCCGCGGAACTTGCGCCAGTGAAGGTGAACGCCGTGCTGCTGCGCGGCTTCAATGACGACCAGATCGAACGCTTCGCCGAGTTCTCGCGCTCGGAAGGCATCATCGTCCGCTTTATCGAGTTCATGCCGCTGGAAGAAGACCGCGTCTGGACGCCGGAGATCGTCGTGCCCATGCGTGAGATCCTCGAACGGCTGGAAAAGATCCGCCCCGTCGTCGCACTGCCGCCGAACAGCGCCAGCGAGACCGCGCGCCGCTACACCTTCAGTGACGGCATCGGCGAGATCGGCATCATCGCGCCGGTGTCTGAACCCTTCTGCGGCCACTGCAGCCGCATACGCCTCACCTCCGACGGCAAGATCCGCACCTGCCTGTTTTCGCAGATGGATCACGATCTCTACGGCGTGATGCGTCGCGGCGGCAGCGATGACGAGCTCGCCGCTTACATCCGCAAAGTTGTCGATCAGAAGGAAGCGCGCCATCACATCGGCGAGCCGGATTTCCAGAAGCCCTCGCGCAGTATGGTGCATATCGGGGGCTAGTCGAGCGCGCCACGAAAAACTCACCACGGATCAAAACAGAAGGCACGGGTCTTCACGGATAAGACCGATCAAGTCTTTAATCCGTGTCGCTTTTAAATCCGTGGTAAGTTTTTGCTGCTTTCGGTTCTACCGATGCTGCAACGTAAGCGGCTTCTTCTCCACCGGCAGGATCACATCGTCATTCTCCGGCGCGTCGGGATGCACGCCGAAGTCCCATACCGACAGGTTCACCTGCTTCGGCGAGAGCACCTCCATCAGCGCGTACTCGCCCGGGAGCAGCGGCGCCTTTGGCGTCAGCTTCATCCAGTGGCCGCCGGACAGCGTCTCGCTCGCGGTCTCCATCACATCCTCCTGCCGGCTCACCTCTCCGGTGATGGTGGTCTTGAAGCTGCCGATGACGCGCACATCCGTCCGCACATCCGCGCGCACGATGACGTACTGCGATGTGGCAGCCCCGCCTGCGGGAACCGCAGCGTTGACGGAGTTGTTGTCCGTCCCGTGTGTATCGACCATCACAGCGTCCGGCGGAGGCTCCGGCGGCAGGTCATCGCCGATGCGGACATAGATCGCCGGTGTGCCGGTGTGCAGCTGCACCACCGCGCGCGTGCCTTTGAGCTGGATGAGCTGGTGCGAGCTGGCGATGGGGTTGATCGTAGCCTTCAGGATGTTGTGCGCGGTGTTTTTGTTGAGGTCGCTGTCACTCTGCGATAGGCTCACCAGCTCGTTGCCGTCATTAAAAGTATCCAGCGCCAGCACGCTGCCTGAATCCGGCAGCTTCAGGTTCGGAGCCACTTCCGGCGTACGCGAGGCGATATCGGCCTCCTCTGCGGTAAGCTCCGGGTCGATGACGGGATTTCCCGCTCCGCCGGCCGTATGCGCCTGCTCCCAGGCGTTGGTGGCGTCCCAGTCGACCAGGCTTGCCGGAAGCTCCTCAAGCGCGTTGTTGCGCTCGGCGCTGCGGTAGCGCACCACGCCGTCCTTCACGGTGTACTGCGTCACCACCTGATAGCTGCCGTCCTTCAGGATCAGGCGCGTCGGGTGGTTTACCGACTGGGCGTGCAGCCAGAGCGGTCCCATCACCAGAAGGACCCCCGCTAGCCCCACGATCTTTCTGCGCCAACGCACCATAACCCTCACAGTTTAGACGGAATACGCGCAGGCCGCGTTTTCCACTTAAGCTAGCTCTTCCATCCGAGCGCGCAAGCTGCGATACTTAATCGTGTACATCCGGCACGTCCAATCAAAACATCCAAATAAGAGGTCGCGGTCATGTCTGCAAAGTACATCTTTGTAACCGGCGGAGTTGTGTCCAGCCTTGGCAAAGGTCTCGCGGCGGCATCCATCGGCTGCCTGCTTGAGACCCGCGGCATAAAGGTCAACCTGATGAAGTTTGACCCCTACCTCAACGTCGACCCCGGCACCATGTCGCCCTTCCAACACGGCGAGGTCTTCGTGACCGACGACGGCGCCGAGACCGATCTCGACCTGGGCCACTACGAGCGCTTTACCCACGCCAGGCTCACTCGCGACAACAACCTGACCACCGGCCGCATCTACGAGCAGATCATCACCAAGGAGCGCCGCGGCGACTACCTCGGCAAGACCGTCCAGGTCATCCCGCACGTTACCAATGAAATTAAGAACGCCATGCGCAAGGTCGCGGCCGACTGCGAGATACTGCTCGTCGAGATCGGCGGCACCGTCGGCGATATCGAGTCGCTTCCCTTCCTCGAGGCCATCCGCCAGATGCGCCAGGAGCTTGGCCGCGACAACACCGTCTTCGTCCACCTCACGCTTGTCCCCTGGATCGCCGCCGCGCAGGAGCTCAAGACCAAGCCCACGCAGCACTCGGTGAAGGAGCTGCTCTCCATCGGTATCCAGCCGGACATCCTGCTCTGCCGCACCGAGCGCGCTTTGCCCCGCGACATGAAGGCCAAGATCGCGCTCTTCTGCAACGTGGAGGAGCAGGCCGTCATCACGGCAAAAGACGTCGCTTCGATCTATGAGGTTCCCCTCGGCTTCGCGCAGGAGAAGGTCGACGAGCTCTGCCTGAAGTACCTGCGCATCGACGCACCGCCCGCCAACCTGACGCAGTGGCAGGAGATCGTACACCGGGCTTATAACCCGAAGGACGAGGTCAACATCGCCATCGTCGGCAAGTACGTAGAGTATGAGGACAGCTACAAGTCGCTCAAAGAAGCCCTTATTCACGGCGCGCTCGCGCACAATTTGAAACTGAAGGTGAGCTGGCTTGAGGCCGAAGGCCTTGAGGCCGCAGACTACGCCGAGCAGCTCAAGGGCTATGACGGCATCCTCGTCCCCGGCGGCTTCGGCAAGCGCGGCATCGAAGGCATGCTGAACGCCATCCGCTATGCGCGCGAGAGCGGCACACCGTACTTCGGCATCTGTCTCGGCATGCAGACGGCGTGCATCGAGTACGCGCGCAACGTCTGTGGCCTGACTGACGCGAACTCCGGCGAGTTCGATCCCTCCACCGCGCACCGCATCATCTACAAGCTGAGAGAGCTGATCGGCGTGGAGGAGATGGGCGGAACTATGAGATTAGGGGCGTGGGAGTGCGTACTGGAGCCCGGTTCGCTCGCGGCCAAGGCCTACGGTGTCACCGAGATCTCCGAGCGGCATCGCCATCGCTACGAGTTCAACCGCGAGTATGAGGCCGTTCTGACGGGCGCAGGTTTGCGCCTCACCGGAACCACGCCGGACGCGACCTACGTCGAGATCGTCGAGATCCCCGAGCACCCGTTCTTCCTCGGCTGCCAGTTCCATCCCGAGTTCAAATCCAAGCCGCTGGAGCCGCATCCGCTCTTCCGCGATTTTGTGGGCGCGAGCTACAGGAACCGGCAGAAGCAGCCGCAGGCAGCGCAATCTTCGCAGCCTGTGGCGCGGCGAATAAAGTCCTAAGCAGACGACGGAGGCCGCCTTTGCACGAGTCTCATCACGCAACGCGCAGAGTCTCCCTCACCCGCACGCTGCTGCTCTGCGTGCTTGCGCTTGCGATGGGCGCGGCGTCTCTTCTCTTTGTCGTGCGCCATGCCACCGGCGGCCTCGCCAATGCGCTCCTCGGCCGCACGCTCGGCTTCGATACCTCGCTTCCCGTCGTCGTGGAAAAGATCCAGCGCCTTCAGCGGCTGGAGACCGTCGTCTACTCGCTCGACACCGTCGTCGAAGGCGACAAGACCAGCGCCGTGCTGCCGGACTTTCTCTTCGGCGACCGGCTTCTGCTGGTGGTGCACGGTGAATCCGTGGCCGGCATCGACCTCAGTAAGCTGACGCCGGCGAATGTGCAGCTTAGCGGTAGCAGCATCCATGTGCAGCTCCCCGCCGCCGAGATCTTCTCCACCACGCTCGACAACGCCCACACCCGCGTCTA
>DATMLK010000131.1:0-4684 GCA_035570215.1 Acidobacteriaceae bacterium
GCTGGAGAAGTACTACGTGCTGGTGGACGTGAATATCGGTCACATCGATCAGAACATCGACATCGGCGACAAGTACGGCGTGGTGCTGAAGAAGGGTGTGCCGGCGATGGCGGTTCTGCGGCCGGACGGCACGGTCGTCTATGGGCAGAAGAACGGCGAGTTCGAGAATATGCGCAACATGCAGAGCTCGGACCTGACGACGTTCCTTGAGGCCTGGAAGCCGCAGCACTAGATTGGTTTTCCTGAAGGGCTCGTTGTGATCCGCGCAAATATAGGGGTCTCTCCACTCCGGCCTGCGGCCTCCGGTCGAGATGACAGCTCGGGGGAGCTATATCTATTGAGAAACAGGGCGCAATGACAGCTCAGGCCGCGATGGAACGCGTGGTCATCGCGCCAGCGAGACGTGCAGCCGGCTTCGGACGGCTGCTGCGTCGCACGTTCTTTGTGGCGGTGGATCACGACGCGTTCACGGTAGCGCAGGCGACGGCGTACTCGGCGATGGTGGCACTGTTTCCGGCCCTGGTGGTGATTGCCGCCGGGGTGGCGCTGCTACCGCCGTGGCTTCCGCTGAAGATGCAGATGGCTGATTTTTTTGAGCAGATGATGCCGAACACCGTCAGTCCGTTGATGGACTGGTACTTTGCGACGACGCATCATGCGTCGCAGACGGCGGGGGCGCTGCTGAGCTCCGGTGTGGTGAGCCTGCTGGGCGCGGCCAATGTGATGGCGACGCTGATGGAGGGCTTTCGGCGCGCGCATGATTTGCCGCTGCCGCGAGGGAGCTTCTGGGGCCGACGCGGACGGGCACTGGCGCTGGTGCCGTTGTCGCTGCTGCCGATGACGGCGGCGAGCGCGCTACTGGTCTTCGGTCATCTGTTCACGCACTGGCTGGCTTCAGAGATGCCGGCGTTTGTGAAGCCGGGGTTCTTTGTGGCGTCGGTGGTGCTGCGCTGGACGTTGGCGCTGGGGACGAGCGTGGGCGTCATTGCAGTGGTCTATCACCTGGGAACCGATATGAGCCGGCATGTGCGCCAGGAGATGGAGCCGATGTTGCGCGAGCCGTGGGTGATCCTGCGGCGCGACTGGAGCTGGCGTGCGAGTCTTCCGGGAGCGGCGCTGGCGACGGCGCTATGGTTTGCGTCCACGCTGTCGTTTGGGTTTTATGTCACACGTTTTGCGAACTATGGGCGGGTGTATGGATCGCTGGGTGCGGCGATCGCGCTGATGGTGTGGTTGTACATCATCGCGCTGACGGTGTTGGTCGGCGCGGAGTTCAATGCGCAGTGGGCGATTGAGCATCGCGATCCGAATTCGCCGGAGGCGTTGTGGAAGACGCAACGCGCGAGCAGGCGACGTGCGGGTAGAATGGCTGATTGATCGGGTGGAGATCAATTTGGAGCATTTCTCCTGATGCGTGACTTCGGAAACATCTGCGAATGCCGTTTTCTTCGCAGGAAAACGGCCCAGACAGATTCGGCTTCGTTTTATATCCTCAGGAGAAATGCTGTATGCGGGCTCTGACGCCTGAAGTGGAAGAGAGAGAGTCGATGGACGCCAGAGACAATGGGATGAGTGCGGACACGGGCCGCAGAGCGAAGATCGTCGCCACGCTAGGACCGGCATCGAGCACGGAAGACCTTTTTCGCCAGCTGCTGCGCGCGGGATTAGATGTGGCGCGGTTGAACTTTTCGCATGGATCGCATGAGCAGAAGGCTGAACTCATCGCGATGGTGCGCAGGGTGGCGCGCGAGGAGGCGAAGCCGATCTGCATTCTCGCCGATCTGCAGGGGCCGAAGATTCGCACGGGCACGCTGGTGGATCACAAGCCGGTGATGCTGGAGGCCGGCAAGCAACTGACGATTACGCCGGAGAAGATTGACGGCACGGCGGAACGAGTGAGCACGGTGTTCACGACGCTGGCCGAGAACCTGAAGGCGGGCGACCGGATTCTGCTGTCGGATGGATTGATTGAGCTGCGCGTGGTGGAGCTGCGCGGCGCCGATGTGGTGACGGAGATCATCAACGGCGGCATGCTGGGCGAGAAGAAGGGCATCAACCTGCCGGGCATTCCGGTGAAGGTTCCGTCGCTGACCGAGAAGGATGAAGAGGACCTGGAGTTTGCGATCAAGCAGGGCGTCGACTCGATTGCGGTGTCGTTTGTGCAGACCGCGGAAGACGTGCGCTATGTGAAGCGCAGAGTGGCGGCGCTGGGGTCTGAGGCGTGGGTGATTGCGAAGCTGGAGAAGCCGCAGGCGGTGGATCACCTGGATACGATTCTTGAGGCCTCGGATGGAATCATGGTGGCGCGTGGTGATCTTGGTGTGGAGGTGCCGCCGGAGAAGGTTCCGGCGATTCAAAAACACCTGATCCGGCGCGCGGCGGAGTATCGCAAGCCGGTGATTACGGCGACGCAGATGCTGGAGTCGATGATTGAGAACCCGAGGCCGACGCGTGCGGAGGCTTCCGATGTTGCCAATGCGATCTATGACGGTTCGGATGCGGTGATGCTGTCGGCGGAGAGCGCGGCGGGCAAGTATCCGGTGGAGTCGGTGGCGATGATGGCGAAGATTGTCGTCGAAACCGAGACGCAGATGCGGCTGCTGCCGCGGCAGACGTCGATGGGACAGCATAGGAAGTCGCTGAACATTCCGGAGACGATCTGCGAGTGTATGGCCCACTCGGCGCAGGATCTGGATTTGGCGGCGATTGCGATCTTTACGGAGACGGGCAACACGGCGCGGTTGCTCTCGAAGTACAGGCCGGAGGCGCCGATCTATGCGATGAGCCCGTTTGAGGATGTGGTGAATCGCTGCATGCTGCTGTGGGGAACACTTCCGCTCCAGTGCGACCGCTTCAAAGATACGGACAGGCTTGTGGAGATGGCCGAGGACACGCTGGAGCATGGTGGGTTTGTGCACGCGAAGGATGTGGTGGGAATTGTGGCTGGGACGGCTACTCGTACTGGGGCTACGAATTTCATGCGCCTCCATCTTATCGGGGATAGATGAGAGATTTTAGATATTAGATTTTAGATGTTAGGAAAACAGGGCTGCAGATGGGTGAAGGGTTTCGGGACCGTATTGTTTGGCAGCGCGCCATAGAATTGACGACCGCAATTTATGAGCTGACCCGTGAGTTTCCTCGCGAAGAAATGTACGCACTGACGAATCAGCTCCGCCGGGCTGCCGTTTCAATTCCAAGCAATATTGCTGAGGGTCACGGCCGTAACAGCGACGGTCAGTTGCTTCAATTCATTTGTATGGCGCGAGGATCCAACTATGAAGTTCAGACTCAGCTTCTCATTGCAGAGCGGTTAGGCTACGGCGCGAATGAAAAGCTATCGATTTGCCGTTCGCTGTCATCGGAGGTGGGTAGGATGCTCAATGCGACGGTCACCTCGTTGGAAGCCCGCAAGTAATGGACGCGAAGCGTTGTTCCTAAAATCTAACCTCTAATATCTAAAATCTCTTCATGGGCCGCATCAGAGTTCTCTCCGACCAAGTCGCGAACCAGATTGCTGCCGGTGAGGTGGTGGAGCGTCCTGCTTCGGTGGTGAAGGAGCTGTTGGAGAACTCGCTGGATGCTGGCGCGACGCGCATTCGGCTGGAGGTTGAGGGCGGCGGGCGGAAGCTGATTCGGATTGTCGACAATGGGCAGGGAATGGGGCGCGATGATGCGCTGCTGGCGTTTGAGCGGCATGCGACGTCGAAGCTAAGGTCGAGTGATGATCTGCTGAGTATTGCGACGCTGGGGTTTCGCGGCGAGGCGTTGCCGTCGATTGCGTCGGTGGCGCGGGTGACGCTGGAGACGCGGGCGCCGGAGGATGCGGTGGGGACGCAGCTCGAGATTTCGGGTGGGAATCTGCTGCGCGTGGATGATGCAGGGCTGCCGGCGGGGACGACGATTGCCGTGCGGGATCTGTTTTTCAATACGCCGGCGCGGCGGAAGTTTTTGCGCAGCGAGCAGACAGAGCTGGGGCATGTTGCGGCGCTGGTGACGCATTATGCGCTGGCGCATCCGACGAAACATTTTGAACTGCATACGTCGACGCAGGCACTGGTGATGGCGCCGGCGGTGGCGGATGCGGGCGAGCGGCTGTTTCAGATCTTTGGGCGCGAGACGTTCGAGAGCTTGATTCCGGTGGCGGCAGAGATTGATTTTGCACGGGCGGGGTTGCCGGAGCCTCCGCCGTGGAAGAGGGCGGAGGATTGGGAGCCGCCGGAGCCTGGATTCTTGCGGATGAGCGGGTTCGTGTCGAAGCCGGAGTTGCAGAAGCTGAACCGGAATTCGATTTATGTGTTTGCGAATGGGCGCTTGATTCGCGACCGGCTGGTGCTGCATGCGCTGACGGAGTCGTACAGGAACATCATTCCGCCGACGTCGTTTCCGGTGGTGCTGCTGTTTCTGGAGATGCCGCCGCAGGAGATCGACGTGAATGTGCATCCGGCGAAGACGGAGGTGCGGTTCCGGCAGGGCTCGTTTGTGCATGACTTTGTAAGGGACTCGGTGCGGACGGCGCTGATGCAGGCGAGGCCGGCGGCGAGTTTCTTTCAGGCGCTGCATGCGGCTCCGACGGCGGGGGAGTCGCTGATGATCGATGTGAGTCCGCTGCCGGGGATCGAACAGCCCGTGTTTGAGCCGAGAGAGATCGTCTCGCAGAGCGAGGGTGTGATTGAGCCGGGGG